>CAZUZD010000057.1:0-24802 GCA_964624465.1 uncultured Isosphaeraceae bacterium
GCCAGGCTGATCGCCGCGTCCGTCGTCGTGAGCCGGATCGATCCGGCCATGCCGCCGTTGCCACCCAGGCCCCCGGACCGCCCGGAGATCACGGCATCGCCGCCATTGCCGCCGGCGCCGGCATCAGCCTGGATCCGGGCGTCGATCGAGATCCCGCGCGTGCCCTCGAGCGTGACCCGCCCTCCCTGGCCTCCGTCGCCGCCATCGGCCCCGAACGACCCATCGGCGCCGCCCGCGCCGACGGCCAGCAGCGGCGCCTGCACGAGGATGGACCCGGCGAGGATCGTGAGGTCGCCCGCGTCGCCGCCGGTGTGCGCCCCGCTGCTGCTGACAACGGCCGGATTGATGAACCTCCCGGCCGTCTTGATCTCGATCGTGCCGCCGTCGGTGTGGATCCCGCCGCCAGGCCCAGGCAGGATGTCGCCCGCAGTCAGGTCCCCGATGGCGAACGTGCGGCCTCCGACGGCGCTCCCGGTGGCGTCGAAGGTGATCCCGCCACCGCCGGCGATCGGCTGCGCCGCGAACAGGCCGACGGCGGCCGGGGGTTTGCCGGTGCCGCCGATGGCGTTCACGGAAATCCCCGAGATCGCCGCCCCGCTCGCGCCGGCTGTCCCCCCCGCGATCACCGTGACGCCGCCGGCCGCCCCGGTCCCGGCCCCGCCCGAGACGACCCTCACGCCCGCGATCCCGCCCGTTCCGACACCGCCGTAGGCGATCAGTGTGACGCTGCCGCCTGGCTGGTTCGCCCCGGTCGCGCGGGTGTCGATCCTGGACCCGGCCAGGGAGATGGTGCCCCCGGTGGTGCTCCCGCCCTGGACCCGGACGCTCTGGCCCGGCGCCAGCGGCACTCCCGGAGGCAGGGTCGGGCTTCCTGCCGGCGCCCCCGCCGGCACGAGGTCGGCCCCCGCGACCAGGGTGACGTCGTGCCCGCCCCGGAGCGGGTCTGTGGCCCGAATGACGACCGCCTTGTCGGCGCTGATGTTGCCGGTGGCGAGGATCGCCAGGCTTTGCCCGACCGTGATATCCCCGACGAGCACGATGTCGCCCAGGTTGTAGAACGTGGGATCGCCGGCCACGCAGAGGCTGCCCAGTTCGAGGACCCCGGCCCGGGCAGCCAACCACGCGGAACCGGCTGCCACGTGGACGGTGCCAGTGACCCGGTTCAGATCGACCCCGAGGGTGCCCTGGCCGGCCTGCACGTCGATCGATCGTGCGGAAAAGTCACCTCCGCTCAGGGACAGGTGCGCCGCCGGACCAAGCTCCACCCCGCCGACGTGAATCGTGCCGTCGGGCGCCTTGACCACGCCCGAGGTGTTGTCGATGTCGAGGATCTCCGACTCCACCGCCGGCAGGAGGCCGCCCGCCGACGCCTGGACTGCGGAGGCGTAGCGCGATGGCACGGCGACGTGGATGTCGCCGGCCGTCGCCGCCACAACGCCATGATTGGCGACGACATCCGCCAGCAGATCGATCCCGGCGGCCGCTTGCAGGAACGCCGGACTGGCGGCGGTTGCCGCGTTGGTGATGCTGCCGCCGGCCAGGACGGTGAGCGTGCCGGCGCTCGACATCGTGCCGTGGTTGACGAGATCCAGCGTCGCGACCAGCCGCAGGCTCAGGTTGCCGACGGCGCCGCTCCAACCGGCCAGGCCCTCGGGAGGGAGCGCTGTGGTCATCAGCGACCCGTCGCCACCGACGATGTTCCGGGCCCGGATCGTGACGCTTTGCACCAGCGGATTCGTGGAGATGAAGTACAGGGTGCCCTGATTCTCCAGGTCGCCGCTCAGGTCCAGGACCGGAGTCGTCCCGACGTCGATGATCCGGGTCTGCCCGGTCGCGACGGACAGTTCCGAGGTCGGAAGGCCCGCACCCGGGATCGTGGGGATCGCGCTCAGCAGGCAGCGGGCCTCCAGGAGTTCCCCCGATCCAGGCCGCGAAACGATGCTCTGGCGACCGCGCCGAGAGCGGTTTCGCACCCGGGATGTGAACCAGGAGCCTCGGCGAGGAGTGGACATGGTGCAGCTCTCCTTCAGCGATCGGAGCGACCCAGTCTCCGCCGCCAGTGCAGCGCGGCAAAAACCGTCAATCGGCAGTCGAATGGAATCCTCCGGCGCCGCCCACAGGACGGTCTGAGACACCCGCCTTCAGCACACGCACCGGACATTGAGACCAGTCGAGACGTGGTCATAATCAAACCTAAAGATCACCAAGTCAATCCATGCGCCCATTCATTCTGCTGGTGGCGAGTGCCGTGATGCGCGGCGATCTCCACCAGGAACTGGCACCGCGAGCCGTTGCGGGTGGGAGACCGGCCGACCAGACCCGGCCGATCGGCTATGATCAGCAACCGGTCAGGAATCGGGGCGGCTCGAACGACGCCTGGGTCGTGTCCGCTCGAGGGTACCGGCGAACTCCGGGACGATCGGCTGTCCCGCAGGAGGGGTGGATGCGAAGGCTGAGTGGGATCCTTGGAGTCTGCCTGACCCTGCTGGCTCCGGTCGCCTCGGCCAGCACGTTCCGAGCGGGGTTTGGCGCGGTGGAGATCACGCCGCCCAGGGGGACGCCGCGCCAGGGATGGAACTCGAAGCTCGTGGGCGAATCGGCGCTGGACCCGCTCTTCACGCGCGCGGCAGTGTTTCAGCTCGACGCGGCCCCACCCGTCGTCGTGATTCAGCTCGACGTCGCCCAGGTCAGCGCGGCCGACACCGCCGCGATTCGCAAGCTGGTGAGCACTCGCCACGACCTGCCCGGCGACCGGGTGATGGTGACGGCCACGCACAACCATTCCGGTCCGGCGATGATCGACGAGGCCTTGCCGCGCGACGAGCATTACATCCAGCGGCTGTTCGAGGCGACCGTCGAGGCCGTGGGTCAGGCGCTGATCGCCCGCGAGGTCTGCGAGATGGCGGCCGGGACGGCCTTCGAGTTCGACGTGGCCACCAATCGCCGGATCCTGATGCGCGACGGTACCGTGAGGACTCACGGCTCCTTCACCGATCCGGCCGCTCTGGGCTTCGAGGGACCCATCGATCCCGAGGTGGCCGTGCTCGCCTTTCGCGGTCCCGATGGCGGCATCCGCGGGGCACTGGTGAATTTCGCCTGCCATCCGACCCACCACGGCGGCGACCCGATCTTCAGCGCTGGCTATCCCGGCTCCGTCGCTCGCGATCTCAGGTTGCGGGGCATCCCCGTGACGCTCTTCCTCCAGGGAGCCGCTGGTAACATTGCATACGACGATCCGAAGGGTCGCCCGGTCAAGACGCTGGACGAGATCGGCCGCATCCTGGCCGACGATGTGATGCAGGCGCTCGAAAAATCGACCTGGTCCCAGCCAACCCTGGTCTCGTCGCGGTCCACGACCGTGCGATTGCCGTATCGCAAGCTGAATGAGGCCGAGGTCCAGGGGACCACCCCCGGTGCCCAGCGGTTCGGCGAGCCGGGCTACTACGAGCGAACGATCCCGCCGCTGGTGAGCTTGATCCGGGAACAGAAGGCCGAGGCCGCCGAGGTCCAGGTGATCCGGCTTGGCGATGTGGCGCTGGCGGCACAGCCGTCGGAGTCGTTCGTCGAGCATGGCCTGCGGATCAAGGAGGCCACCTGGCCGATCCGGACCCTGGTCGTCTGCTACGCCAACGGCATGGTCGGCTACCTGCCCCATGAGGCGGCGTTCCGACGCGGCGGCTACGAGTGCACGTTCGGCCCCCCCAGCCGGATGGCGCCCGAGGCCGGCCGGGTGCTGGCCGATGCGGCCATCGAGCTGATTCGTCGCCCGCCGAGCCCTTGAACTCCAATCCCGCCTGCCGAAACTCTGGATCTGTCCGCGCGGGACAGTCCTGGCTCGAGGCGAGTCCGCTCCAGAGATCGAAACGGCGCGGAAGGCGCTTCGGAGGGGCCATGACGCAGACGCCGCGTGAGACGAATGATCCGGACGGCGATCGGCTGCGGGCGGCCGAGGCGCTGCGGTCCCAGGGGCGGTCGGTGACGCAGGTCTGCGAAGAACTGGGCATCAGCCGGTCCACCTACACCCGCTGGCGCCGGCGGCACGGCCGGCCCGCGCAGGACGGTACCGACGGCTCACTGCCGCGCGGGCGACCTGGAGAATCGAGCCATCCGCTCGAGGTGGCCGCCCGCCGGGCCTTCCGGGGGACGCGGTTTTATGCCGACCTCTACGGGCGGGAGCCCGCCGATTCCCGGGAGATTCCATTCCTCACGGCGTCGGACTATCACCGGGCCGCGGGCCTGCTCGACTGCGTATTCCATCGCGAGGCGATCCTGGGCGTGTTGCCGCCCTACAGCCGCGACGCCAGCCGGTTCCCGTTTGCAGTTCCTGAGGATGAGCTCGAGCTGGTGCTCCGGCAGCGTCGGATCGTCCGGGCGCTCGAGCACCTGGGCGTCGATCTCCAGGCGGCCCCCCGCTTCCTGATCGTGGCCGACCCGCGCCGCGGCCCGTTCGCCTGCGAGCTGGCCAAGGGCCTCTACTGGGAAGGCTTCCAGACCTCGATCCACTTCGCGCACGATCCCGCCGAGCCACTGGTCCAGGAGGTAGCCCGCCACGATCCCGACCACATCGTGCTGGTCAGCGGTCGGAGTCAGCGGCACACACTCGACCGATCCCCCCACACGGTCTGGCTGGTGGAGCAGTGCGGAGAGGGTCGTCTCGATCCTGGAGAATTTCCGGCGTTGCTCTACGCGGATGGCATCGACCTGATCGGCGCCCGCGCCGGGGGTCAGGGTGGGTACGACACGGACCCCGATCAGCTGCTCCTGGAAGTGGATGCGAGGTCTGGACTGACGCATGTGACCAAACTCCAGGCGTCGTGCTTCCCGCTGGTGCGATTCGGTCTGAACTGCCGGGTGCCGACGGCGGAGGGAGGATCGTGATGCCGCCTCAGTTCCACCGGCACGAGGATGGTTCGGTCAGCCTCCTCGGGAGTAGTCCGCGCGATCTCGACCAGATGCGGCGCTTCTTCACCTGGATCCACCGGGTCTCGGGTCACTACCGGTCCGTGATGGAACGCTCCGGGCTGTCGCCGGACGATCCCCCGATCGAGCTCCACGGCCGGTTCCCGACCACGAGCCGGGACGATTACCGGGAGATCCTCCAGCCTGAGGCATTATCGCGGCTGCACGGTGAGAGGTTCGTCTGCGACTACAGTTCCGGCACCTCCGGTCAGTGTGTGCTCCGGCTGGCGAGCCCGGCCGACGAGCTCGCCGAGCAGGCCATCACCGAGGCCGTCTTTCGCCGGGCTGGCCTGCGGGGTGGCGACACATTCGTGTGTGCCGACGTGGGCTTCCCCGAGATCTACGAGTTCTATGCGCGAGCGGCCCGGGCTGTCGGGGCGGCTCGCAGCACGTACCTGCACCTGAATCGCGATTATGCCCGCTCACTCGAACCGCTGCGTCAGCTCAAACCCGCGGTGTTCCTGACCCTCCCGAGCCTGCTGGCGCGCTGCTGGCCCCACCTTCAGGGGTACTGGCCCAGGGGGCAGTCTCCAATCCGGTCGTTGATCTTCATGGGTGAGCCGATGCCCTCCGGATTGCGTCGCGAGGTCGAGGCCACCCTGGGCTGTCAGGTGTTCTCGTTCTACGGCACCACGGAGACCGGGGGGATGGCCGGCGAGTGCACCCTCGGAGAGGGCTGCCACTTGGATCCTACCCGGATCGGCGCCACGGTCCTCAGGCCCCAGCCGGTCGACGATCAGACGATCCAGGGGGAGCTGTGCCTGACGACCTGGCACCTCCGCGACCACCCGGTCGTGAAGTACGGGGTCGGGGACATGGTGCGACTGACGAATGCACCGTGCGCCTGTGGCGACTCCACGCCCAGGCTCAGCGTTGTGGAGCGGACCCAGGAGAGCTTCGTCCTGGCCGGCCTGAAACTGCGGTACGCGACCATCCTGGCCGCCTTGCAGGCCGTGGTCGGATCGCTGGACGGGTTGACCATCGTCTTGAGTGACGTGCCCGAGTCGGACGGCCACACCCTCATGCACCTGACCCTGCCCGCGCGGTTCGCGCCCCTCGAAGCGCAGCTGCTGGACGTGCTCCGTTACCGGATCTTCGAGCTCGACGACTTGCACCACTTCGGGTTAGTCCGATTTGCCCTGGAGTTCCGCGATGTTGTCGCAGCCGACGCCCGCAAACTCCGTCGTGTGACCGATCACCGCCGTTATCTCGGTACGGGGCGGGTCTCCGATGCGACGACCACAAGGCCCGCCCGGTCCGCGGGCCGTCGCAGGCCCTCGGGACTCGGCCGGGACGATGGCGCTTGATCGGATCGCGTCGCACGACTAGCCTGGGGCCGGCGCATCACGCGGTCGGTGTGGCGTCGGGTCGGGTCGTTGGGACCATTCCAGAATCGATCGGGGCCGTGGCCAACCGGGAGTGCGTTCATGGGGGCTTACGCCAAGACCGCGCCCGGCGAGCGGTTGACCTATCAGCCGAGCAACCTGAGTCGGTATGAGGGCGAGCCGTTCTGCCTCCGGATCACCCCGGAGGACACCGAGCTGGACCGTTGCTTCTTCGTGTACCTGGATGAACGGCTCGAGCACGACTCCATTCGCAGCCTGATGCAGTCCTACTTCCTCTCACCCCGGCCCGAGCAGGTGAAGGAGATGGACGGCTGGCTGGAGGCCTGGCTCGGGGTCGACCCGCTGTTGCACAAGAAGTACGCCCTGCTCCGTCAGATGATCGCCCAGGTGCAGGCCCGTGGCGGTAAGTTGATGTACCACATCAATCATGGGCCCGGTCCGGTCAACACCGAGGACTCGATCCACAGTCACCTCGGAACCAGCGTCTTCGACAACGGTAGCTTCAACGACAAGATCCTCGACCTGGTCCTCGAATTCCACTGCCACGAGGAAGCCCGGGCCGAGCTGGTCCAGTGGGCGCTGTTTCCGCCCAGCAACACCAGCGGTGTGACCGGCCCGACCGTACGGGTGGGCCGCCGGCGCTTCCTCTCTCGCCTGGCCCTGGCGCTGCTCGCACTGCTGACGTTCCCGCTCATGCTGTTCAGTTGTCGGGGGAATCGGAATGGCAATGGAGGCGGCGGCTTCGGGGGCGGGATGCTCTGACGCTCCAGCTCGGCTGACCGTCACGCTCGTCGATCCGGTCCGCCTCGCCAGCCAGATCGTCTCGGTGCCCCGCCCCACCGATCGGGCCCTCACCCCGGCTGACGTGCTCCAGGCATTCCGAGCCTCGGTACCGACCACGATCCGCGACCGCGGACGGGATTGGTCCGGCCCCGAGCTGGAGCGATTGCGGTTTGCCGATGGGCTATTCCGGCTCTCGCCGCAGGGGGCGCTGGGCGAGCCGATTTCGGGGCTACAGTTCCGGTCTGGCGGCCGGGTCTGCGACCCGACCGGGCCGCTCGATGTGCCTTCCGGCGCGGCGCCGATGTCGATCGAGCTCGACCGATCGCGGTCGGGCTACCCACGGAACTGGCCGGCCCATCTGAGCCGTCGCTGGCACCTACGGGAGGATCGATACTCCGGATTCGTCGAGTCGGTCGTGGTCCAGGCCTGCGGGTCCGAGGCTGAGGCCGTGCTGCGGCGGGATACGCCCGATCGGGCCCGGCGGTTTCTGGGCGCGATCACTCGCCGGCTCCACGCTGCGCCCTACGAGACGTACTCCCGGTACCTCGCTCCCGGCACACCGTTCAAGAGCTGCGACGAGACGCTCGATCGGATCCTGGAAGGGGATGGAGGCAACTGCGCCGAGAAGGCGATGGCGCTGTACTTCATCGCTCATGCTTATAGATTCCAGCCCGAGATCGTCCTCGGAGGTGAGCAGGCATCGGGCAAGTTCCCGTTCCGGGCCCTGCGATCACTTCTCGATCAACGTACGTTCGCCGCCGAGACCAGTCGGGATGCTCAACGCCACTGGCAGCACTGCGCGATTCTCTGCCAGCCCGGCGGCGATCCGGCGCAGGCGCTGCTCTGTGATGTGGCGGGCTCGAATATCCCGTACCTGTTCCTCGACGCCGTGGCGGCCGGACCCTACCTGGATCCGGAGGCTCGCCGGCCCCTCCAGGTTGTCCTCACCCTGGATCCCATCGAGCTCTACTACCAGCGGCTGGAGCGGCGTCAGGATATTCCCCTGGACCTCTGCTATGCCATGGAGCATTTGATCCCGGACATCGATGTGATCCACACCGTGCACAACGAGCTGGGGCTCTTGCACACCGGTGACGCCTGGCTCGGCGTGGTGGCCTACCGCGGGCGTCGCGAGCTGGGCTCGATCGTGCGCGGCTACGAGCGTTACGTCCGCCATGCGGGTCGGAAGCCGCAGGAAGACCTCGCGATCGTGCCCGCCCTGCAGGCCAGCCTGCACCCGCTCATCGAGCGCTTCTCGGCCGCAGTCCCGGATCAGTGGCCCCGGCTCCTGGCCGCGGATCCAGGCCTCCGACGGCGAGTGGCCTCGGTCCACTCCGGCGCCGACGTGGCCTATGCGATTCTCAACCTCAAGCCGTCCCGTGCCGACCCACCCGCAGACGCGATCCGCCGATCGGTTCTGGTCCCGGGCGCGAGTGGTTTGCATTTGCTGGTCAGCCGAATCCTGAATCGCCAGCGAACTGGACGCAACGATCCCCAAACCTAGATTTCGCGTGAGGTACCCGTTCACGGGGAGTAGTGGCTGGCGCCCTGGGACGGCTGCGGGTCCAACGACGTCATGAGCGCCGAACCGCCCATCCCGAAGGAGCTCTGGGACCAGGTCCCAGCCGCCGCCCAGGCGGCCCTCCTGATCGTGATCCATTCGCTGGAGCGGCGCGACGCGGCCCTGGCAGCCCGCATGGACCAGAACTCCTCCAGTTCGTCGAAACCGCCTTCGAGTGATCCACTCCACGTCAAGCGACGACCGCCCCGGCCACCCTCGGGGCGACGACGCGGCGGCCGCCGCCGGGGTCGACGAGACCGGCTGGCGCGAGGAGCGACCGCGGGCCTGGCTCTGGACCGCGGTCACGATCAGTGCGACGGCCTTCCGCATCGCCCGCTCGCGGGGGGCCGCGCCCTGCACGCGCTGGTCGGCCTACCGGTCGGACCGGTCGTCATCTGCGACCGCTTTTCGACCTCCGCCCGCGCTCCAGGGCGCCAGACGTGCTGGTCTCATCTCGGTCGCGACTTCGTGTCGAGGACCGATCGGGCCGCCGGGGGGCAGACGGTCGGTGCCAGGCTGCTGCACTTCTCGGGATCGGTCTTGGCGTGGTGGCAGCGGCACGAGGCCGGTTCGATCACCCGGTCGACCCTGCGCTCGTACGCCGAGGGTCTCAAGCGGGTGGTGCGGACGCTGCTGGAGTCGGGTGCGGCGTGCGACTGCCCCTGGACGGCCAAGGTGTGCCGCAAGCTTCTGGCCGGCTTCGCCCACCTGTGGACGTTTGCGACAGTCGAGGGCGTGCCGCCGCACAATAACGCGGCGGAGCGGGCGCTGCGTCATGGGGTGAGCTGGCGTCGGACCGACTGCCTGCGGGCCCGGAACCTCGGTGCGGCCTTGCCAGGCGTGTTGGTCTGATCACCCCTGATCAGGGCCCCGGCCGGCATGGGCCGTGAACGGGTACGGATCGCCAGGCACGGTAGCGACCGGTCGGCGTACAGGCTCGCGAACCGGATCGCGCCGCGGTACAGGCGTCTGATGGTCCGCTCGAAGGCGGTGATCGCCACGTTGGGGTCGGCCGTCCGCCCCGACTGCAGGGTTGCAAACGACAGGCCCTGACCCATGAACAGCAGGCCGATCTGACCCAGAATCGAGGCGATGCTGGCATCAAGTGGCCAGTCGAGGAACATGTGGCGGAACTTCCTTGGACAACCCTGCCTGATCGCCGACACCGCACATGGAGACTTCGGTCATACGTCGACGCTCGATTGTCAGGTACGGGCGGTTTCGCGACCGTGCCGTCGTGATTTCAGGCTCGCTCTGGTTCCAGGATGCTGACTCCGCTCATCGAGTGTCCGGCGGTATTCCGGCCACGGGCGGATCGGCTGGTCCCAGACTCCCGGAGTCAGGCCAGCTGCCCGGCCCGGGCCGCAGCGTCCATCCGACGGATCTGGGGGAGGACCGCAGGGGGCATGATGAGCCGTTGGACGTGCCGCCGCAGGCCGAGTCCGACTGTCGCCTGGTAGGCCCACAGCGCGGGGCCGATCCCGCGGCGGCGCGACAGGCCCAGGAGGTGTCGTACCGGGTCGGGCACGAGGAGGCTTTGCACCCCGAGCAGGACCTCGTACCGCCATCGGCCCAGGTGCAGGCGGTATCGCGCGTAGAGGGCATCGCTCAGGTCGGATCGGACCAGATCTCGCTCCAGGTGGAGCTGCCGGTCCACCCGCCAGGCCTCGTACGTCGCGGGCAACTCGGGGATCGCCAGACCCTCACCGACCCGCCGGAAGACCTCGTAGAGTTCGGCCCGCTCCGCGTCCGTCAAGGGGCGCCGGAGGCGTTCGAAGGCCCGCTCCGAGTAGTCGATGAGCATGTAAAGCACGTCGCGATGGGCCCAGGCGGGGATCTCCTGACCCCGGCTCCGCTCGACGGCCTGATGGACCTCCCGGATGCGATCCAGCGTCCGACGGGCGGTCGATTGGTCGGCGAAGACGATGTCCTGGGCGAAGCGCGCGGTGGAGAAGAGTCGCCCGAGCGGGTCGTCGGGGAGCCTGCCGGTGTAGAAGAGCCAGTCGACGGCCCGGTTCAGGGCGAACTCGGCGGCCGACCCGGCGAACACGAACAGGATGGTGTCCGTGTCCGCCCAGATGCTGCGGACGATCGACCCGGGGTTGACGAAGGGTGGCATCAGTTCATCGCCCCAGGGGTGCCGCGCCGCTCCCGCCCGGCTCGCCCGCCGGGTGGCTTCGGGGTCTGTACTTTGCCCGGCAAAGTGTGTCCCGTCAAGCACCGACCCTGGCTCGGTCGGGTGAGGCGGCCCGGTCGAATCCTCCAACTGGGCACCCGCCGGCGGTCAAGCGCCTGGGCCCGGCCCGCCGGGAGAATCGGTCACGCGGGCTTCGCATCGGGTCTGATCCAGTCGATCGTGCCGCGAGCCGCGCCCAGGCTCGGCAGGTCTGGAGGGCTCCCAGCGCCGGCCACCCGGTTTGCTGGTCAACTCCGACCCCCGGCGGCCCATCCCCGCTGGATGACGTGACACGTCTGCTCTCGGCCATCGAGTGCGGCGACCCGCGAGTCGCGGAGCAGTTGCTCCCGCTGGTGGATCACAAGCTGAGCCTGCTGGCCGCACGGCGGCTGGAACGCGAGCGGGCGGGCCACACGCTCGAGGCCAGGGCGCTGGTGCACGAGGCCTCCCTGGGGCTCGCGGGCCCGGATCGCGCGAAGGACTGGAGGAGCCGTGGGCACTTCATCGCCGCGGCGGCCCAGGCGATGCGACACATGCTCGTGGAGAATGCGCGACGCCTTGAGATCCATCAAGGCGCCGGTGTCGGAGCCCGGAGGACGGCGATGGTTGACGAAGAACGCTTCCACCTGGCCCTGGAGCGACCGCCGAGCGAGCGGTCGGCGTTCCTGGACGAGGCCTGCGCCGGCGATGCCGCCCAGCGGCTCCGGGTGGATTCGCTCCTGTGGTCGCATGTGAGCCCGGACAGCTTCCTCGCGGGCATGCCCCCGGCGTCGAGCTGCTGGCAGGGAAGGGAGCGGATCGGGCCGGACCGTCGACCTTGACCCGCGGCCCGGCGTGGCGAACCTCGGAGCCCGATCCGGGGCGGGGCACCGGCCGCGCCGGCCGATCCGATCGGCCCGCATCGACGGCTCCAGCAGTTCGGCGAGGGGGGATGGGCACGGGCTTCCTGGCCAAACAGCACCGGCCGGTTCGGCGACGGGTCGCCTTCAAGGTCATCAAGCTCGGGATGGATTCCCTCCAGGGGATCGACCGGGTCGAGGCCGAGAGTCAGGCGCTGGCCCCGATGGATCACGCGAATCTCGCCTCCCTGCGGGTGTGGCTCTACGAGTTGCTGACCGGCAGCACGCCGCTGGACCGTGAGCGGATGCGACGGGCCACCTATGGAGAAGCTCCTCCGGCTCATCCGGGAGCAGGAGCCGACGCGGCCGAGTACGCGGCTGAGCGACCCGGGCGCTGCGCTGGCTGCGATCTCGTCGAAGCGTCAGACCGAACCGGCCAAGCTGACCTGGCTGGTCCGCGGGGAGCTCGACTGGATCGTGATGCGGAGCCTGGAGGATCATCCCAATCGCCGATCCGAGACGGCCAACGGCTTCGCCGCCGATGTGCTGCGGTTCCTCAACGACGAGCCGGTCCTCGCTCACCCGCCCTCGTCCGGCGACCGGCTCCGGAAGTTCGTCCGCTGCAACCGCGGCCCGGTCGTCGTGGGCGTCGTGCGGGTCGGTTCGCTGGTGGCGACCGTCGTCGGGACCTCGATCGGGATGGCCAGGGCGATCCAGGCCGAGAGCGCCGCGGCCCGGGCTGCCGACGGCGAGATCAGCCGGCGCCGCCAGGCGGAGCACCATCGCGGCCATGCCGTGGCCGCCGAGGCTCTCGCCCTGGACCGCCTCGCGGAGTTCTGGCGGCGAAGCCGCGGGCCTCGACACGCTCGAACGGGCCCGCCGCGTGCTCGGAGGAGAGCACTCCCTGACGCTCATAGCCATGGACCGCCTGGCCTCGATCGGCCAGGCGATCAGACGTGTCCCCGAGGCCCTGGCCCTCGTCGAGTCGTCACTCTCGGTGATCCGCCGGAGCAAGGGTGAGGACTAACCCGAGACGCTCATCAGCAGGGACAATCTCGGCTCGATCTACCACCGCACGCGGCGCGAAGAGGAAGCCGAGGCGACACTCGCCTCGTCGCTCGAGGCCCGTGTCACCGGCCCGGTCCTCACCGGCACCGGATCAATCATCCGCGTCGCCCCGGATGGGAGCCGCTCGACCATCAAACGACCAGCTCCAACGCCCCACCTCCGCCGTCTTCGCGCCCGATGGCTTGCGCTTCGTGTCCAGTCGTGGCACATCCATCGGCACGGGTGCGGTCCTCCGGATCGTACCGTGCGCACCGTGGTCGGGCCGGCAGCGCCATCTGCGCGCCCACGCACCGTGCCGCGGATCTGGCGGATCCCGGCGTGGGTGGCTTCGCCCGGTGCCACTCCACCCCGGATCGCAACCGCGGATCGCTCGGCTGGCCCCGAGGCGGTTGCCTCGGCGATCTCCGGGGCCAGCCGAGCGCTGCGGGAGGGCTACTTCTTGATGCCGCCCGCCTTGTTGATGCCCCCCAGCACCTTCTTGGCCTTTCCCAGGAGCGAGTTCGAACCGTTGTCGAGCATGCCGTTGACGGCCTGGTCGTTCACGGCCTGCAGCAGTTGATAGACGTTGCGGATCGAGTTGTTGGGAACCCCGAAGGCCGCGCCGTTGATGCCCACGTCGTACGACCGGGCCCCCAGGCCAGACAGGCTCACGGTGAACCCGTAGGCCCTGGCCGCCGTACCGCCGAGCGACAGCGTCGTGGCATAGACGTTGAGCGCCGTCGCCAGCACCTCCGCGTCATACCGCGATCCGCCCAGGGCGTAGAGGCTGCTGAAGGTCGCCGCGACCCCCGCGTTGGTCCTTCCGATCATGCTCTTGCCCCCCTCGGCGGCCCCGTAGAGCTTCGGGAAGGTCGACGCCAGCCAGCCGGAGAGGCCCGTGTCGGCCGGGCCGGCGTTGAAGCTCTTGATCAGCGCCTGGCCCCGGGTCCCGTTCCAGAACTCCATGGTCGCCGACTGGCCGGCCGTGACGCCCTGACCCAGCGAGGCCACCGCCATCGTGCCGGAGGCCGTCGCGGCATTCGCGTAGCCGAGTCGGTGGCGAATCTGGACGCTGACCGGGTACGTCTCCGGGCTGGCGTACGTCTTCGAACCGCTCACCGTGAGCGTGCCCCCGGATCCCGCGATCGTGCCGGTCGACGAGGTGCCATCACCCCAGTCGATCGTGGCCAGGTACGCGCCCGGGTCGGCGAGGGCGGCCGAGGTCGCGAACGAGAACACGGCGCCCGTGAAGGGACTACCGGCCAGGGAGTTCACGCTGAAACCAGGCAGCGCGAGCTCGGCGGGGGTGACGCTCAGGGCGCCATCGGTAAAGCGGAACGTGTAGTTCGACGCGCTGAGTGTGCCCGGCCCGGCCACGATGGGGTAGGCGCCCGGGGCGCTGGTCGCGGTGGCGGTTGTGGTGAACCCCTGCGAGCCGGCGACGCCGCTGGTGGCGAGGTCCTCGCCGTTCACGAAGCCGCCCAGGGTCGCGGTGAACCCGGGATTGGCCTCGGCGTACCGGCGGCTGGCGTCGGCGGCCGTCACGGTCAGGGTGGCCTTGTGCACCGTGAGGGTGCCGGGGACGAACGCGATGGCGTAGTTGTTCGAGGCCAGTCCGCCGGGCACGATGCCGTAGGACCCGGCCTGGACGGCGCCCTGCGCGGAACCGCCCAATCCGAGCGAGCCAGCCAGGACACTCTCCGACTCGCCGGGGACGAAGCCGTCGAACACGCCGCCGTTGCCGCCGGCGTAGGCCTGGCCGTCGTAGGTCTTGCTCGCGTCGGCGGCCTGGACGGTCAACACCGCCCGCTCGATGTTCAGGACCCCGCCGATGAATGCGAAGGCGTAGTTCCGCGCGGCCAGCGTGCCGGGGGTCGGGACGATCGTGTAGGTGCCGGCATCCTTCCGGCCCTGGGCGGATCCACCGATCACCGGGGCGCCCTCGATCACGGCCGGCGTCTCACCCGCGACGAAGCCCGTGTAGGTCAGGTTGCCGCCGGAGAAGGCCTGCCCATCGAAGGTCTTGCGGACATCCTCGGCCGTGACGCTCAGCACGGCCTTGAAGACGCTAAGCAGGCCAGGGACGAAGCGGACCTCGTAGTTCGGTGAGGTCAGCCCCTCGACGGTCAGGTTGTACGATCCCGCGTCCACCGCCCCCTGCGCATTCCCCCCGTAGACCGGGGTTCCTCCGAGGACCTCGGAGCTCTCGCCGTTGACAAACCCCGCGAACGACACGCTGCCGCCCCGGAAGGCCTGGCCGTCGTAGGGCTTTGCGGCCGGGTTGACCGTGACCGTCAGGTCGGCCCGGTGGATCGTCAACGTCCCGGGCCCGAACGCGATCGCATAGTTCTGCGACGTGAGGCCGCCGGGCTGGATCGCGGAGGTCCCCACGTCGATGGCGCCCTGGGACGTGCCGTCGTAGGTCAGCGTGCCGGCGAGCACCGCGGACGCCTTGTTGTTGACGAGGCCGTCAAAGCGCGCACCGTCGACCGCAGCGGCCGACGGCTCGCCGTGAGCTGGACCGATCCTCCCGCCATCACCATTCACGACCGCGACGACCGGACGATCCTCGACGAGACGAATCCCACCCCCTTCGATCTCAGCCCCGACGGCCAGTGGCTGGCCCACGTCGGGCCCCAGAACCAGGTCCAGTTGCGACCGATCGGATCGGACCGCCCGTCCCGGCCACTCGGGCGCCACGAACGGGTCATCACGCTGGCCTTCAGCCCCGACGGCACCCGGATCGCCAGCAGCAGCCCCGGCCTCGAGGGGGTTGCGGTGATCCGCCTGTTCGACGCCGCCACCGGTGCCTTGCAGACGGAACTCGTCGCCCCGAAGAGTGGGATCCATACGTTGACCTTCGACTCCGAGGGCCAGCGCCTCGCCAGTGGTGATGAGCAGGGCCGGATCCTCGTCTGGGACCTCGCCAGCAAGCAGGTGATCCAGCAACTGGATGCCGGACCCTCCTGGGTCTGGTCCATCGCGTTCCTGGACCAGGGCCGGAAACTGTTGAGCGAGGTATCGAACGGCCCGATCACCCTTTACGACCTGGCGTCGGGACGCGTGGAGGCCCAGGCTCACCTGACCGAGGGCGTCCGCCAATTCGTCGTGGACCCGGCGCACGATCGCGCGATCGTCGCGTGCAACAACGGCGATCTGGTGAGCCTGTCGCTCCCCGGCATGGTCCCTGGCCATCGCCTCGATCAGGCCCACGCCGGCCCGATCGAATGCCTGAGACTCAGCCCGGACGGCCGCCTGCTCGCCACTGGAGGGAGCGACCGCCACGTGGTCCTGCGCGACGCGCTGACCATCGAGCCGTTCGTGGCGCTACCGGAGTGGACTGCGATGGTGAAGGACCTGGCCTTCACCGCCTCGGGCCACTGGCTAGCGTTCGTCGGGGCCGATTCCGATGTCGCCCTCTGGGACCTGACCGCCCTGCGTAACGGGTTGTTGAGCGCCGGGCTCGACTGGGATCGGAACGCCCCCGTGGCAGCCCCGACCTCCGAGCCCCTGAGGAGTTCCGCTCCCGCCGCTCCCGCGGTCGTTGTGCTTCGGCCCGCTCGCCTTGACCCGGCCGAGGCTCAGCAGGCGCTGGACGCGGCCCAGGCTGGGCTCACGGCCTTCGAGGCGGACCGTCTCGCCGATGCCATCGGAACGATGCAACTGGCCGGCGCGTGACTCCACAGGCTCCACCAGTCGAACCCGGCCCGCCCTGACCTGGCCAGGGGGCTCGCGGTGACCCACTCGGTCCTGGCGCGTTGCTACCGGAAGTCGGCTGGTGCTGACACTGCCCGCGATCATCTCCGAGCTGCGATCGAGATCCGCGGCTCAATGCGGAATCCCACGCCGATCGACCTCTACAACCTGGCCTGCGACTTGACCCAGGCCGCCGATCTCGCTGGGCGAGTTTCTGAGACCTCGGGGATGGTAGCGTCGGGGCGGCTGAAGGCCCGGGCGGTCGAAGCCCTCCGACATGCGATCGGCCGCGATCGGCCGGGCGAAGTGGCCGCGTGGTACACGGGCAATCCGGCGCGGGTGTCACCTGCTGTGGCTCGCCCGAAGGCGGCTTCGACGAGGGGGGAGGACACCTGGCCCGGGGGGGCTTCGAGGGTGGAGATTCTCCACCCGAGCGACTGGCCCCATCCTGAGTGGACGCCGGGGCCGCGACGGTGGACCCGGTCCCACAACTCCTTCGGGATGGGCGGCTCGACGCTCTTGACGTCGTGGTCACCGCGGCCGTTTCAGGTCGCAAGTCCTTTCCCGTGAACGGCTACAGAAGGCGAATGCGATCGGCTTGGGAGGTGGGGCCTGCACGCCGCCGATCAGCCCGCCCATTCGCCGGCGACCGTTCATTTGCAATCAAGGAGGTTTTTTCTCTAGAATCAGGGGGTGAAACCACTTGTGACTTGGCCCCGTCCAGAAGATGAAAAGGCAGATACCCGAATGGGACGGATCTTCGAGAAGCGCAAAGAGTCGATTTTCAAAACCTCCGCTCAGAAATCGAAGCTCTTCTCCAAGTACGGAAGACAATTGTACATGGCGGCCAGGAACGGCGTGCCTGACCCGGAGGCCAATTCGACCCTGCGCAGCGTCATCGAGCGGGCCAAGCGAGATAACGTCGCGAGCCATGTGATCGAAAAGGCGATCCAGAAGGCGGCTGGCACGGGTGGTGAGGATTTCCAGGCCGCGCGTTACGAGGGCTTCGGTCCCGGTGGTTCCTTACTGATCGTCGAATGCTTGACCGACAACCCGACCCGCACCATCTCCGATGTCCGCAGCTGTTTCTACAAGACCGGGTCCAAGCTGGCTGCCAACGGATCCGTGGTGATGTCGTTTGACCACTTGGCTGTACTTTCGTTCAAGGGTGACGACGAGGAGAAGGTGCTCGAGGCGATGTTCGCTGCGGACGTTGCCGTCGAAGAAATCGAGTGCGAGGCTGGGACGGTCACGATCTTCGCCCCCCCCACCGAGTTCTCCAAGGCGAGAACGGCCCTGCTGGAGGCGTTCCCCGGCACCGAGCTGGAGATCCAGGAGATCCGATTTCTTCCGCAGGCGAGCAAGAGCCTCAATGGGGAGGAATTAAGCTCGTTTGAAAAGTTGATTTACATGCTCAATGACTGCGATGATGTGCAAGAGATCTACCACAACATCGTCCTTTCCGGCTGAAGCCCGGGTGCTGGCGTGATCGAGGGCCTGGACCTGGATCACCGGAAACCCGCACCGCACCCCTTGGCGTGGTTGGTCGGCCGACCATTGGCCCGTTGCAGGTCTGTTGTCGCGGGCATGCTCACGCCGGTGCCGTCGCCCAACCAGGTGCGATGACCGCGCCACAGCCTGGCCCATCACGGAGAGCCCCGAGCCCGTGGTGCTCCAGGGGCAGGACGATCGGCCGGATCGGATTGTGCAGGCCCCCCCAGGAGCTGGCCCGCTAGCCCGACGACGCTGTCGTTTACCGCCACAGTGGCCGTGGCGAGCGGCACTGGCTCTGCGGTCAGTTCCTCCTGCTCCCTGGGCTGGGGAAGGAGGTCTCCCTACCGCAGGATTCGATCCGCGACCGGGTCGCCGACTGGGTACCGCCCGGCAGACCCGGCAGGGAGGCGTTGATCACCGACAGACGCGTCGGGGCACGTTGACGGGGCCTAACGGGCCTTCGGTCGCGTCGGCGTGGGGTTGTTGTCCATGTTCATGGCCCGATCGAAGTCCTGGTCGCGGTAGACCTGGACGGGGTCGGTGCCGAGGATGAGGTACTTCACGTCGCGGGCGGGCTGGCCGGCGAGGGTCAGGGTGACCTCGAAGGTCTGGGTGCCCTGGCCGGTGCCGTCGCCCTTGACGGCAAAGTCGGTCAGCTTCCGCTTCGCGGCCCACTCGAAGTCGATGAAGTCAATGCGGGGCGTGGCGGTGGCCAGCGACGACGGCGGCGCGCCGGCCTTCCAGGCTTCGAGGCCCCGGACCAAGGCCTCGCGGGCCAGCGACATCGGCGTCACCGGCGCTCCCGGGTTCGAGCAGCCCGCCAGGCACAGCAGGGCGATCAGACAGAGCCGGTGGGCCTTGGCCATCCCGAACACACCCCCAGGGATGCCGGAACATCCCCGGGGCCAGGCCCCGGGGACGTCGACGGCGCGGGCCCGATCAGTACGAATCGCTGGAGATCGCCTCACCGCCGGCGCGGGTACCGACGGCGCGCCAGGTGCCGACGTTCACGGTCGACTTGACAAACCGGGCCGAGCCGTCACCCATCAGCACGTTCACACCGCCGGGGTGGCGGCTGGAGGGGGGCACCTGCATCGGCATGTTGGCCATGTTGCCGCTGAACCCGGTGCCCGCGCAGGTCTTGCTGTTCGGCGGGGCCACGTGGTTGTACGACGTGCAGCACATCTCGCCCATCACCCAGCTCATGCCCTGCCGGCGCGTGAGTCGGGTGGTCGTCTGCGGGTTCATCCGCTGGCAGGCGTTGTAGGCGGTGTCCATGTCGACGATGCCGGCCGGCGAGATGATCAGCGAGTCGGAGCGGGCGTCCGGATCGTTGATGTCGGTGCCGCGGATCTTCTCGCTGAAGAAGGCGGTGTTGCTCAGGCCGTCGCTGACGCTGGCCAGCCGCACCGAGCTGCGGAAGTAGAAAACGCCCTGCGGCGTTTCTGCCGGGGCGATCGTCGAGGCGTAGCCCTCGCTCAGGTCGCACGCCCAGGTCTGGAGGTTGCCCAGGTAGTTGTTGCCGCCGGGCCACTGGCCGAGCAGGTTCGAGCTCGCGTCGGACGGGCACAGGAACGTGCTGATCATCGTCAGCGACGCCGTCGCGTTCTGGCGCCCCGGGTTCTGGTACGGGGGCATGAATGGCACGTCGCCGGCCATGCCGGGCGTCTCGGGCGGCAGGCTGAAGTTGATGCTGTTGAACAGGTTCCCCTGCTCGATGAACTGCAACAGCTGGCTCTGGGCCGACCACCGGGCATACGACGCCGCGCCCGGGACGCTGGCCAGATAATTGTCCCCCTTGCCGGGCGGCAGCACCTGGTAGGTGTCGGCGTAGGTGTGGATCGCCAGCCCGATCTGCTTCAGGTTGTTGATGCACTGCGCGCGGCGGCCGGCCTCGCGGGCGCTCTGGACGGCGGGCAGCAGCAGGCTGATCAGCACGCCGATGATCGCGATGACCACCAGCAGCTCGATCAGGGTGAAGCCGCGACGGCGGGATCGGGTGAGCATGGGAGACCTCGGGGACTGACCCCGGGCCGGCAAGCGGGGGGAGGCGCCGGCCTCGACCAGGGTGAGAAAACCGGGATGGGTCGTGCGGGCACGGACGCGGCGGCCCGGGGACGGTCCGCCGTGGATCCGTTAAGATCTGAGTATCGGCAAATCCCGACGGGACGACAAGCCAGGCCCCGACAGCCCACGAGTGAGCTCCGATGTCCCTGCCCTGCCCCCGGACCCCTCGCTCCCGATCGGCCGTGCACCTGGGACTGGCCCTGCTGCTGGTCGGCCTCGCGGGCTGCGGCGAGCGGGCGTCGGACATCGTGCCCGGTTCGGCCCCGGGCCGGCGCGTGCTGGAACGGGCGATGGCCGCCTGGCAATCGGGGCGGGCCCCTGGGATGCTGGAGGACGGCCAGAGCCCCCAGGTCCAGGTCGTCGACTCGTTCCGGGTCCCGGGCCAGCGGTTGCTCGGCCATCGGGTCGTGGGAGAGCTGGCGACCGAGCGGGCCCGCACCTTCTCGGTCGAGCTGGTGCTGGACAGCCCGGCCGCCCGCCCGATGGTCCGGTTCCTCCTGGTCGGGATCGACCCCGTGCTCGTCTTCCGCGACCGGGACTACGAGCTGCTGACCCACTTCGAGCACAAGATGGACCCGGCGGAAGACGAGGCGTCGCCGTCGCCACCGGCCGGCGGCCCCGAGACCCCGGGCCCGTCCCCCCAACCTTGAGCGAGGGCGTCGCCCATGTCGGTCCATCCCGCCTCGACCCGGTCCCCGCGCCGGCGGGCGATCGGCTGGTGGGTCCGGGCGGTCCAGGTGCGGCTGCGGTTCGTGGCCGCGCTGGCGGTCGCGGCGGCGGTCGTCGGCCAGTGGGACGTGCTGCGGACCTACTGGGACCGCCTGACGGCCCCCGCCCCGCGCGACGCCGCCATGGGCGCCGTCTCGTCCGACACTGAGTACTTCTGCCCGATGGACCCGGGCGTACTCTCCGACTGGCCGGGCAAGTGCTCGGTCTGCTTCATGGCCCTGGTGCGGCGCACAAAGGGGGACATGGGGCCGACCCCCGACGGCGTGCTCGCCCGGGTGCAGCTGGCGCCCGAGCGCGTCCAGCTCGCCGGCCTGAAGACCGAGCCGGCCCGCTACCGGCCCCTGGAGCGATCGGTCCGCGTCGTCGGTCGCTGGGAACTCGTCGGCGACGGCGGCACGCTGACGACCGGGCTCTCGGTCGCGGAGCGGGCCTGGCTGGCGCCGGATGGCCGCGTCGAGGTGACCCCCGATCCGCCCGACGGCACCGAGGCCGTCCCGGGCCGGATCGCCGACCTCACCGCCGACCGGGTGACGATCGCCACCGACGCGCCGCCGCCGCCCGGCGTCCGCTTCGGCGCCGCGGTGGCCCGGGTGCCGCTGGCCGACCGCGCCCCGTTCGCCGGGCAGCCCCAGGGTGAGCCCGCCCTGCGGCCCGGCGAGCCCCGCGCCCTGTTCGCGTGCGCCGCCCACCCCGAGGTCGTGCAGCTCGATGCCGGCACCTGCCCGAAGGACGCCGCGCCCCTCGAACGCCTGCCGCTCGGCAAGACCCAGCGCATCGGGTGGTGGTGTCCCATGCATCCGAAGGTCGTCGCCGACGTCGCCGGCAGGCAGTGCGAGGCCTGCGGTGGCATGGTCCTCGTGCCGCGCGTGGTGAGCCACCGCCCGGTGGGCACGGTGCTCAGCATCCCGGCCTGGGCCGTGATCGACACCGGCACCCGCACGGTCGTGTACCTGGAGCGGATGCCTGGTGTGTTCGACGCCGTCGCCGTGACCCTCGGCCCCCGCTGCGGGCCCGATGTCCCGGTCGTCAATGGACTGGAGGAAGGCCAGCGGGTCGCGACCTCCGGGGCGTTCCTCGTCGACGCCGAGACCCGGCTCAATCCCGCCCTGGCGGCCGGCTACTTCGGCGCCTCTCGGTCGGAGCCCGTCGTGGCCGCCCCGACGCCCCCGCCCACGACGGCCGGCAAGCCGCTCGACTTCTCGGGGCTGTCGCCCACCGACCGCGCGGCCGCCCTGGCGCAGCAGACGTGCCCGGTGACGGGCAAGCCGCTGGGTTCGATGGGCCCGCCGCCGCGGCTGGAGGTGCAGGGCCGATCGCTGTTCCTCTGCTGCGAGGGGTGCCGCGCGGCGGTGGAGCGCGAGCCGGGCAAGTATCTGGCGAAACTCAAGCCCATGGCGGCCCCGCACCACCCATGATCGACCGCATCATCACGGCGTCGGTCCGGCACCGCTGGGCCGTGATCGCGGCGTCCCTGGCGCTGGGGGTGCTCGGGCTCTGGGCGATCGAGCACACCCCGGTCGACGCGATCCCTGACCTGTCCGAGGACGCCGTGCTCGTCTTCGCCGACTGGCCCGGCCACGCGCCCCAGGAGGTCGAGGCGCAGCTCTCCTACCCGCTGGCCGTCGAGCTTCAAGGCCTGCGCGGGGTGCGCTCGGTGCGGTCGTCCAGCGACTTCGGCTTCAGCCTCATCCACGTGATCCTCGACGAGTCGACCCCGGTGGCCGAGGGCCGCCGCCGGGTGGCCGAGCGGCTGGCGGCCTCGAGCGCCCGGCTGCCCGAGGGGGTCGTCGCCCGGCTCGGTCCCGATGCGCCGGCGACCGGCCAGATCTACTGGTACACCGTCGAGGGCTCCGGCCACCCTCCCGACCGGCTGCGGGCGATCCAGGACGGGTTCATCCGCCCGCAGCTCGCGGCCGTGCCCGGCGTGGCCGAGGTCGCCACGGTCGGCGGCTCGGCGCTGGAGTTCCAGGTCGCGCTCGACCCCGGCCGGCTGCGGGCCCACGGCATCACGGCCGGCCAGGTCGTCGAGGCGATTGCCCACGCCAATGCCAGCGTCGGCGGCCAGTCGATCCAGAAGGGGAACGCCGAGTACCTGGTCCGCGGCGTGGGCACCCTCGGCGGGGGCGTGGCGGACGCCGATCCCGAGGGGATCCTGGAGGACATTCGCCAGACGCTGCTGCCCGTCGCCGCCGCGGATGGGGAGACGGTCACCGTGGGCGACGTCGCCAGCGTCGCCGCCGGGCCCGGCCCGCGCCGGGGTGTGCTGGAGAAGGACGGCAGCGAGACGGTGGGCGGCGTGGTCCTGATGGCCAGCGGCGAGAACCCGCTGGAGCTGACCGGTCGGATCAAGGCCCGCATCCACGAGCTCCAGGCCGGCCTGCCGCCCGACGTCCACATCGTCTCGTTCTACGACCGCACGCCTCTGATCGAGGGGGCCGTCGCCACCGTCCGCAACACGGTCATCGAGGCGATGATCACCGCGACCGTGTGCGTCGTGCTCGTGCTGCTGCACCTGCGGACGGCGCTGGTGATCGTGCTCACGCTGCCGCTGACGGTGCTCGGCTCGTTCGTGATCCTGAGCGGCCTGCGGGCTCTCGGGATCGCCGACATCCAGGCGAACGTGATGTCTCTGGCCGGGATCGCGATCTCGATCGGGATCCTGGTCGACTCGTCGGTGGTGATGGCCGAGAACGTGCTGCACCGGCTCTCGGAAGAATTCGGCGACCGGCCCGTGCGCGGGGACGTGCGGCCGATCGTGCTGCGGGCGTGCCGCGAGGTCGGCCGGCCGATCTTCTTCTCGGTCGTGATCATGCTGCTCTCGTTCCTGCCCGTGTTCACGCTCCGGGGCATCGAGGGGAAGATGTTCCGGCCGCTGGCGTCCACCAAGACCTTCGCGCTGCTGACGATCGCCGGCCTGTCGATCACGCTCGTGCCCGCCCTCTGCTCGCTGCTGATCCGAGGCCGCCTGCGGCGCGAGGAGGACAACCCGCTCGTCCGCAGCGTGATCGAGGTCTACCGCCCCACGCTCGACTATTGCCTGCGGAATCCCGCCGGCCTGGTCTGGTTTGCCGCCGCCACCCTCGTCGTCGGCCTGGCGCCGGTCGGGATCCGTCCGCTGCTGCTGGGCACCCTCGCCGTTGGCCTGCTCGCCGTGGTGGTCAGCGCCCGCACCCGGACCGGGGCCGTGGTCGGGGCTGTTGCCCTGGTGCTGATCGCCCTGGCGGCCGAGACGCGGATGACGCCGATCGCGCGCGAGTTCCTGACCCCGCTCGACGAGCAGATGGTCATGGACATGCCGATCACGATCCCGAGGGCCTCGATCACGCAGTCGGCCGACGACCTGAAGGCCCGCGACATGGTCCTCTGCCGGTTCCCCGAGGTCGACATGGTCGTCGGCAAGGCCGGCCGGGCCGAGACCCCGACCGACCCCGCGCCCCTGGACATGATCGAGACCATGGTCAACTTCCGGCCCCGCGAGTTCTGGCCGCGCCGGGTCCTGGTCGACCGCGACGCCCGCTCGATGCTGGCCCAGGCCCTCGATGCCACGGTCGACGCCGGCCTGATCGAGCCGCCGGCCGACCGGGCGGGCCTGATCGATGCGACGCTGACGGCGATCCGACCCCGGTTCGAGACCGGCCTGCGGGAGTACGCCTACCTGGCCAACATGCAGCTCATGCGCGAGCGGGCCGTCGAGCTGGGCCACGCCGGCCACGGCACCCTGACGGCCTCACAGGCCCGGATCTGGCGCGAGCACACCCGCCGGCTCGACGCCGACCTGCGGCTCCGCGCCGCCGAGCTGTTCGCCCGCCTGGCCGCCGAGGAACTGCTCGTGCTCGGGACCGCCCGCGAGCCCGACGTTCGCGCGGCCGTCGAGGCGATCCGCGCCCATCGCGCTCGCCCGCCCGCCCCGATGACCGCCCGCCACCACCACGGCGGCATGGGCCACGCCAGCGCCCCGCCGCCGGTGCCGCCCGTGCCGCGGCTGGAGTCGGTGCAGGTTGAGCTGGCCGCCCGGTTCGCCCGCTCGATCGTGCTCTGGCAGAAGGAACGGTCCGACCTCGTCGGCTTCGGCTCCGAGCTCGACCGCGCCGTGCAGATGCCGGGC
>CAZUZD010000058.1:0-24493 GCA_964624465.1 uncultured Isosphaeraceae bacterium
AACCGGATGGACAAGATCTGGTGGAACGAGCTCTGGATGGGTTGGCCGATCGGCCCGCACTACGCCGAGCAGTCGAACGTCACCAATGCCCACAAGCTCCGGGGCAAGCTGCTGCTGACTGTTGGTGAGCTGGACCGCAACGTCGATCCGGCGTCGACGATGCAGGTGGTTGATGCGCTGATCAAGGCCGACAAGGACTTCGAGCTGATCGTCTTCCCCGGCGGCGGCCACGGCTCCGGCGGCAGCCCCTATGGCCAGCGTCGGCTCCGCGACTTCTTCGTGCGACACCTCCACGGCGTCGAGCCCCGCGCTCACTGAGGGTTCCGCCCCCGGCGACCTGCGCCCGCCGTTGGTGGGCCGGGGACACCCGCCTCGAAGGGTCGCCGGGGTCTCGACGCCGGGTCGAGCCCCCGGCGTGTCGGTGCGCCGGCGTCGATCAGCGCGGGAGACCCAGCCAGGGGAACTCGGTGACGCGGAGGGTGGTGCTGCCGTAGGGGATCAGGCGGAGGGTCTCGACGGGCTCAGGGCTGGCGACGGGGCTGGTGGGGACGGGGGCGGCGGCGTTCTTCTCGAGGTCCCAGCCGGGCAGGCGGCGGGCGGGGACGGTGAGGCTCAGGGGGGCGCCCTCGGGGGAGAAGGGGTGCGGGCCGAGCGGGTGGCGGTCGAGTGCGATCACGTCGGCGGGGTGCTCGGGGTCCAGCGCCAGGGCGTAGTTCCAGGGGCCGGTGGGGAGAACCTCGTAGTCGTCGAAGGGCAGCTCGGGCCGGTCCTTGACGATCCGGCGTTCGGAGGGCACCGGCAGGGCGAAGACCAGCGGCCCGCGCACGAGGGCGACGCTGTCGCCGGCGCCACGGTGGAGCCCGATCGCGGGCTCGAACTGGAGCACGACCCGATCGGCGTTCGACCACGAGCGGTCGATCCGCAGGAACCCGTTGCGCACGCTCAGGCCGGGGTTCGCCTCGGCATCGGCCGCCGCGAGGGCGCCGTTCTCGAGGGTGAGCACGCGGCCGTCGGGCATCGTGATGGTCGTGCGCGGCGACCAGCCGGGCAGGCGCAGGGACAGGGGGAACCGGGCGGGCGCGGCGGTGGTGACCTGGAGGCTCACCGTGTCGCGGAACGGGTAATCGGTCTGCACGGCCAGCGTGAGCGGGTCGCCGTCGCGACGGGTGGTCACGACACAGGGGGCGTAGGCGACCACGGCCAGGCCCTGGTCGGGCGCGGCCATGACGAGGTGCGCGACGAGCTTGGGCCAGCCCTGGTGCAGGTTGGCCGTGCAGCACCCGAAGTTCGGCTCCAGGCCGAAGAGATTCGCGTCGGGCCCGTTGTTCACGTAGACGTGCTCGGGGGCCAGGCGGCAGACGACCTGGTTGGCCTGCTGGTCGTACTGATGGGCGGTGAATTCCGGGTTGATCGTCGTGGGCAGCGCGTTGTAGGCGATCCGTTCGAGGCGGTCGCCGAGCCGGCCATCCCCCAGGACGGCCAGGGCGAGTTCCAGCGAGTACATGGCCTCGACCACGGTGCAGAGCTCGGTGCCCTGCGAGGGGCTGCGGCCGGCGAGGTGCTCGTCGCAGGTGAAGAGGCCGGTGGCCTGGCCGTGGTAGCGGTCGAGCGTGACGAGCTGCGAGAAGAGGGCGTCGCGGTCGGTCGTGTTGCCGCCGCTGCGCCAGCGCAGGGGGGAGTACTTCAGCGCCATGCCGTGGTTGACGCCGTGCGAGGCAAGGTTGTCGAAGTCCCGGCTCGTCTTCTCGGTATACGGGAAGCTGGCGAACATTGCCTGCCAGTCGTGCCCCTGGGCAAACGCCTCGCGGGCCAGGTCGAGCAGCCAGGGCTCGCGGGTGCGGTCGTAGAGCCAGAGAACCGAGACGACCAGATCCGCGGCGCGGAACTTCGCCCAGCTGTAGAGGGGTTCCTTCGCCATCTGCTGCTGCACCCGGCGCATGGCCCGCGTGAGCGCGGGGACGACGCGGGGGTCGCCGGTGGCCTCGTGATACTGGGTGAGCGCTTTGAACAGCGGGAACAGCGGCCAGACGTCGTAGGGCCGGTGCTTCGGGTTATTGTCGCCGATGGGCCCGAGCCAGCCGTCGTCGGCCTGGTGATCGAGGATGTGGTCGAGGTAGCGCTTCACCCTGGCCTGGAGCCTCGCGTCGTCGAGCAGGTAGGCCAGGGGCACGGCGCCGTCGAGCCAGTAGGGCGTGCGTTCCCAGCCCTCGGCCTGGCCACCGATCCAGGCGCTGTCGCGGAGATCGGGCCAGAACTCGTCGAGGTGGCCGGTCAAACCGTCGGCCTGGGCCTTCAGCACCCCCTCCAGCCAGCCGGCGGGCCGCACCGCGCCCAGCGGCAGTGGCGCCAAGGCGCCCTCACGCAGCAGAGGCGCCGGCCGGTCGTCGTCGGCTCGCGCGGTGGTGTTCGCCAGCGCGACCAGGGCCATCAGCATGGGGAAAAGGGGTTGCAATGCCGCCCTGCGATCGAACTGCAGGGTGGGCACAGGGGTGGCCAGGCGGGTGCGTGTCATGGTGGCGGTCCTGCGGGAATCGGCGTTCGCTTCCATGATGTGGTCGCCCGGCGCCGGTTGCAACGCGGCGGACGGACCCGACTTCGCAGGCCGGGCCGCCCCGGTCTGCTTGAATGCCCCGGCGGCTTGGCTACCATGAGGCGTCGCGCCCGGCGATCGAGTGGCCAATGCCCTCCGATCGGCCGCGACCGCCAGCCCGCTTTCCCAGTGCCCCGCGCGGTCGCGCTGGCACGGTTTCCAGCGAACTCTCCACACGCCACGTACCCTTCCCGACGGCGTGTCCCGCTTGGCTCCACCCCTCGTAAGGATCTGCACCATGAGACGATGGTTGATCGGCCTGATGCCGCTCTTGCTGGGCGCGGCAGACGATGAGCCGGCGACGACGCCCATCCTGGCGCCCGCCCCCGCGCTGCTGACGGTGGCCGAGCGGAGCGGTTACACGGCCACCGCGCGGCACGACGAGGTGCTGAGCCTCTGCCGAGCGCTCGACGAGCGCTCGGAATCGGTGACGCTCACCGAGCTGGGCCGCAGCGGCGAGGATCGCCCGATCCCGTTGCTGCTGGTCGCTAGCCCGCCGGTGGCCACGCCCGAGGCCGCACGCGCCTCGGGCAAGCTGGTCGTGCTCCTGGTCGGGAACATCCACGCCGGCGAGGTCTGCGGCAAGGAGGCCCTGCCGATGCTCGTGCGCGAGCTGACCGACGGGCCGGGCCACCCGCTCCTGAAGGACCTGATCCTGGCCGTGGTCCCGAACTACAACCCCGACGGCAACGAGCGCGTCCGGCTCGACAACCGTCCCGGTCAGGCCGGGCCCGCGCTCGGCATGGGCCAGCGCGGCAACGCCGCCGGGCTCGACCTGAACCGCGACTTCGTGAAGCTCGACGCCCCCGAGACCCGCGCCCTGGTCCGGTTCCTCAACGCCTGGGACCCGCACCTGGTCATCGACACGCACACGACCAACGGCTCGCTGCACCGGTACATTCTCACCTACCAGGGCCCGCAGCATCCGGCCGGCAGCAGCCTGGTGCGCGAGTACGTCCGCCAGCGGATGATCCCCGCCATCGACGCGAGCTTCGAGCAGGCGACCGGCGAGCGGGCCTTCTATTACGGCAACTTCGAGGACGACCACACCCGGTGGACCGGGTTCCCCGACGTGCCCCGGTTCGGCACCAACTACGTCGGTATGCGGCACCGCATCGGCATCCTCTCCGAGGCGTACGCCTACGCCCCGTACAAGGACCGCGTGCTCGCCACCCGCGACTTCGTGCGCACGTGCCTGGAGTATGCCGCCGGCCATCGCGATGAGATCGCCAGCCTGCTCGACCAGGCGCGGCAGCAGGCGGTCGCCGGAACCACTCCGTACTCGGACGGGGTGCCGATCCAGTCGGAGGCCCGGCCGTTCCCGCAGACGGTCGAGGCGCTTGGCTACGAGGAGCTCCGCGAGGCGGGCAAGCTCAGGGCCGGCGCGCCCCGCGACTACCGGGTCGAGGTGGTGCAGGACTACCGGCCGACGCTCAGCCTCCGCTGGCCGCACGCGTACCTCGTACCGCCGCAGTGCGACCAGGCGATCGCGACCCTCAGACGCCATGGAGTCGAGCTGGAGGCGCTGAGCGAGCCGGCCACGCTCGACGCGGCCGGCTATCGGGTGCAGTCGATCGAGCGGAGCGAGCGGCCGTACGAGGGGCATCACCCGGTGAAGCTGACCGTCGCCGGCGCCGGCACGGCGGCCCGGACGGTCGCCGCCGGCACGGTGCTGGTGCGCACATCGCAGCCGCTGGGGGCCCTGGCGGCCCTGCTGCTGGAGCCGATCTCCAGCGACGGCCTGGCGACCTGGAACCAGTTCGATGCCCAGCTCGCCGTCGGCTCGCTGTTCCCCGTGCTGCGGCTGGAGACCGCCCCGGCCGTCGCGCTGGTGACGGCCCCGCTGGTCGCGCCCGTGCCGCAGGACCAGCCGAAGCCGAAGGCGCCGATCACGCTGGACGACCTGCTCGCCGGCAAGCGCGTGAACCTGGGCGGCCCGCCGCCGCCGGCGCGCTGGATCGACAAGGACCACTGGACCGAGTCGCGCGACGGCCGCATGGTCAAGGTCGACGCCCGCACCGGCGAGACGTCGCCGTTCCACGATCCCGAGCCGCTGGCGAAGGCCCTGGCCGCGCTGCCGACCATCGATGAGACGACTGCCAAGCGGATCGCCGGCCTGGCCGGCGTGCGCTACGACGTGCGGCCGGGCACCGTGCAGGCGCCCCGGCCCAGCACGGGCCCGCTGCTGGCGCCCGACCTCAAGGGCGTGCTGTTCAGCCACGAAAATGACCTGTACTACGCCACCCTCGACGGCGAGACGGCCACCCGGCTGACCAGCAGCCCCGAGCCCGAGGAGTTCGCCGAGTTCAGCCCCGACAGCACGTACGTCGCGTTCGTGCGGGCCAACGACCTGTACGTCATCGACCTGGCGACCGGCAACGAGCGGGCCCTGACGACCGACGGCACCGAGACCCTCCGGCACGGCAAGGCCGACTGGGTCTACTTCGAGGAGATCTTCAACCGCAACTGGAAGGCGTTCTGGTGGAGCCCCGACGGCAAGCGGATCGCCTTCCTGGAGCTCGACGACGCCCCGCTGCCCGACCACGCGGTCCTGATCGACACGGCCGGCTCGAAGCGCACCGTCGAGACCACCCCGTACCCGCGCTCGGGCGAGCCGAATCCGCACGTACGCCTGGGGGTCGTCTCGGCCGCCGGCGGCTCGGTCGCCTGGGCCGACCTGGATCGGTACACCAAGGACTCGTTCCTGATCTCGGGCGTCGGCTGGCTGGCCGCCGACGCGGCCTATGCCTACGTGCAGAACCGCACCCAGACCTGGCTCGACCTCGTGAAGGTCGCCCCCGACGGCAAGACGACCCGGCTGTTCCGCGACCAGACGGCCGCCTGGATCGAGAACTCCGGCGACATCCAGCCGCTCGACGGCGGCGACTTCCTCTACCTCAGCGAGCGCGACGGCTGGAAGCACCTGTACCGCTACAAGGCCGACGGCACCCTGGTGAAGCAGCTCACCAGCGGCGACTGGGAAATTCGCTCGATCGAGGCGCTCGACGCGTCGGCCGGCTTCCTCTACTTCACCGCCACCAAGGACGGCCCGCTGGCCCTGAACCTGTACCGGGTCAAGCTCGACGGTCGCGGCCCCATCGAGCGGATCACGACCGGCACGGCCACCCACGACGTGACCCTGAGCCCCGACGCCGCGCTGTTCCTCGACACCCAGGCCGACTTCGAGACCCCGCCGGGCGTGACCCTGCGGAAGATCGACGGCGCCGAGGTGCGCGTGGTCAAGCCGGTCGACCGCACACCGCTGGAGTCGGTGGCGCTGGCCCCTCGCAAGCGGGTGCAGATCCCCACGCCCGACGGGTTCAAGCTCGAGGCCGAGGTGACAACTCCGCCGTCGATGGACCCGAACCTGCGCTATCCCGCCTGGTTCATGACCTATGCCGGCCCGCACACGCCCACCCTCAACGGGGGCTGGCCGGGCGCCCGGATGGCGATGGACCAGGCGCTGGCCAACGCCGGCTTCGTCGTCTTCCGCATGGACCCCCGCAGCGCCAGCGGCAAGGGGGCGACCTCGGCCCACGCCGCCTACAAGCAGCTCGGCGTGCGGGAGCTGGAGGACATCCAGACCGGTATCGCCTGGCTCAAGAAGGAGTACCCGCAGGTCGACCCCGAGCGGATCGGCATGGCCGGCCACAGCTACGGCGGGTTCATCACCGCGTTCGCGATGACCCACAGCGACCTGTTCGCCGCCGGCATCGCGGGCGCCCCGGTGACCGACTGGCACGACTACGACTCGATCTACACCGAGCGGTTCATGCTCACCCCCCAGGAGAACCCCGAGGGGTACAAGGCCGGCTCGGTCGTCGAGGCCGCCGCCAACCTCAAGGGCAAGCTGCTGATCCTGCACGGCGCCATCGACGACAACGTGTCCCTGCGGAACACGATGCGCCTGGTGCACGCCCTGCAAACCGCCAACAAGGACTTCGAGCTGATGATCTATCCGTCCGCCCGGCACGGGATCTTCGGCCCGCACTACCAGCGGACGCAGATCGACTTCATCCGCCGCACCCTCGGCGGCCCGAAGCCCAAGGCCGCCACCGCCAGGGAGTGAGCCGGAGCGTTCGAAGGCTCCGGTCATCCCGGCCCGCACCCGGGCCTCGGTGCCTCCACCCCGCAGGGAGGGACCGAGGTCCGCGCGCGTGGAGAACTCCGCGCGCGTTGGTGCGGTCCGCGGACGGAGCCCCCGGGGTTCTCCTCGGGATTCGCAGGGCGGATGACGCGGCTCCCCGCGGGGGCCCTGGCGCCCCGCACTCCACCCTCATCGGTTTGCACCCCTCTCCACTCCACTCCCAGACCACTCCGCCCGGCTCCATTCTCGACGAAAGCCCATCCAGCCATGACTGCTGATCCATCGCATCCCGCGCACCCGATTGGCCGCCGCGCCCTGCTCAAGGTGCTGGGCGCCGTCGGAGTGGGCACGCCGACGTTCCAGCGGGCCCTGGCGGCCCAGGTCCAGGAGCAGACGGGGAAGGTGACCCCGGCGATGATCCAGCAGGCGGAGTGGATCGCCGGCCTGGAGCTCACCGACGACGAGCGCCAGGCAACCGTCCGCGCGCTCCAGCAGTCGCTCGGGTCGTTCGAGGCGCTCCGCAAGGTCGCCCTGAGTCGCGACGTGCCGCCGGCGCTCCGGTTCCACCCCGAGCTCGCCGAGGCGCCGACGAGCACCCCACCCGTGCCCGTGCGGCGGAACCAGGCGGTGCCGACCGAGACGCGGCCGCCCAGGCGGCCCGACTCCGACGAGGCGCTGGCGTTCCTGCCGGTCGTCGAGCTGGCGGCCCTGGTGCGAACGGGTCAGGTCAGCTCACTCGACCTGACGACGCTGTACCTGGCGCGGCTGAAGCGGTTCGACCCGATGCTCAAGTGCGTGGTCACGCTCACCGAGGAGCGGGCCCTGAAGCAGGCGGCGCGGGCCGACGCCGAGCTGGCGGCGGGCCGGTATCGCGGGCCGCTGCACGGCATCCCCTGGGGGGCCAAGGACCTGATCGCCGTGCCGGGGTACCCCACCGGCTGGGGGGCCCCGAAGTTCAAGGATCAGACGTTCGATACCGCCGCGACCGTGGCGGCCCGGCTCGACGAGGCGGGCGCGGTGCTGGTGGCCAAGCTCTCGCTGGGCGCGCTGGCGATGGGGGACAAATGGTATGGGGGCATGACCCGCAGCCCGTGGGACCCGCGTCGCGGATCGAGCGGGTCGTCGGCTGGATCGGCGTCGGCGGTGGCGGCCGGCCTGGTCGGGTTCGCGCTCGGCAGCGAGACGCTGGGGAGCATCGTCTCCCCCTGTCGCGCCTGCGGCGCCAACGGCCTGCGTCCCACGTTCGGGCGGGTCAGCCGCGCCGGTTGCATGCCCCTGGCCTGGTCGCTCGACAAGATCGGGCCGATCACCCGGTCGGTCGAGGACACCGCCCTGGTCCTCGACGCGATCCACGGCGCCGACGGCGTCGATCCGACCGCCGTCGACCGCCCGTTCGCCTGGCCGCCGTCGCGCGACGTGCTCGGGCTCAAGATCGGCTACTTCGAGCTCAAGAGCCGGCCGACCGCCGAACGCCCCGAGCTGAAGGTGCTGCGCGACCTGGGGGCCACGCTCGTGCCGATCGAGCTGCCGAAGGACCTGCCGGCGCAGGCGCTGACCACGATGCTCAACGCCGAAGCGGCGACCCTCTTCGACGACCTGACCCGCGAGCACGTCACCGAGGGCCTCAACACCTGGCCGGCCACGTTCCGACAGGGCCAGTTCATCCCGGCCGTCGAGTACCTGCGGGCCGCCCGGGTGCGCACGCTCTTGCAGCGGGCGATGGGCGCGCTGTTCGAGTCGGTCGACCTCTACGTCGGCAACGGCGAGGACCTGGTCATCACCAACTTCACCGGCCACCCGACGGTCGTCCTGCCCGACCGCTTCGAGGACCAGAATGGCCGCCAGGGTCCGGTCTCGCTGCTGTTCACCGGCCGGCTCTACGACGAATCCACCCTGCTGGGCGTCGCCCACGCCTACCAGCAGGCGACCGAGGCGCACCTCAGGCGGCCGCCGCTGGAGACGTTCCTGGCCGAGCACGAGAAAGCGCAGGCCGAGGAGAAGGCGAAGAGCGCCGGCTGATCGACGCCGACATTCCCCGCGTCGGGCTCGGGCCACCCTGGCCGGGCGAGAAGCCGGGTTCAGGATGGGAGGCTGGGATCTCGTCGTCGAGACCCCAGCCTCCCGCCGAACCGGTCTCGCGGCCTGGAAATCAGGCGGCCTTGGCCGGGCGCGGGGGGACCGGCGTGCGCGGGGTGGGGGCGGGGCCGGCGGGCTTGCCGTCGAGCTGGGGCAAGAGCCAGTCGAGGCCGTCCAGATTGTCCTGGAGACGCTGCTCGGCGTCGTCCTGGGTGTGGCCCAGGATGCCGATCGGGCCCTGGTACCCGCTGTCGCGGATGATCCTGAGGAGCTTCAGATCCTCGGAGCCCTGGCCCAGCGGCAGGATCTTGCGGCCGACCTGATCCCCCTTCGGATCCATGCCGTTGAGGTTCAGGGAGAGCAGGTACGGCTTCATCTGCTGGAGCAGAGCCGGGAAGCGGTCGAGGTGGTCGTGGCCGTGGTGCAGGTTGTACACGAGGCCGAGGTTCGTGATCCCCTCGCCCTTGAGGCGATCGAGGATCGCGATCTGGTTCTCGGGCTCGCCGAACCAGCCGCCGTGGTTGTACAGGCCCAGGGTGCAGTCGGCCTTCGCGGCCTCGACGGCCAGGGGCTTGATCTGAGCGGCGGCGGCGGCCACCCGACGCTCCTGCTCGGCGCCGGTGGCCTTGTCAGCCCCCTGGTCAATCAGCACCCAGAGCTGGGCCTTCACGCCGTGCTTCTTGAGCACGTCGACGATGCGCTGGGAGTCGGCGTTCAGCACGCCGGGGCCCCAGAAGGCGTCCAGCGCCACGCCGCGCTTCTGGAGGGCGGCGATCTCGGCGTCGAAGGTGGGGATGTGCTCGGCGCGCCAGTCGTAGGCGAAGTGCTTGAAGCCGAGCCGCTGAAGCATCTCGGCGCGGGCCTCGGGGGTGCGGTTCTTCGCGTCGAACGGCACGATGCACCAGGCGATCAGGTTGTCGCGGGCGAACAGGGCCCTGGCGTCGCGGGCGGCGGGCGGGTCGTCGGCGCGGGCGACGGCGACGGCGGGGGCGAGCAGGGCCAGGGTGAGCAGGAGCCTGGACATGGGGGGCGGTCCTCGGGCGGGGAGAGCGGTCGGGGATGGCCCCAGTATGCCGGGCCGGTGGCCGCTGTCCATGCCCCAGCCTGGCCCCGACGTCTTGACGCTGCGGGCGCCCCCGGTATCCAATCGGCGGGTCCCCGGATGCCTTGACCCTCACATGATCACCGGGCGCGGCGAAGTGGCCGCGATCCAAGGGCGAGGGCCGGGGAACCCTGGACGCGACGCTCATGGGCCCAGTCCCGCTGGCCGATGTCTCTCGCCAGCACGACGCCCTGAGGGTCGAGCTGGAGGCGGCCCTGCGCCGGGTGCTCGCCAGCGGCTGGTTCGTGATGGGGAGCGAGCACGCCGGGTTCGAGCGGGAGTTCGCGGGCTTCTGCGGCCGCCGGCACGCACTGGGGGTGGCCAACGGCACCGACGCGCTGGAGCTGGCGCTGCGAGCCGTCGGCGTCGGCCCCGGCGATCGCGTGGCGACCGTCGCCAACGCCGGCGGCTACACGAGCACCGCCGCGCTGGCCCTGGGCGCCACGCCCGTCCACGTCGACATCGACGCCGGCCTGACCCTCGACCCGATGGACCTGGCGCGGGCGCTCGACGAGGGGCACGACCTGAAGGCCGTGGTCGTCACGCACCTCTACGGCCGGCTGGCCGATGTGGCCGGCATCCGCCGCGTGTTGGCCGATCGCCCGATCGCCCTGATCGAGGATTGCGCCCAGGCCCACGGCGCCGCCCGGGGGGGCGTACGGGCGGGCGGCTGGGGCGACCTGGCGACGTTCAGCTTCTACCCGACGAAGAACCTGGGCGCGCTGGGCGACGGCGGCGCGGTGGTCACCGACCGGGACGAGCTGGCCGACCGGGTCACCCGGCTGCGGCAGTATGGCTGGACGGCCCGCTACGAGAATGATCTGGCCGGTGGCCGCAACTCGCGGCTCGACGAGATCCAGGCCGCCGCCCTGCGCGTGAAGCTGCCGCACCTGGACGCGTGGAACGCCGAGCGTGGGCGGATCGCCGAGCGGGTCCGCCGGGCGGCCCTGGCGATCGGAGCCACGATCCCCCCGCCCATCGAGTCCGGGGCCGACGTGGCGCACCTGTGCGTGGTCCGGTTCCGCGACCGCGATCGCGTGCGGCAACGCCTGGGGGAGCAGGGCATCCAGACGGCGATCCACTACCCGCGGCTCGACCCCGAGCAGCCCGCCTTCCGCGCCGCCCTGGCCCGCGGCGCGCGGCCCTTGCCGGTGTCTCTGGCCGCGCGCGACGAGATCCTCACGCTCCCCTGCTTCCCGGGAATGACCGCCGCCGAGGTCGACCGCGTCTGCGAGGCGCTGGCCGCCTGCGGCGCGGCCTGAGCCCGCCCTGCATCGCCCCACGATCCGGCCCCACGGCTCTCACGCGAAAGTCCCATGACGGTCGTCAACAGCCTGATCATCCCGGTCTACCGCAGCGAGGAGAACATCGCCGACCTGCTGGCCGCGCTGACGGCGCTGCACGCCGAGATGACCGAGCCGTGGGAGGTCGTGTTCGTCGTCGACGGCAGCCCCGACCGCTCGGAGGAGATGCTCCGGGAGGGGTTGCGGTCGGTGCCGTTCGCGGCGCAGCTGGTGTGCCATGCCCGCAACTTCGGCTCGGCGGCGGCGATCCGCACCGGCCTGGCGCACGCGCGCGGCGAGCGGCTGGCGGTGATGGCCGCCGACCTGCAGGAGCCGCCGGCCCTGATGCGCGAGTTCTTCCGCGTGCTCCGCGACGAGCCCGTCGACCTCTGCCTGGGCACCCGCAGCAGCCGCGAGGACCCGTGGGCCACCCGCGTCAGCAGCGCCTGGTTCTGGTGGCTGTATCGCCGCCTGGTCATGCCCGAGATGCCCGAGGCGGGCGTCGACGTGTTCGCCTGCACGGCCGAGGTGGCGCGCGAGCTGCTGAGCCTGGAGGAGAGCCACAGCTTCCTGCCGGCGCAGCTGCTCTGGGTCGGGTTCCGCCGCAAGGAGATCCCGTACCACCGCCAGGCCCGCACCGCCGGCACCAGCAGCTGGTCGCTGCGGAAGCGGCTCGACTACATGCTCAACAGCATCTTCGCCTTCACCGACCGCCCGCTGCGGCTGATCAGCCTCCTGGGCGCCTTCGGCATGTCGCTGTCGGTGGTGTACGCCCTGTTCGTGATCGTCGCGCGGCTCCAGGGCTGGATCACCGAGGCGGGCTTCGCCACCCTGGTGGTGCTGATCCTGTTCTCGATGTTCCTGAACCTCTTCTGCCTCGGGATCGTGGGCCAGTACATGTGGCGCACGTTCGAGAACTCCAAGGGCCGGCCGCTGGCGATCGTCCGCCACGTCCGCCGCTTCGACCCGCCCGCCGGATCCGCCTGAGTTTCCGCTGTTCCCTCCCCTGGTGCCGCGATGTCGTACTTCGTCCACCCCCAGGCGCTCTGCGAGTCGTCGCTGCTCGGCGACGGCACCCGCGTCTGGGCGTTCGTTCACATCCTGCCCGGCGCCGTGATCGGGCGCGACTGCAACATCTGCGACCACGTCTTCATCGAGAACGACGTGACCGTGGGCGACCGGGTGACGGTCAAGAGCGGCGTGCAGCTCTGGGACGGCCTGGAGGTCGGCGACGACGTGTTCCTGGGCCCGAATGCGACCTTCACCAACGACAAGTACCCCCGCAGCAAGCAGTACGACCACCCCGTGCTCCGGACCCGGCTGGAGCACCACGTCTCGGTGGGGGCCAACGCGGTGGTGCTGCCGGGGCTGCGGATCGGGGCGCACGCGATGATCGGAGCCGGCGCGGTGGTGACCCGCGACGTGCCGCCGTACGCCATCGTCGCGGGCAACCCGGCGCGGATCGTCGGCTACGCCGAGACGGCCGCGAAGCCGGCCGCCAGCACGGTCCCGAGCCGGGCCCCGGCGACCGCCCGCGTCGAGGACTCCGTCGTCGCCGGCGTGCGGATCCACCACGCCCCGCGCTTCGAGGACCTCCGGGGCGCCCTGACCGTCACCGCCCTCGACGACACGTTCCCGTTCGTGCCCCGGCGGTTCTTCCTCGTCTCGGAGGTCAACGACCGCCGGATCCGCGGCGAGCACGCGCATAAGGCCTGCCACCAGTTCGCGGTCTGCGTCAGCGGCTCGGTGCACCTGGTCGTCGACGACGGCCACCGCCGCGAGGAGATCGTGCTCGACGCCCCCACGATCGGCGTCCACATCCCGCCGCGCGTCTGGGCCACCCAGTACGCCTTCAGCCCCGACGCCGCGCTGCTCGTCTTCGCCTCCGACCCCTACGACCCCGACGACTACCTCCGCGACTACGGCGCGTTCCTCGCCCACGTCGGCCGCGCTGGCACGCCGGTGGCCGATGCTCCTGGAGTCGCACCGCCGGCGTGATCGGTTCGCGGCCGGCGGGCATCGGAGAACGACGCGGGTACCCGATCGGCCCGATCCCCCGCAATGGCGACCCACTGGACCGTGCCGGGGGACGGCCACAACGACCGGTACGCCGTGGGCGGTCGCCAGATCCTCGCCGGGCTGACGGCGTTCCTCGGATCGGCCCGACGCCGACGCGGGCCGCCGGGAGGACGACGGCCGGGCGCCGGCTGGTTTCCTACGGGAAGCAGCGCCCGAAGGCGGCGAACAGGCGGGGGTCGCCCCAGAGGCGGACCTTGCCGGTCAGCAGCAGCCGGACCGGGCCGACCTCCTTGCGGAGCAGCCGCAGCCAGGCGGCGGAGTCGGCCGTGAGCCGCAGGTCGCAATCGCCTTGCAGGCCCGGCTGCACGGTGAGCTGCTGGTCGCGGATCGTCACGGTGGCGGTGGCCGTCTCAACGCCGGTGAAGCGGAAGTGGTACACGGCGTCGAGACCCTCCGACCGCCCGCGCTGGAACGAGTGCCGCATCAGGGTCAGGAACGCCGCGACCGTGCCCGGCCGGGTCACGGCACCCACGCGTCGGATCCGCTTGTGCGGGAATTTCTTCGCGACGTACGCCTCCGCGTCGGTGTTCGGCTGCACGTAGACCGGCTCCTCCTTGGCCTGGAGCGGCTTGACGACCTCGTGCACGAACCGGCCGCGGTTGCCCAGGAACGGCGCGATCACCTCCTCGCCCGCCGGGCAGACGGCCAGGCAATACGCCGCCTTGTAGTTGGGCCCGTAGGCCAGCGACTGCCAGACCGACGCCGACTCGCCGTCCTCCACCCGCGCCCGGTAACCGGCGGCGCTGCCGCTGTCGGCCACGGTCTCGACCCAGTCGGTGAAGCCGCCCAGGAACTCGCGATAGTTGTGCGTCAGGCAGGCCGAGAAGTCGAACGCGCCATCGGGGTGGATCGCCCCGACCGGGCAGGCGGCCACGCAGAGCTTGCATTCCAGACAGGGGTTGAAGTCGATGGGATGGGCCTGCTCGTCGACGACGGCGTCGACCAGCACCGCGCCCAGGAGGATGAAGTTGCCGAACCGCGGGTGGATCACGTTGCGATGGATGCCGATCTGGCCCAGGCCGGCGGCCACCGCCAGCGGCTTCAGCGACAGGCTCCAGACCTTGCCGGGGAAGCGGTCCATCTCCATCGGGAACGCCATCGGCGGGTCGACCGCCCGCACCCCGAGCGCGGCCAGGTCGGCGACGATCCGGCGGGTGGCGGCGTTGACCGCGTCGCCGGTCTCGTGGAACTCGTGGTTGGCCAGGTTCCGCGCCGGGCTGCGGACCGAGTCGGGGTTCATGCGGCAGACGACGCTGATCAGGGTGCGGGTGCCCGGGAACAGCCGGAGCACGTCGGCCCGCTCGGCGTCGAGCTCGGGCCGGTCGAGCGCCACGAACCCGACGTCGTCGGCCCCCGCCGCCAGGCAGATCCGCCGCAGCTCGGCCGCGTCCAGCCGCGCCGCCTCCGCCCGCCCCGCCGGGCCCCGCCCCCGCACCGCCCGCACCGTCGGATGCTCGTCCAGCCGCGCCATGGCTCCGCCCCCGGGCCGATCGCTTGCACTTTGCAAGCGACATGGCTTGCAAACTACAAGTGGCCGGGCGAGACTGTCAAGGGGAGGGCTTTGATCCGATGGCGCGAGACCCGAAGGCGAAGCGGCGGTCGGTGTGCCCGGTGGCGTGCACGCTGGACCTGATCGGCGACAGGTGGACGCTCCTGATCGTGCGCGACCTGCTCTGTGGGAAGGCGCATTTCAATGAGTTCTGCCGGTCGCCGGAGAAGATCGCCACCAACATCCTGGCCGACCGCCTGGCGCGGCTGTTCGCCGCCGGCCTGGTCGAGCGGGTGGCCACCGCCGACGCCCCCGGCCGCGACGCCTACCGGCTGACCCCGCGCGGCGAGGCGCTCGGGCCGGTGCTGGAGGCCATGGCCACCTGGGGCCTGACGCACCTGGAGGGCACCGTCGCGCACCTGCGGCCGAAACCCCGCTGAAGCCCCCCGGCGCCGGCCGATCGGCGCTCAGCGGTCGGTGGTGAAGGCGGCGAGCTGGGCGCTGGGGCAATCGCAGGCGGGCAGGGGGGGCTCGTCGGGACGTCGCCGGCGATGAAGCACGTAGACGCGGCCGTTGGTGGCGTGGACGTGCCGGGTCTGCAGGGGATGTTCCGGGCCGGCGACCTGGCGGGCCTGGAGGTCGACGGGGTGCCCCAGGGTGGTCACGACGTAGCCCCCGCGCCCGAGCTGCGCCGCCAGGAACGGGGCGTGGATCTCGGGCAGCACCGCCTCGAGCGCGGCGGGCTTCAGGTAGGGCCGGTCGACGAAGTAGAACTGCAAGGGCCGGTGCAGCCACCAGTCGTCGGCGACGATCGGGATCGGGGCCAGCGCGGCGACCGTGCCGGCCGGGGCGGTCGCCAGGTCGCGCATCAGGGCGTCGGCGACGCGGGCGCGCGGGTCTTCGACCTCGGTGCGCAGGGTCCAGAGGTTCTCGCGGCCGACGTTCTGGGCGTTGAACCAGTCGAACCAGTGGAGCTTGACGCTCACGAGCATCGCGTCGGCCAGCCCCAGCAGGGCCACGATCAGCAGGCCGGCGCCGAGCTGTGCCGAGCGGCGATCGAGGCGGGCAGGGAACAGGGCGTCGAGCAGGCTGGCGGCGGCCCAGGCGGCCGGCACGACCAGGAACAGCGCGTAGCGGACCAGGCCCGGGTGCAGGATCTGGGCGCCAAACTTGAGGTGCAGGGCGGCCGTCATGACCAGCAGGGCCGCGACCAGCGCCAGGCGGTCCCAGCGGCGGCCACGGGCGAGCCGGATCGAGCCGGCCAGGCCCACGACGCCGACCAGGGCCCAGAACAGCAGGGTGGTGGCGCGGCTCGCCTCGGTGGGCCCGCCCATGCAGAGCCCCAGCATCAACTTCATGAACCGGTCGAGGTACAGGCCCCAGTCGCGCGGGCCCAGGCCATAGGTCTGGGCGGTCCAGCGCGTCGCCGGGTGCTCGTGCTTCAGCAGCAGCGCGGGCCCCACGATCGCCGCCGTCGCCAGCACCGTCGCCAGCGGCCGCCAGAGTCGTCGCCAGGCCCACCGGCCGCCAGCGGCCCCGGCCCACTCCTCCTGCGCGGTCCGGGCCAGGTACACGGCCAGGAAGATGGGAGCGGCCAGCATCGTGGTCGGGTGCACGAACAGGCCAAGGGCCACGACCAGCACCACGCCCAGCCCCTGCCGTCGGAAGGCGCAGGCCAGGCCGAGCACGCCGCAGAGCGGGATCTGGCAGGGCTCCCAACCGATGCGCGCGTAGATGATCAGGATCGGCAGCACCGCCATCAGCACGGCGGCGATCACCGCCGGCCGCTCGCCCAGCGCGCGGCGGCCCAGCCCGTACGCCAGCGCCACCGTCAGCAGCCCCGAGACCGCCGCCACCACCCGGAGCGCCTGGTACGACGGCCCGCACACCGCCATCAGCGCCGCCGATGGCCCGACGAAGAACGGGTTGATCGGGTTGCCCGATGGCGACCCGCCCGCGACCGGCAGCCCGCGCAGCAGGTGCATCGCCTGCAGGCCCCAGTACGCCTCGTCACCGTGCGGCTCGGGCGCGAACCCCAGGCTGGTGATCCGGAACCAGGTCGCGACGACGAGCAGCCCCACCAGGTGGACGCCCACCAGGCGACGGAACCACAGCGAATCGGGCACCGCTCGGCCTCCCTGCCAGCGCTCGCCCCGGAACGGATTGCCCGGGACCGCCGGGACCTTAATCGCACCACCGCTGACCTGTCAATGCGACCGGGACAACCGACCGAGCGACCGGCCCCCGAGCGGGGGCGGTCGAGACGCCGGGCGGCACGGTCGCGTCGGCCGTGCCGCCGGGGGTCCCGACCAGATCGGTGAGGCCGATCGTCAAGGGCACCGTCCGGCCCCCCAGGGGGTCGGCGCCGGCCCGACACCCCCAATCTACGGTTTTCGCCGTAGACATCTACGGCGGAACCCGTAGAATGCGACCCGTGGTGAGAGTACCGGTGGACCAACCCCGTGGAGGCCGGCCGATGGCCCGTCCGCCCGCCGAGCAGCCGACGCCGGCCGAGCTCGAGATCCTGAAGGTGCTCTGGGACTGCGAGGGGCCGGCGACCGTGCGTGAGGTGCTGGCGCGGGTCAACGCGCGGGCCGAGGCGCCCCGGGCGTACACGACGGTCATGAGCCTCCTGAACGTGATGGTCGAGAAGGGGCAGCTCGGGCGCACGCCGCAGGGGCGAGCGTTCGTCTACGAGCCGGCCTTGCCGCGCGAGCAGACGCTGCGGGGACTGCTGGGCGAGACGCTCGAACGGGTCTACGACGGCGCGGCCAGCCTGCTCGTGTCGCACCTGCTCGACCAGTCGGCGCCCTCGGCGGCCGAGCTGGACCAGATCCGGGCCCTGCTGGAGGGCTACGCCGCGCGGCAACAGGCGAACGACCCCACGGCCACCGTTGACGGAGCCGCGCCATGCCGCCGCTCGAAGCGCTCGAAGGGCTGACCGCCCGGCTCGTCTGGCTGGCCCTGCTGCACAGCGTCTGGCTCGGCCTGGCGGCTGCGGCGCTGGCCAGCCTGGCACGACGGACGGGCTCGCACCGCCGGCGCCACGCCCTGGGCCTGGCCGCGCTGCTGGGCATCCCGCTGACCCTCCCGATCGCCATCGCGCTGCCGTCGCCCGGCGCCGCGGCCCGGGGGCCGGCACTCGCCACGCCGGACGCGACGATCCAGCTCGCCGTAGGGCAGGGGCCCGGAACAGCGCCCGCCACCACCGCCCCGGCCCGGCGACCCGTGGGGATGACCCTCTGGCCCAGGCGACCGGCGGCCGTCGTGACCGCGTGGCTGGAGGCCACGAGCCGGGCCTTGCGGGCCGCGCAGCCGGCCGGGCTGACGGTGTGGCTCGTCGCCGTCGCCGGCCTGGCGGGGCTGTTCGCCCTGGGCGGGTGGCGGCTGCGCCGGATCGTCGGCGCGGCGGAGCCGGCGCCGGGGTGGGTCGTCGAGCGGGCGGCCGACCTGGCGCGTCGGCTCGGCCTGCGGCGCCCGCCAGAGGTGCGGGTGCAGTCGCGCTGGCCGGTGCCCTGCCTCTGCGGCGGCTGGCGACCGCTCGTCCTCCTGCCGCGCGGCTGGCTCGAACTGGCCACGCCTGCCCTGCTCGACGCCGTGCTGGCGCACGAGCTGGCCCATGCCCGGCGTCGCGACCCGCTGGCCAACTGGGTCCAGCGGCTGGTCGAGATCGCCCTCTGGTTCCACCCCGCCGTGCATGCGCTGTCGCGGTCCCTGCGCCGCGATCGCGAGTTCGCCGCCGATGCGATGGCCTGCCATCTGACCAGCGACCCGCTGTCCCTGGCCCTCGCGCTGGAGTCGATCGCCCGGCTCCGCCAGGCGCGATCGCTGCGCCTCGCCCCGGGCACCGCCCTCGGTGGGTCGGACGCCCCGTCCCTGTTGCCCCGCATCCAGGAGCTCCTCGGCATGACGCCCACCCGCCCCACGCGGCCCCGCTGGCCCCTTGCCGCCCTGCCGGCCGCCGCCCTGCTCGCCCTGGTCGCCGCCAGCGCCGGCCGGGCCGACGACCCCGCGCCGGCCTGGCCTGAACGCATCCAGCAGCCGGCGGCCTCGCCGGTCGCGCCGCGCACGGCTTACGACCCCCGCCTCATCGCGTACGAGGTGCGGCTTGCGGCCGTCGCGCCCGAGAGCTGGCAGCTCAGCCTGTTCAACGCCCCCGACGCGATCGTCGAAGGCCCGTTGATCGGCTGGACGGTCGATGAGGCCACCGTCGCCGGACTGCTGAGGTCTGCGAATGAGCAGCCGGGCGGCTGGATCACCCAGGCTCCCAAGGTCACCGGTGACCTGGCGAAGCCGATCGAGATCTCCGTCCAGAACGACTTCGATGGGTTCGGCTGGCCCTGGATCGTCCGCCTCCAGGGGGACGACCGCCAGATCCTCGACGGCTGGCGGGTGGAGGTGACGGGGACGCTCGACGAGGAGGCGGTGCAGCTGCGGGTCACGCTCAGCGACATCCCGACCCGGCACGGTCGCGAGCCGGGCCAGGTGGTCGCCATCTGGAACGATCCCGGCCGTGCGATCGCCCGGATTCCCGAGGGCTCGAGCCTGGTCCTGGTGGGGGCCCGCTACGAGATGTCGGGATTACTTGAGGCCCCCGCCCCCTGCGATCAGGTCGTGACCATCACCCCGCGCCGGATCATCAGCGAGGCGGAGAAGGAGGTCCTGGGCCGTGCGGTGCCCCCCGCGCCGAACCCGGAGTTCCCCCGTTGAGCGCAGGTGGGGGTCGTTGAGGTCGTGGCGCCCCTCGTCACCGCCGTGGTGGCGAGGGGCCGTCGCCGTGGGCTGTCGGGGAGGGTGGCGAGCGGAGTAGGCTAGGGCGACCCAAGACGACCCGACCGGCACCCCTGACGAAACTCACGACGCCGTGAATCCAACCGACCCGATCCGCCCCGAGGAGCCGCCCGGCGTCTGGCGCCGCCGCGCGGCCGCGCTGGGGCTGGCGACGCTGGCCGTGTTGCTGGCGCATGCGGCGCTGGTGCCGAGCTTCGCGCTCCAGCACGCGCTCGACGACACGTCCATGGAGTGGCGGTCGCGGGGGATCATCCTCGGCGACCGGCCCGACCCGAACCTGATGTTCATCCACGTCGGGCTCGGCCACGTCCTGGCGGCGCTCTCGGGGGCCCTGCCGGCGGTGTCGTGGTACCGCGTGCTCATGGTCAGCACGCAGTTCCTGGCCAGCCTGACGCTCTACGGCCTGATCCTGCGGCGTTCGCGGGGCGTCTGGGGGCTGGGCCTGAGCGGGGCGTACCTGCTCGGTTTCGACGTGCAGATGTACGCCCACCCGCAGTTCACCGTCACCGCCGGCATCGCCGGGGCGGCCGCGCTGCTGCTGGTCCTCGAGCGCGCCGGGCGGGGCTCCCGGCTCTCGGCCGCCGACTGGGCGGCGTTCCTGGGCCTGTTCGCGCTGGCCTGCCTGATCCGGACCCAGAGCGCGCAGCTCATGCTCGCCCTGTTCCTGCCGGCGACGGCGTTCCTGATGGCGGCGGCCCTGGTCGGCGCCCGCCGCGACGGGGCGGGCCTGGGGAACTCGGCGCGGGCGGCCCTCGGAGTCGGGCTGCCGTTCGCGGTGGCCGTGGCGCTGAACCTCGGGTTGGGGGTCGTGCAGCGGCAGGCGTACGTGCGGGATCCCGGGTTCGCGGACTCGATCGCGATGATGCCGCTGATCGGCGACTTCCTCGACTATGGCCGGGTGCCCTACGACGAGCGGACCCGGCCGATCCTGGAGGGGGTGGGCTGGAGCCGCAACGACTACGACCTGCTGATGAGCTGGGCGATCGCCGACCCCGAGCTGTTCCCGGCCTCGAAGCTCGCGGCGGTGGTCGCGGCCGTCCGCAGCCTGCCGCCGGCCCCCGGCACAGAGCCGGCGCGTGGGCGGCTCCGCCGCGGCGCCCGGGGGGCGATCCTGACGGTGCGGCACCTGGCCGGCCCGAACCGGACCGACGCCGTGCAATTGCTGCTGGCTGTGGCTCCGCTGCTGCTGGGCATCCCCCGGCGGCAGCGGCCGGTGGCGTGGCTGACGGTGGCCACCGGCGCGGCCCTGCTGGGGCTGCTGTTCGTGGCCTGGGAGCGGTGCCCGGCGCGGGTGCATCAGCCGCTGCTGGCGGCCGTCTCGGCCTGCGGCCTGCTGGCGGCCGCCGCCGGCCCCGGCCTGGGCCTCGGACCCTGGCGCGGGTCGCGGGCGGTGCGAGCGGTCACGCTGATCGCCCTGCTGGGCGCCGGCGGGGTGGTGCTCGCCGAGCAGCGGGCGCAGGGCGCCCCCGCCCGGCGGCGCGCCCCGGCCCTCCGGGCGGCCCGGCGGGCGATCGATCCCGGCCCCGATCGGCTCTACGTCGGCTGGGGCACCGGCCTGCCGATCCACAAGCTCTCGTACCGCGCCGACCTCGCACCGCTGCGGCGGATGCCGCTGTTCCTGTTCACCGGCCTGAGCCGCCTGCCGCTGGACCGCGCCCGGCTGGCCGGGTTCGGCATCGAGCCGGCCGGCATGTTCCGCGCCCTGTACACCAGGCCGGACGTCTCGGTCTTCTGCGACGCCGAGCAGGCGAACTTGCTGGTGCAGTACGCCCGCGAGCACCACGGCGAGACGGTCGCCTTCACCGAGCGCCGGTTCGTCCTGTCCGACGACGGCCCCGAGCCCGAGACCTTCAGCCTGATGCAGTTCAGGCGCATCGAGCCCAGGGCCGGGCCCCCGGGCTGAGCCGGTCCGTCAGCGGGTGACGTAGTAGCGGAAGCCGTGGTGGGAGTTGTGCATGGGCAGCACCTCCAGCACCCGGGCGCCGCTGGCGGCGAGGAGGTCCAGGACCTCGGCCTTCGGCGTGCAGTGCATCTCCATGATCGGCTCGTCGACCGATCCGGGCGGGCGGCGGCGGACCCGGCGGCTCAGGTCGTGGGCCAGGTGGGCCAGGCGGCTGCGGGCCGGGGTGACCCGGACACCCAGGGTCGTTACGGGGCTGCCGCGGTCGGCGAACCAGGTGCAGCCCTCCTGGACCAGGTCGAGCTCCAGGCGGTAGGGGCCGGGCTGCTGGGGCGGGCGAACCTCCAGGGTCAGCTCGCAGGCCTGGCCGGGGGCGAGCACCTCGGTCAGCAGGGCGCGGCCGTCGTCGACGACCACCGCGGCCGGGTCGGCGGCGGATCGCCAGTGGTTGCCCAGCGCCAGGAAGTTGCGGGGGTCGGGGCCGTGGTCGTTGCGGCCGTAGGAGGGCCAGGTCTCGATGCTCGTGTTCCGAACCCGCACGGCGATGCGGGCGGGCACCCCGGCGCGGAGGGTCGCGGGCGGGTCGAGGGCCTGGATCTCGGCGCGGAAGCTGCCGGCCGGCAGCGGCTCGGGCACGGCGCGATGGCTGGGCAGCTCGAAGGAGGCCAGGCCGCCGGGCTTGATCACCCGCACGAACTCGCGGATGTACCCCTTGGCGTAGACCGGGAGCATGTGCTGGAGCACGGCGTTGGTGTAGACGAAGTCGAAGTGGCCGTCGGGGAACAGCCGCAGGTCGCCGGCGACGTTGGCGTGGTACTGGCAGCGGTCGCCGAACCGGTTGTACTGCCGCGCCTGGGCGACCATGGAGGGGGCGATGTCGACGCCGTGGCACTCGGTGAAGTGGTCGCAGAAGGCCTGCGTGAGCCGGCCGACGCCGCAGCCGAAGTCGAGCACCCGGCCGCCGCGCGGCGCGCCCGGCAGGGTGGCGACCCGGGCCAGCTCCTCGGCGATCTGGGCCCGGCCGGTGGCGAAGAAGGCGTCGAGGTCCCAGCCGCCGCGGCGCTTGGCGGCGTCGTTGGTCAGGATGGCGAACAGCGGGTCGGTCCGCCCCCAGGCGTCCCAGTGCTTGTGCAAGAGCTCGAATTCCATGCCAGCGCGCTCCGTCCCCGGGGTCGTGCCGACGGGTCCGGCCCGCCCGGCCGCCCCCGACCCGGCCGATTCGCGCGGGACTGTAGCGGCCGGCGCCGATCGCGGCAATGGCAATGGCGCCCCGGTTTTCGTCCCCGGAGGGCCCCGGCCGCGGTATCATGATGGGTGGCCCGCACGCGAGAATTCCCGGCCGGCGGCCCCCCGGACGTCGCCTCTTTAACTCTGTGGGGCACCCGGTCCGCAGGCCCCCCCGGTGGCGACGGCCCGCCCCGGCCCCCCTCCGCCTTGCCTGGAGCCGAGCCATGAGCCCCGACCCGATTCCGGCCACGGCGCCCGCCGCTCCGCCGATCGTCCCGCCCCTGGTGCCCGACGCCGAGACCCCCGCGCTGCCCCCGCGCCGTCGCCGCCGCCGCACCGGCCGCTGGCTGGCGCTGGGGCTGAGCCTGGCCGGGGTCGGCCTGGCCGTGGCCGGCGCCCGCGGCCACCTCGCCGGCACGATCCTGGGCGGCGCCCCGACCCCGTTCGCCACCGGCCGCGTCCTCAAGACCCCGATGCGGGTCGCCATCAGCGCCCCGGGCTCGGTCCAGAGCTCCAACAGCAAGGACGTCCGCAGCGAGGTCGAGGGCCAGACGACGATCGTCTCGCTCAAGGTCGATGGCACCCAGGTCAAGAAGGGGGACCTCGTCTGCGAGCTCGACGGCAGCGCCCTGCGCGACCAGCTCACCAACCAGATCATCACCACCCGCCAGGCCGAGTCGACCCTCCAGAACGCGACCAAGAACCTCGAAGTCGCGAAGATGACCCTCAACGAGTACCTGGTCGGCACCTTCCCCCGCACCATGTCCGACTACAAGTCGAACCTGGTGCTGGCCGAGACCAACCTCCAGCAGGCCGTCGAGAAGTTCCTCTGGTCGCGGGACATGGTCAGCCGCAACCTCCTGCCCGAGACGACCAACAAGGCCGACGGCAACGGCAAGCTCAACGCCGAGATCAAGGTCAGCTCGGCCCGCAACCAGATGCGGGTCCTGGAGACCTTCACCCGCCAGAAGCAGCTGATCACGCTCCAGGCGGCCATCGACAAGGGGACCATCGACGTCGAGGCCAGCCGGGCGGGCCTGGAGCGCGAGCGGCAGAAGCTGGCCAAGCTCGAGCGCCTGGTCGCCAGCTGCAAGCTCTACGCCCCCGGCGACGGCCTGGTCGTCTACGGCAAGGAGGACGGCGGCGGCCGGCCCGGCCAGGAGGCGAAGATCATCCAGGAAGGGGCCTCGGTCCGCGAGCGTCAGAAGATCTTCAGCATCCCCGACTTCGCCAGGATGCGGGTCGACACCAAGGTGCACGAGACCGAGATCTCGCTGATCCAGCCCGGCCAGGAGGCCCGCATCACCATCGACGCCATCGGCAGCGCCCCGCTGATCGGCAAGGTCGCCTCGGTCCGCCCGCTGCCCGAGCTGGTCGAGACCCCGGGCGGCACCAACCGCTACCACACCGTGGTCATCACCATCGAGAACCCGCCCGCCGCGATCCGCCCGGAGATGACCGCCAAGGTCGACATCATCGCCAGCGAGACGGCCGAGGTCCTGACCATGCCGCTGGAGGCCGTGATGCCGCTCCGCGACATCACCTACGTCATGGTCGCCACCCCCGGCGGCCACGAGCGCCGCGAGGTCAAGCTCGGCCGCAGCGACGAGCGCCGCATCGAGGTCCTCGCCGGCCTCAAGGACGGCGACCTGGTCGCCCTCGACCCCGAGGCGCTCCTGACCCAGGCCGAGCGCGCGGAGATCTTCGCTGCCAGCATCGCCAACACCCGCAACGACTGGGGTCCGGCCCCCGCCAGGCTCCCCGTCCCGCCGGCGGCGGCCGCCGCCGCCACCAGCCCCGGCGCCTCGACCGAGTCCGCGAAGCCGGCCCCCTGAGCCGGGCCGGACGCCCGCCAGCCAGGACCACCGC
>CAZUZD010000059.1:0-24328 GCA_964624465.1 uncultured Isosphaeraceae bacterium
CGCTGGCCAGCCTGGTCTACGTCGCCGTGACGGTCGGCATCCTGGTCGCCCTGGCCATGCATCACGCCGAGCGCGACCGGCCCGACCGCCGGGCCGAGCCGTACCTGCGGGCGGCCCTGCTCGCCGCGACCCTGCTGTACTTCGGCCTCAACTGCGCCTTCTTCCGGTTCCCGTGGCCCTGGCAGACCTGGACGACCCGCACGCCGAACGCGCTGGTGTACCTGGTCTGCGTGCTCGGGCTGAGCGGGCTGGCGCTCCGGCCGGATCGGGTGACGGCGCGCGACGAACTCGACCACTGAGCGGCGACGGTCGTCCGCTCAGCGGCCGTCGCGGACCCAGGACTCGTCGAACGTGGCGTGCTGGATGACCTGGCGGCGGTCGGAGGTGTAGACGACGTGGATCGTGCCGTCCTTCGCCTGGAAGGCGACCGGGTAGGCGAAGTCGCCCCCCGCAGCGTCGGCCAGGTTGCGGCGGAACGGGTACGAGCGGTCGCCGTCCTCGGAGAGGGCCAGGGTCAGCGGCGACCGGCCGTGGAAGCAGTCGTTGAAGACGAGCAGGAGGTGACCGTTGCGGAGCCGGATCAGGTCGACGGCCGCGTTCGGGTTCTTGAACTCGGTGTCGCGGCCCTCGCTCCAGGTCTGGCCGCCGTCGCGCGACTCGGCCCGCACGACGAACCCCCGCTCGTCCTTCCCGTAGCCCCCGCCGCGACGGCAATACGCCACGAGGTGGCCGGGGTCCAGCTCGACGACCGCCGGCTGGATGTTTCCGCGTGGCGAGCGGATCACGCCGGCCGTCGACCACTGCTTCGTCTTCGGGTCGAACCGCAGGAACCGCGAGGTGCTCCCGGGCCCGACCGACTCGGTGTCGGCGCCCGACTCGTGGTAGATCGGCAGGAGGTACTGACCGTCGGCCAGGACGATCGGCCGGCCCCGGACCATCATCCCCTCCTCCTGGCTCAGCACCGAGGCGTCGGACCAGGTGCGGGCGCCGTCGCGCGAGACCTTGAACTGGATGCGGGAGGTCGCCCAGGTGTCCCCGTAGCGCACCACGTAGAACAGCCAGACCAGGCCGTCGGGCGCCTCCCAGACGACCGCGTTGCCGACCGAGCGGAACGGGTCGTGCGCGATCACCACGGGCGTCGACCAGCCGTCCTGACCGGCCGCCTTGCGGGCGCCGAAGACCGAGGTGTCGGTGGCGTATTCCCCCTGCCCGCCGTAATACACGAGGTAGAGGTCGCCGTTGGCCAGCTCGGCCAACGAGGCCGGGTGCTTGTAGGGGCCGGTCGTGACCTCGGGGCCGAAGACCCGCTCGGTCCGCAGGTCGCCGGCGCTGGCCGTTGACACGAGCAGGGCCAGGGCCAGCAGCCGGAGCGGGCCCGCGAGTCGGATCGTCGCCATGGCGGTCGGCCTCCCGGCCGGATCGAGGGGAATCGGTGGCGCCCGTTCGCGCCCCGGAGCGATCAGGGTACCGGCTCGGTGGACCGCCCGGAAGCGCGCGGCGGCCGCGACGGACGCGGTCCGTCGCGGTTCCGCTCAGGGGCGGGGCGAGCCGGCGGCAGGGAGGAACCGCGCCAGGGTGTCGACGAGGGTCGGGAGGTGGATCGGCTTCGTCAGGTGCGCATCGCACCCGGCGGCCAGCGATTGATCGTGGGCCTCGCGGAGCGAGTGCGCCGTCAGGGCGACGATCCAGCCGCGATAGCCGGCGGCGCGCAGCGAGCGGGTGGCGTCGTAGCCGTCGACCTCGGGCATCTGCAGGTCCATCAGGATCAGGTCGAAGCGGTCCCCGAGGGCGCGCTCGATCGCGGCCCGGCCGTCGACGACTGTCACGACCTCGACCAGGCCGAGCCGGCGGAGGTGGTACAGCAGCACCCGGCGGTTGTCGGCGTTGTCCTCGGCCAGCAGGATCCGGCCGTCGAAGCGGCGGGCCTCGCGGGCCAGGGCCGAGCTGACCTCGGCCTCCTGGCCCGGCGGCTCGACGGGGGAGCGCCAGCGGACCGGCCCGCACTCCGGGAGCCGCAGCGGCAGCCGGACCCGGAACTGGCTGCCCTGGCCGGGCTCGCTCTGGACGTCGATGGTGCCGCCCATCGCATCGACCAGCCGCCCGGTGATCGACAGGCCCAGGCCGGTGCCGCCAAACTTGCGGGTCGTGGAGCTGTCCGCCTGCTCGAACGGTCGAAACAGGCGCCGGACCTCGTCCGCGCTCATGCCGATACCCTGGTCCTGCACCGCGAACTCCAGGTGGCCACCCTCCGAGGACCCGCGGGCGGGGTCCGACGGCGGTTCGGCCAGGAGCCGGACCTCGACCAGGCCGCCGGGGGCGGTGAACTTCACGGCGTTGCTGACGAGGTTCACCAGGATCTGTCGCAGGCGGGTGGGGTCGGTCAGTACGCGGTCCGGCAGCAGGCCGACCGGGCGGGTGATCAGGGTCACCTTCCCCTCGTGCGCCCGGCCACGCAGCAGCGATTCCATCTCCTCGACGACCGTCCAGGGCGAGTAGGGGATGCGCTCGAGCTCCAGCTTGCCCGCCTCGATCTTCGAGAGGTCGAGCACATCGTTGAGGATCGCCAGCAGATGCGAGCCGTTGCGCCTGATGGCGCGGATGGCCCGCGGGCCCTCGTCGGCGGGCAGCTCGGGGTCGAGCAGCATCTCGGCGAAGCCCAGGATCGCCCCCACGGGCGTGCGGACCTCGTGGCTCATGTTGGCCAGGAACGCGCTCTTGGCCAGCGTGGAGGCCTCGGCGGCCTGCTGCGCGGCGCGGAGGCGATCCTCCAGCGCCCGCTCGGCGGTGACATCGCGGTGGATGCCGATCATCCGGACCCGCCGGCCCTCCTCGTCACGCTCGATCAGCGCCGTCGAGTGCACCCGCACCGCCCGGCCGTCGGCGCAGAGCACGCGAAACTCATGGTCGAACGGCGGGCCGCCGTCGCGGGCCAGGCGGAGCCGACGGTCGGTCTCGGCGCGGTCCTCGGGGTGCACCAGCGCCCCCCACGAGTCGTAGGGGACCCCCGCCTCGCCGGCGGCCCCGGGCAGGCCGTACCAGGCGACCAGCCGCTCGTCGCATTCGAGGGTGTTGGTGCGAAACGTCCAGGTGAAGGTGCCGATTCCGGCGGCGTCGGTGGCCAGCTTGAGCCGCTGCGCCACGTCGCTGAGCTGCGCCTCGAACCGCTTCCGCTCGGTGATGTCCCGGCCGACGGCCTGGATCTCCTCGAGGGTCCCCCCGGGGCCGAGCACGGCCCGGTTGATGAACTCGAGCCAGCGGAGCCGCCCCTGTGCGTCGAAGACCCGGCTGGCGAACTGGGCCACCGGGTAGTCCGGGCCGATCCGCATCAGCTCCGAGGAGACCCTGGCGAAGTCGTCGGGGTGCACCGCCGGCTCCCAGGGGTGCCCGATCAGCTCGACGGCCGATCGCCCGAAGAACTGGCAGAAGGCGTCGTTGACGAAGGTCACCGTCCCGTCGGGCTGATACCGCGCCACCAGCTCGGTCAGGTCGTGCACGATCGAGCGATACAGCTCGCGACTGGCCCGCAGGTCGGCCTCGAACTGCTTCCGGTCGGTGACGTCGCTCCAGACCCCGAGCACCGCCTCGGTCGCCCCGTCCGCGTCGCGGAGCGGGACCGTCCTGACGATCAGGTCGCGGGGCGCCTCGCCCCCGGGCCGGCGATGCAGCCGCTCCTCGCTCAGGGGCCGCTCCCAGGCCGCCGGGTCGGCGGCGCCCGCGTCCGCCATCCCCGGAAAGAGCGCCGCGTCGGTCTGGCCCAGGATCTGTCCGGCGCCGAGACCCGATTGCTCCAGGAATGCCCGGTTGACGTGCGTGTCCGCCCGGGCTGGGTTCTTGCGGACGGCCGGCACCGGCTGGGGGTCGCGCCCGCTGCGCCGGGGCGCGTCGGCCGGCTCGCCGTCGCCTGCGAGGAGATCCGCCGGGTGCGTGGGACCGATCCGCAGCTCCTCGCCGACGATCCGCCCGACCCACCCGAGGAACTCCACCAGACCGGGGGCCCCGGCCGGCTCGGGCCCGAACCGCAACGCCAGCAATCCCACGACCGGTCCAGATCGCAGCGGGACCGTCGCCGTCACCCAGCCCGGCCGGCCCGGAACGGGCGTCAGGCAGGGCGAGCCGCCGTCGGCGGCCGTGGCGAGCGCGTCCCGCCAGGCGCGCTCACGGGACAGGTCCGTCCCCTCGGGAGCCAGTGCCGTCGCGATCACGCCAGCCGTGCGGTCGAGGCGCGCCAGGGCCACGGCCTCCGCCGCGGCGCAGGCACGCACCAGGGTCGCCACCCGGGCACTCCAGCGGTGCGCGGCCGCCCGCGGCCGCTCCTCGTGCAGCGCCAGCGCCAGGTCGAGGGCCGATCGACTCCAGTGGATGGCCATCGCCCGTCTGGTTCCCCGGCCCGATCCGATCCGAGTCACCCCGTCGCCACCCACGATCGGGCGGTCGGCTCACCCGACCTCATCTTAATATCTACCTCCTCCCCTCGCCAGCCGCGATCCTGGCTTAATCCGGCACGCCGGGCCGCCGCGCGAGAGTCGCGCCCGACCGGCCTCTGTCCCAGGACGAGGACCGCCGCGGTACGGCCACCGGCCCACTGGGTGCACGGTTGCGAGGTTCGATTCCGCTGGATTGGCGTCGTCCGGGCGGGTTCGCCTGCGACAGCAGCGAAGGGACGGTCGGTTGGCAGCGATCCTGGCGAGCCAGCCGCCGGACGACCGGCCGGCGATCCGGGTCGGACGCCTGGCCGCCATCGTCGTCAGCAGGCTGCCGGGCCAGGCCTCGGCGATCACCGTCTCGAAGACGAGCCTGATCTGGCTGCCGACCGGGATCGCCGTGACCCTGGTGAACCGGTGGGGCCTCCACGCCTGCGGCGGCGCGTCTCCGGGCATCCTGCTGGTCGAGCTGCCCGGCAACTCCTTTTCACAGGTGGCCTCTGGGGTCGCAGTCACCGGCACGCCCGGGACGGCGCTGGCCGCGTGGCTCCTGCATCCGGATCGGGATCGACCCGCTGCTGGGTGGTGGCGCTCGCTCGCGTGGGCCCCACCGGCAGCGCGTCCGGGGCCGTCGCGCATCTTTCCATCCGGGCCCGCTGGAGACCATAATCAGTGCCAGGCGGCGACAACGCGGCACCCGGCGAGCCGGCCTCCGGTGCGGAGCCCTCGCCGACCCCGCCGTGGGCTGGAACCGGTGGGGCCGAACGGCCTGACCTGCGGGGTCGGGGGGCCAGGCCCGTCGTCCAGATGGGCCCGGCGCTCCGGCCAGTCGCGGGCACCGGACCGGCGGTGGCCGGCGGGTCGGCAGACCGCGTGGCGGGTGAGCCGGGGTCCTGATCGGACCGGCCCGTCTCGATCGACGGCACGCGCGTTCCGCGACCGGGGGCCAGGGCCCAACTCCGATGGCTGGCATGGGTCCCCGGACCGGCCGGCCCCCTCAACGACCCGAACCGAGACGAGACCCTCGCATGTGGCTGATCACGAACTTCGGATACTTCAGCGTCGTCGAGAAGCCGGGCGACCGTACCGACGGGCAGCTCACCGTGCGGGCCCGGGTGCGTGACGACCTGGAGGCGCTCCGGACCCGCTACCTGCCCGACCTGGGGCCGATCCAGGCCGACGCCGGCACCGACTACAAGTACCGGGCCCGGGTGTCGCGGAACGCCCTGGCCAACGCCGCGGCCCGCATCGTCGCCGACATCGACTACGGCAACTTCAAGAGCTCGGTGCAGCAGCAGCAGGGGTCCGATCGCTACCACGTCTACGGCCAGGTCTGGTCGGCCCTGAACACGCTCCAGGAGACCCGCGTCCCCCCTGCGCCCCCCGCCGCCCTGTCGCGGGCGCTGGCGCTCGCCTACGGCGGCGTCGTGTGCGACGACGACGGCCGAGTGCTGCTCTGCGAGCCGGCCGGCCATTTCGACGGCTACGTCTGGACCTTCCCCAAGGGCCGCGGCCGCGACGGCGAGTCATCCATCGAGGTGGCGCTTCGCGAAGTGCTGGAGGAGACCGGCTACCGCGCCCGCGTGATCGGCCGGATCCCGCAGCTCTTCGTCGGCAGCACCAGCGAGACGATCTACTACCTCATGCGGCCCCACGGCCAGCGCACCAAGCCCGACGCCCGCGAGACCCAGTCGATCCGCTGGGCCACCCCGGCCGAGGCCCGCGCCCTGATCGCCCAGACCACCAACCCCGTTGGACGCCGCCGCGACCTCGCCGTCCTCGAAGCCGCCATCGTGGAGCTCGACACCTACGACCGCCCGAAGTCCGAGCGCTGAGGCGCCCCTTGGGTGCGTGAGCCCACCCCCCGGCCGCTTCGCGGAGCAGCCGCCAGGGCCGCGCCGGTCGCCTGGCTTCGCGGTCGTTCGCATCCTCGCCCGGGGACCTGCCAGGGCTCAGGCTCGCCCGGACCATCCGGCCGGCTGGCCGACTCCGTCCTCTGGGCGACGGCTAGTCCGCCCTCGGGCGCAACAAAAAGGACTTGCGGCATTTCGCCGCAAGTCCTTGTGCTGCACAGTGCCGGAGACAGGACTTGAACCTGCACGGGAATAAATTCCCTCTAGCCCCTCAAGCCACCACATATGACATAACAAACACGCTGCCGAGGCAGGGCGATTGCGCACAACCCGTTCGCGGTGAGAAAGATCGGGCTCGAGGGACCGAGCTCTCGCATGGTAGTGGCAGGGGCGCAACAGGTCCAGTCCTGCTGCCATTTTGCAGCCAGTCGGGAGCCAAACTCTGGAGCCGTTTCGTCGCGGGAAGGCACCACGATCACCCCGGCCACCCTAGTGGTCCACCTGGCCAAGAGGTCATGCAGGGGGCCTCCCCGGTCAATCTCCTGAACGCGATCCCGTCTTGCCTGGAGCGGCCGGCACGCTGGTGCTAGGGCTCGGTTGGAGACCACGAGCCGCGTCCCACTGGGTCACGATTCCGAGGAACGGCGGACGGCTAACGCCGCCGTCCGTCAGAAGGACGACCTCCAGCATCGGGTGACGGCTGAACCGGGTCAGTACCTCCTCGGCCGGCTCGTCAAGGCGGGCGAAATGCAGGGTCGAACCTTTGCGAGCCGGCTCCTCGTCCTTGAGGACGCGGCGAATGGGGGTGCCCTCCAAGTCGATCAGGTTGCTGAGACCGACCTGGCGGCCCAGCCAGCGCGCAACGGTGTTCTGGGTGACGAGACCCGAGAACCGCAGGTTGTTGTCGACCAGCGGGAACTGCGAGTACTCCCGCTGGTACGCGAGCCTCAGGAACTCGGCGACCGGCGTGGTCGGAGAGAGGACCTGGACCGCGGTCCTGAAGCAGTCGCCGGCGGACAGCGGGCTGGCGAGGCGGTCATGGATCGCCCGGAGCCGCTCGACCACCCGCTGGGGGACCTCGACCGGGTAGCCCTCGGTCGGGCTTCGACGGTGTGTCAGCAGGTTCCGGATCTCTCGCAGTCCGTGGATCTGATCCAGGTCGGCTTCCCAGGTCGTGTTCTTCTTGGCGTACTCGTCGATCAAGCTTTCGAACGAGCACCGGTCCCGAATCGGCTTGCCGAGGCGCTTCTTGAGCAGGTTCTCCAGGCCGGTCGCCAGCGTCAGGAATTCTTCGATGTGCTTGCTCATTGATGGGACTCGAGCAGGTGACCAGGATGGCCCGTCAGGTCGGCCGAATCGATAGCCCAGGAGCGCGTCCACTTCGCCGCTAGCCGCTCGAGGTTCAAGGCCTTGGCGGCTTGTCGAACCTCGGGAACCGCTGCTTCATGCGCTCGACGGTGGAGCGCCACTTCGGGACCGTGGGCTGGCAGACCGAGTTCTGGTTGCCGAACAAGCCGATCTCGTGGAGAGCCTCGGCGATCGGGACGGTCTCGAGCCACTGGATGGGGATGAAGTGCTCGCACTTCTGGGGATCGTCGACGAGGTCGCGGTGGTAGTGGCCCTCGGTCGCGACGTCGAGCACCGGGACCTCGCCACTGGGCGTCTTGACGGTGAACTCGGCGGCGGGTGTGGAGCGGCCGGCGACGCGGCCAACGCCGACGAAGCCCTGATGGGGCACCTTGACCCAGAGACGGTCGCCGGGGCTCAGCAACCCAATGATCGCGATGACCACCAGCAGCTCGATCAGCGAAAAGCCGCGTCGTCTCATCGGGGGGCCCCCCGGCTGGACCATTCGGGACGGACTTGCCTCACGGCCAGGACCTACGGCCGAGACCCGGACTCGCCGGTGCCCAATCGCTGGGCTTGCCCGACCAACGGGGGCCATCGGCAGCGCCGCGCTGTGCGGGGTGTCTCACCGGGGTCAGCTTGCCGGGGACGGGGCTCACCTGCAATGCGCCGCTTCCCCCTCCGGGCCGAGGACGCAGGGCGCGGCTCAGCCCGCACGCGACAGCCGACGGAACGCCAGCACGGCCAGCACCAGCGTGACTGCTGCCATGGTGGCGAACGACCTGCCCACCCGCGCACGGGCGACCCTGGACTCGCCAGTCGGGTCGGGTGTCGCATCGAACCGGGGGAATCGGTCATAGTCCGCCTGGGCCAGCGGGGCCCCGGCCCGGGCCCTGGTGAGGAAGAGGTCGCGCCACGTCGCGTGGAACTCGCCGATCCGGCGCAGGTAGGCGTCCCAGCGCGTGTGGCCGGTGCCCGCCAGCTCGGCGATGGCGTCGTACATCAGGCACGAGGGCAGCAGGCCGCCGAGCCGTTCGGCCAGGGCCCGCTGCCGGAGGATGCAGCTCTCCTGCTCGGCGAGCATGGTATCGGCCCGGGCGTCGGCGGCGACGGTGACGTCGAGCGTACGACGGGTGCGGTCGTCGCCCGCCGGGGCCGGCTCGCCCGGGTGCTCCTCGCGATACCGGGCCTCGGACGCGTCGCGATCGCGCTCGGCGTCGACCGCCGCCTCGCGGACTCCGATGATCAACTCCGACCGCGACGGGGCCGGGTAGAGTACCTGGGCCGCCGCGTTGACCGCGCCTGGGGCCACCACCAGGAGCAGGCCCCAGAGCAGGATCAGCGCCATGGCGTTGAACGACGAGTCGCGTCCCAGGGCGTTGATCAGGAGGAAGAGGGCGGCCCAGAACAGGGTGTACAGGACGACGCCCAGCGTCAGGCCGGCCATGGCTCCGAGGCCGGCAACGCCCGGTTGGAGGCACAGCCACATCGCCAGGATCGCGGCCAGGGCGATACCGCCGAGCCGGACCAGCAGCTTACCGGCCAGCACGGCGGGCAGCGGCGCCGAGGTGGCGAGCGTGAGTGCCAGGGTGCCCCGCTCGCGCTCGCCCGAGAGGACGTCGGAGCCTGCCGCGATCAGCAGCAGGGGCAGGAGGTAGACGATCACAAACGCTAGGTCGAAGCTGCCCGCGAGCAGGTGCGTGGGGTTCTCGATCTCGTCGGCGAACAGGAAGGTGTCCTTGCTGCCGGCCGAGACCCTGAGCACCTGCGGGTAGAGGTCGGAGAGCCCGACGGCCGCGGCGGCCAGCGGCGCGTCCGGCAGGTAGGCGACCGCGGCCCCTTGACCGCGTCCGACGTAGATAGCGTTGCGGGGGTCCCGGTACGGGGCGTCCGGGATCGGGGCCTCTCCGCGCTCGATCTTGCCGAGCTGCCGGGCCAGGGAGTCGAGCCGGCGGGCCTCATCCCGCTGAGCTTCCGCCACGGCCCGCTGCCGCTCGGAGATCCGGGCCCGGCCATTGGCTGCGGCATAGGCCACGCAGCCGAGGATCAGGGCGACTGTGAGCCACCAGCCGGGGTCCGACCGCACGAGCTGCCATTCGCAGGCGGCGACGGTCCGGAGGACGCGTGCCACCGGCGGGCGGGTGTCGGTCGGGTGTGCAGCGGGATCAGGCCCGTGACCAGTCATGACGATCAGTCTCCCCCGGCCAGTCGAGGGCGCGAGGCCGCCCACCAGGCCAGTACCACGCAGCCGCCTGACCAGGCCGCCAGCTTGCCGAAACTCGCCGCCTGCGACCCGAGGACGAGCACGGCGCGGGGACGAATGAACTCGAATGCCGGGATCGCCGCCCACAGGTCGGCCGACGCCCGGTAGTTCGGGTCGCCGTTGCGGGCGTTGTCGATCAGGTCGCGGCTGGCCGCGGTCTGGATGGCCCTGCGATGCAATTCGGCGGCCCGGACGAACGCGTCGTGGTGTCGGTTGTCGGTGCCGGCCATCGCCATCGAGATCGGCTGCACTGCCAGGAGTGGGAACAGCCAGCCGGCGGCGGCCCGCACGGCGTCCTGACTTTCGATCCGCGCGCGGAGCCGCCCGAAGTGCTCGTCGAAAATCCGGTAGCCGGCCTCGTCGTCCTCGCGCAGGGACAGCCCGCGGAAGCTCACCGGCAAGTCCTCGACCCGGGCGACGCCGTACTGCTTCAGGACCCGGTCGCGGAATGCGACGAAGACAGGGTGCGACTCGTCGTGCCCGAACTGGGCCTTCTTTGCCTCCGCGATGCCGGCGCGGAACTGCTGGGCCGTCGGCAGCGGGTCGGAGCGCCGGATCAGGTCGCTCGCCAGCCGGGGGGCGACGAAGACGTTGATCAGCCAGAAGGCGAGCAGCCCCACCAGGGCCGCCCGCGAGCTCGGCGCCCGGGCCGAGGCGGCCAGTGCCAGCGCCAGGAATCCCAGCAGGTACAGGGCGTAGGCCGCGAACATGCCGACGCACCGAACGCCCTCCCCCGGCCCGACCGGGTCGTCGGCACCGAACGCCGCCAGCCCGACCAGCAGCCCCGCTATCGAGACGATCAGGAGGGCCAGCAGCACCGCGCCGGCGGCCAGCCCCTTGCCCAGGAGGAGGTGCCCGGGGCGGACGCCCAGGCTCAGGAGCTGCGGCAGCGTGCCGGACTCGCGCTCCCCGGAGAACGCCGCGAATCCCAGCAGGATCGCCATGAGCGGCAAGACGGCCTGGAGCACGAACGCCAGCGTGAGCCCGCCCATCCGGGCGGCGAGTGTGCCGTCTCGGGCCGAGCGGAACTGGGCCTCATTCTGCCGGTGAGCCTCCAGCCAGACCGCATTGCCGGCGAACTCGTCGATCCCTGGGTCGACCACGGCCAGCGGGCCGGCAGGCTTGAAAGCGTACTGGCCGAAATGCGCCGCCGAGTGCGGGTTCTTGGACCCCTGGGCCGTCCAGACGCGACGGTCCCCCTCGGTCGCGGCGTGGTGCTCGCGCTCCAGCCGCTGGAGCCGTAGCAGACCGAGGGCCAGGGCGCAGGCCAGCAGCAGCAGGGTCGCCCCGATCAGGGAGAGCCACCGCGCGTCCCGGGACAGCTCCGTCCACTCCTTACGTGCCACCGTCCAGACCGGGCTACTGAGCCACCGAGATCGGGCTGGGGCTGCGGTCGCGTCGGGGGACAGCACGGCGTCGCCGGCACTCATAAGACCTCCGCGGCCCGTGAGGCCTCCAGGTACGCCCGCTCCAGGCCCAGATGGTCGACCCCGGCCGTCTCAAGCGTCGTGACCAGCCGCCCGCGTTGCATGATCCCGACCCGGGTGCCGCACTGGCCCGCCAGGAAGAGGTCGTGGGTCACCATGAGCACGCTCAACCCACCACTCGCCAGCTCGCCGATCAGCCGGGCGAACTCGTTGGCGGCCAGGGGGTCGAGTCCCGAGGTTGGCTCGTCGAGCAGCAGGGCCTCGGCCCCCTTGGCCGTGGCCACCGCGATGCCCACCTTCTGCCGCATCCCCTTCGAGTAGCCCCGGACGGGGCGGCGGGCCGCCTCCTCCGCGAGGCCCGCCCCGGTCAACAGCGCCAGGGTCTCGGTCGCGCCCGGACGATGCCCCGTCGCCAGCTCGGTGAAGTACTGCAGGTTCTCCAGGCCGGTGAGCCGACCGTAGAGCATCACGTTCTCGGGGATGTACGCCAGCTTGCGGCGCGCCGTCAGCGGGTCCCGCGCCGAGTCGATGCCTCCCACGAAGGCATGCCCCGAAGTCGGTGCGATGAAGTTCAGGAACAGCTGCACCGTGGTCGTCTTGCCCGCCCCGTTCGGGCCGAGCAGGCAGAAGACCTCGCCGGGCGGCACCTCCAGGTCGAGCCGGTCGAGTGCCGGCGTCGGACCCTGGTACACCTTCGTCAACGACTCGGCCCGGAGCATGGTGGCGCGTCTCCCCTCTCGGTTCGCAGGCAGCTCAGGTCAGGTCAGGTCAGTTCAGGTCAGTGCTCGTGACGGGAGCCGCGTCCGGTCAGAGGGCGTCGGCGCTGACGATCTCGCCGCCGTCCTTCGAGCCCAGGGCCCGCCAGGTCGGGGGGCTCACGGTGTCCTTGACGAACCGGACGGTGCCGTCACCGAAGAGCACGTTGACGCCCCCGGCGTGGCGGCTGCGGGGGGCTTTCCAGCCGTGGTACTGCTGCCGGTAGCAGTCGAGGGTCTTGCTGTTGGGCGTCAGGTAGTGCGAGTAGAGCGCGTGCTGGTAGCTGCCCTGGACCCAGGCCGAGTTGCGGCGGTAAAAGGTCGAGCTCGCCGCGGCGCACTCGGCATCGCTCAGCGGCGTGTAGACCGGGCTCCCGCCGGAGACCTGCACGGCCACCATCGCCGGGTCGACCGGGCTGGACCGCGTCCCCGAGGCGGACCCGTCGCCGATGAGGCTCTCGCTCACGAAGGCGGTGTAGCCGGTGCCGTCGGTGACCTGGGCCAGGCTCACCGAGGAGTTGAAGAAGAACACCCCGTTGGGCTCGCCGAACGCCGGGTTGGCCACCCCGAAGCCGTTGCCGCGGACGCCGTCGCCGGTGCTGGCCATGTAGTTGCTCGCGGCGTAGTCGGGCAGGCAGCGGCCCCGGCTGTCGCTCGGGCAGAGGAACTCGGCGACTATCGTGTTATTGGTCGTCGAGTTCTGGGGCATGATCACCGACGCCCCGTCCAGGATCGGCAACGCCAGGTTGATCGCGTTGAAGACCGTCGACTTCTCCAGGAAGGGCGTCAACTGGGCCAGCGTCGACCACCGAAAGTGCCCCTGCCGGGTGAACCCGGAGAGGACGTACGGGTGGTTGGCCGCCAGCACGATGCCACCGAAGGGGAACCGGCCCGCCGAGTCGTGGTAGCTGTGCAGCGCCAGGCCGAGCTGCTTAAGGTTGTTCGTGCACTGGACCCGCCGGGCCGCCTCACGGGCACTCTGCACCGCGGGCAGTAGCAGGCTAATCAGCACGCCGATGATCGCGATGACCACCAGCAGCTCGATGAGTGTGAAGCCGCGACGTCGTCGCATGGCAACCCCCTTTCGCCGGGGTGAGTGACGGTCGATCCGGGCTCAGTTCCGGTCGCGGGATTCGGTCCGAGTGATTGTGAAGATGGCATCGTCCGGGAGCGCAGCCACCCGCTCCCATTCGGCCTCCAGCCGGTCGCGGGGCAGGTCGCGGATCGACCGCGCGAACTCGGGCCGGACCGTGAACGTCAAGGTCTGGCCCGTCTCGCGGTCGGAGATGACGGTGCGCATCGCCTCGACCGACGCGGGTTCCAGCGTCAGGTTGAGCTTGCCGGGGCTCGCGCCCGTGGCCGCCTGGAGACCGTCCGCCACGCACAAGTACTGCACCTCGGCCGGTGTTCGGTGCACGACGAACAGGCGGAAGCTGTGGCGCGGGAGGCCCAGCTCCCGGACCGCCCGCTGCCCCATCCGGTAGCCGGCCACCGCCCAGGGCCCCGCGGCCCCATGAACCTCTTTGACCCGCGCCAGGCAATCACCGACCGCCCGCGCATCGCTCGGAACCTGCGGGCACACCAGCAGAGCGGAGGCCAGCACCATCCACATGTCGAGCGACTCCGATGGCATGGGCCCAGTAACACGATTCTCCCATTCGTAATCCCGCGCCCTCGGGGGTCCGGCAAGCGACTGCCGAAAAATGGGGCGACGCGAGCCGCCGGGCCAGAGCGATCGGGCTGGTGCTGCACCGGGATGCGCGGTCGACACGGCGTCAAGTCCTGCCCCCGGCCGCACCGGATCTCGGGGGCCGGGACAGGCGACCGTGGCTGGGCGGGTCGGGACAGCAGCCGCGACGCGAGCTTTCAGGCCCCCCTCCGCCGGTGACGCTGGGCAGGGATGGCCCCAACCTAGAAGTCGTAGGGGCAGCCCGTGTAGAGCTCCTCTGGGGCGTCGTCGAGCGCCAGGGGCACCTCCGCGCGCCCGGTCATCGCCGCAAGCGTCGCACCCAGCTCGCGCAGCATCGGGGCCGAGTAGCCCGGCCAGTGCCGGGCGATCCGCCCCTCCGAATCCACCAGCACGACATAGGCCGAGTTCTGGACCCCGTAGCCGCGCACGAGTTCCCCCGCCGGGTCGAGGAGCATGGGATCGGTAACGCGGTGCCGCTCGGCCCACCGCCCGGCCGCCTCACCCTCGACGTCGATGACGCCGAGGAGCGAGACACCGGGGTAGGCGGCGTGGAGGGCGTTGAAGTACGGCTGGGCCGACTCGCTGCAGGGGCACCCTTGCTTGATGAATGTCAGCAGCACAGGTCCCGCGGCCCGGAGCTCGGCCAGGCTGTAGGCTCGGCCATCAGCGGCCCGCGCGTGGAACCCGGGGGCCTTGCGCTCGACCATCTCCCGGCTCGCGTCGGCCATCGCAGGGGTCACGAGGTGTCTGGTCGAGTCCACGATGACCACAGGCGCCAGCCCGGCGGGACCGCCCAGCTCATTGCGCAGGACCGCCAAGGCATAGAGCAGACCCAGGGCGACCGAGAGGGCGACGAGGACGACGTGCAGTCGCGGCATCGGGCCGTGCCCCTCAGAAGGAGTCCGAGGAGAGGACCTCACCGCCGCCGCGCGTCGCCATCCCCCGCCAGGTGGCCACGTTTACGGTGTCCTTGATGAACTGCACGTGGCCGTCGCAGAACAGGACATTCACGCCGCCGGGGTGCAGGCTCCGGGCCGCCTTGATCGCCGGGTTGTGCGGGGGGCTCGACTGCCAGCAGTCGTAGAGCTTCGCGTTCGGCGGCAGGTAGTGGTTGTACAGCCCGCTGCGATAGTCGCCGTCCCACCACGCATATCCCTTGTCGAGCCGCCAGCCGGCGATGCTGCCATTGCAGGCGCTGGCCGGGTTGTCCGGGAGCCCGACCCCGGTGACGTACACGGCCGACCGCCGGACGTCCTGCAGGCCGGCCGCCGCACCGGCGACCGTCGTCGTCGTCCCGCTGGCTGTGCCGATGACCTGCTCCGAGGCCGCGACGGTGCTGCTCGAGCCGTCAGTGATGGTGGCCAGGGACTGCGGTGGCCCGAGGATGAAGACGCCGTCGGCCTCGACCGCCCGGGTGCGGGGGTCGCCCGCGTCGCCGGGTCGGCCGCTGCCCGGCTGGCCGCTACCGGTCGAGAAGTGGTAGTTGGTGGGGCCAAACGTGGCGCTGCCGTCGGGCGTGGTCACCCGGGCCGTCGAGCCGTCGCTCGGGCACACGAAGAACGCGACCTTCAGGGTCATCGCGGTGAAGTGGACCGGGAACGGGCGGAATGCAGGAAAGCCTGCGAACGGACCCGAAGCCCCGGACCCGGGGGCGATCGGCCAGTCGAAGTTCACGGCGTTGTACGCCGCCGACTGCTCCATGTAGGGCGTGAGCTGGGCCAGGACCGACCACCGCCAGTGCAGGTCGGGGATCCCCAGCGGGCTCGCCCCGCTCGGGTTCGGCCGGCCGGGGAACAGGAAACCGACCGGGAAGCTGTTCAGGGTGCCGTGATAGTTGTGAAGCGCGATGCCGACCTGCTTGAGGTTGTTCGTGCACTGCATGCGGCGGGCCGCCTCGCGGGCGGACTGCACGGCAGGCAGCAGCAGGGCGATCAGGACTCCGATGATGGCGATGACCACCAGCAGCTCGATGAGGGTGAAGGCGCGTCGGCGGATCATGAGCATGGGGATGGCTCCGTGAAGGATGGATGCTCGCGCACGCAGGCCAGCGCAGCACCGCTGGCCGTCGGGCCGGGGTGAGCGTCTGCCGGGTAATGGCGTGCCGATCGACGGGACCTCTCGCACCTGGGTCGCACTGCGACTTCAGGGGGGGGCGACGTCGGGTCGTGCGAATTGACCTGGGATCAGGCCGGAGCATCCAGCCGAGGAGGCCGTTCGAGCCGTGACGGCCGCTGGGAAGGGAGGGGGTGGCGGAACCGGTCGACAGCGAGCCGGTTCTCCTCGAGTCGCCCCGGGGACCAGCGCGCGAAGTCCCAGTTGGCCTTGCCCATGGAGCCAGCTGTTCGGGCCGATGGGATCCCTTGCTCACCGCAGGGCCGGGCGGCAAGGCAGGGCGAGGATCCGATACCCGCCGTAGTTGCCTGCGCACTGTCGGCCGAGGCCGGCGGCGCGGAGGGCGAGGACGGCTTGCGGCCGCAGCAGCAGGAGGCTCTGCGGCAGGCCGTGCACCGGCAGAGCCTGGCGTGCTCCGCCGGGTCTTTGGCTGTCGACACCGAGAAACCTGAGGCCCTTCCGCCCGACAGCCCGACAAGCAGCACCAAGGCCGTCACCAGGAGTGGGCGGCCTGCGAGCTGGGATCGCCAGAGGGGTGTGGGTCGGAGTCTCATGCAGACCAGTCTCGAGACGATCCGGATCGGGGTGCAGGCTGGACCAAAGCCGGGATCATCGTCGAAGGACGGTACCCCGGTGTCAAGGTAGTGAGCCATTGCTGCAGGTGGCGTCGGCCGCCCTGGGCGGACTCAGGGCGGCGAGCTCGTATCGGCAAGCCGCCAGACTTGCAGCTGCGATGCCCTGATGCGGAGACGCTCGTCGCCGGGTGTCATCCGCCGGAACCCGGTCGTGAGCACGGCAGGTCCCGTGGAAACGGCGGACATGGCTGCTTTCCTTGTGCGACTGGATCAGCTATTTTGCCATTGTTGATATTTGGCAGAACTGGCCGGCTCGGGCGCCGGGGCCCACCGACTCGCCGCACCCGGTCGGGAGCGAACACAGTGTCGTCGGAACCGCCCCGGGCCGCCGCGATGACCGCTGCGCATGGATCCTCCCTCCCGTTGCTGGCGGCCGCTCTCGAGAGACTCGAGGAAGGGGTGGCGCTGTCCGACCCGGACGGCCACATCCTCCATGCCAATCTTGCCTTCGGCCGGCTTTTCGACGGCCAGCCCCCGAGCACGATCGACGCGATCTGCGCCGGCAAGCGGCGGCCCCCGACCACGGACGAGCTCGTCCGGACCCACGCCTCAAGCTGGACCGGAGAGTCCCGACTCGTTGGAGCGGTACCCGGGGCGACGCGCCACCTGGTCCGGGCCCGGATCGATTGCGACGTCGACGCTGCCGGCGTACCAATGGGTTTCACCCTGATCCTGACCGACTTGACCCGGCAACGGCAGGAGGATGCCCGGCTCCGCTTCCTGGAGATGGCCGTCGAGCAGTCCCTCGAGCCGGTGCTGATCACGGAGGCCGAGCCGATCGACGAGCCCGGTCCGCGGATCGTCTATGCCAACCGGGCCTTCTCCGAGGTCACCGGCTACTCGCTCGACGAGGTCCGGGGCAGGAATCCTCGGATGCTCCAAGGTCCTGGCACGGACCGCGGCACGCTCGACCGCATCCGCGCGGCCCTCTCCCACTGGGAGCCGATCCGGGCCGAGTTGAAGGACTATCGCAAGGATGGCTCCGAGTTCTGGGTCGAGATGGTCATCTGGCCGGTCGCCGACGCGAACGGCTGGTACACGCACTGGGTGGCGGTCCAGCGCGACATCACGCAGAAGAAGCACATCGAGGAGCAGATGCAGCAGGCCAGGGAGGCTGCCGAACTCGCGAGCCTGGCCAAGAGCCGGTTCCTGGCCAACATGAGCCATGAGATTCGCACCCCCCTGGCGGCGATCCTGGGCCACTCCGAGATCCTCGAGAACCTCCCGGGCACACCGGCCGAGAATGTGCAGGCGATCAGCCGCAATTGCCGCCACCTGCTCCAGATCGTTGGCTCGGTGCTCGACCTCTCGAAGATCGAGGCCGGCAAGTTCGACCCGGAGTGGGTGGACTACTGCCCGTGGCGGCTGGCACTCGAGGTCGCAGCCACCCAGCGGCTGCACGCCTCCGAGAAGGGCGTGACCCTGACGACAGTGGCCACCGGACCGCTGCCGGCTCGGTGCCGGATGGACCCGACCCTGACGCATCAGGTGCTGCTGAACCTGGTGAATAACGCCGTCAAGTTCACCCAGGTCGGCGGCTCGGTGGCGGTCCGGGTCGAGGCGGTGCATGCCCAGGCTGGCGCGGGGATCGAGCTGCGGTACAGCGTCGAGGACACCGGCATCGGGATCAACGCGGCGCAGGCCGCCCGGATCTTCAATCCGTTCGAGCAGGGGGACAACACCACCACCCGCAAGTACGGTGGGACTGGCCTGGGTCTGAACATCGCCAGCCAGCTCATCGAGCTGATGGGCGGCGCGATCGCGGTCCAGAGCCAGCCCGGTGTCGGCAGCCGGTTCACGATGACGCTTCCCTGCCAATCCTCCGAGCCGGACGCTGCCTGGACCATGCCCCCCGCCGACGCGGAGTCGGAGCCCGCCGACGCCCCGGCAAACACCCGGACCCGTCCGTCCGCGCCGCGGCTCCAGGGTCGGCTGCTGCTGGCCGACGACAACCCCGACAACCGCCTGATCCTGAACTATCACCTCCGGCCCACCGGCCTGGAGGTGATCATGGCCGAGAACGGCCGTCAGGCCGTTGAGCAAGGCCTGGCCCGCTCGTTCGATGCGATCTTGATGGACATGCAGATGCCCGAGGTCGACGGCTACTGCGCCACCCAACAACTTCGCGCGGCCGGATACGCCGGCCCGATCATCGCGCTGACGGCCCACGCCATGCCCGAGGACCGCCAGCGCTGCCTCCAGGCCGGCTGCACCGACTACCTCGCCAAACCCGTCCCCGCCGCCGGCCTCTACACGATGCTCTGCAGATACTTGCACTCGGCAGCGGCCGGGTCCTGATCGAGCGATCGTTCCCGGAGGCGATCCCCCCGGAACACCCTGCGTCGACGACCTCCCCGACCTGGCGACCGCAGTCGTGATGGATGATCCGCCGGGCCTCGCACCTGGCCCACCGCTAAGCAGACCGGCCATGAGCCAAGGCGGTGTAGTGGTCACCGGCCCGCTGGGGGTGCTTCGCCACGCCGTCCTGTGGGTTCGCGTCGCCGAAACCGGTGCCGGAGGCCGCGGTCCCAGGTCCGTCACTCCCCGGCGTGACAGCGGCTGGAGGCCGAAGGGCCGAAACCTTGATCCGCGGAAGGGGAGGTCAGCCGGGCCCCTTCAGGCCGAGCTCGATCCGAGGCAACAGGGCCGCGAGCTCGGCGGCCAGCGTCTCAACCTGTTGCGGATACTGGCCGGCGCGGATCGCGTCCTCGAGCCGGCCGGCCGAGGTGCTCAGGGCCGCGTAGCCATACATGCCGCCGCTGCCGCGGAGCTGGTGCGCCCGCTCGGCGGCTCGGGTCAGGTCGCCCCGGGCCACTGCCCTGGTCAGGTCGGCGATCACTTCGGGTAGCCCAGCGACGAACGCCTGAACCAGCTCCAGGAACTCCGGGTCGTCCCCGCATTCCGGCGTGATGGCCGCCACCGCCGCATCCGGAGACCCGACCGGCGGCCACTCCGGCTGTGGCCCCGGGAGGCGGCGGCCGGGAGTGGCGAGGAACCTGGCCAGGGCCGTCGCCAGGGCCGTCACGTCGATCGGCTTGGTCAGGTGCTCGTCGCAGCCGGCTTCCAGCGAGCGATCGCGGTCCTGCTGCATCGCGTGCGCCGTCAGCGCCACGATCGGCCGGTCGTAGCCGGAGCGGCGTAGGGCCCGGGTGGCGGCATAGCCATCGAGCTCGGGCATCTCCATGTCCATCAGCACCACGTCCGGTCGGTCCCGCAGCGCCGCCGCCACAGCCATCCGACCGTCGTGGACCACGTCAAGCTGGGCGAGCCCGAGCTGGCCGAGGTAATACCGAATCACGCGGCAATTGTCGTCGCTGTCGTCGGCCAGCAGGACCCGCGCGGCCGGGTCGAGGCCAGGGGCCGCCGGGCCCCCGTTGGGAGCGTCGGTGATGACCTGGGCGCGATTGAGTACCTCGGAGGTCACCCAGGCCGGAGCGGGGCCCGGGGGGGCCAGCAACGGCAGCCGCACCACGAACCGGCTGCCGACTTCGGGCGTGCTCTCGACGCCGATCGTCCCGCCCATCAGGCCGACCAGACCCTGCGTGATGCTCAGGCCCAGCCCGGTGCCGCCGAAGCGCCGGGTCGTCGAGCTGTCGGCCTGCTCGAACGGCTGAAACAGCCGGCCCAGCTGCTCGGTCGTCATGCCGATGCCCTGGTCGGCCACGGCCAGGGTCAGCGTCCCCGGCCGCCCGTCCGGGCCGGCCTCGGCTCCGATCTCGACCTGCACCATACCGCCCGGCTGGCTGAACTTCAGGGCATTGCCGACCAGGTTGATCAGCACCTGGCGGAGCCGGGTGGGGTCGACGAGCACCCGCCCGGGCAGCGACGTCGCCGCCCGGCACTCCAGCCGGATCGCGCGCTCGTCGGCCCGCACCTGCAGCAGCGACCGCATCTCCTGGATCAGCTGCCAGGGCGCATAGGTCGACGGCTCCAGCACGACCTTGCCGGCCTCCACCTTGGCCAGGTCGAGGATGTCATCGAGGATCCGCAGCAGGTGCGCCCCGTTGCGGCGGATCGACTGGATGGCCGAGAGCTCCGCCTCGGGGGGCAGGTTAGGATCGAGGAGCATGTCGGCGTAGCCGATGACGGCACCGGCCGGCGTGCGAATCTCGTGGCTCATGTGGGCCAGGAACCGGCTCTTGGCCTCGTTGGCCGCCTCGGCCAGCGACTGGGCGCGCTCCCGGAACCGCTCCTGCTCGATCTGGGTCGTCACGTCGCGGTTAGTCCCGACCATCCGGGTCGCCTGGCCCCCCAGATCCCGCTCGATCACCCCGGTGCAGGCGATCCAGCGCCACGAACCGTCGGCATTCACGATCCGGAAGGTCTCGTCCAGCGGGGAGCCGGTTTCGCGCGATCGCAGGATGTTGGCCTCGAGCTGGGGCCGGTCCTCGGCGAGCACCTTCGAGCGCCAGAAGGCATAGGTGACGCCCGAATTCCGCACCGAGTCGGGGGCCTCGTACCAGTCCAGGAGGCGGTCATCCCACTCCACCGACTCGTCGGCGAAGTTCCAGACCCAGGTGCCGATGCCGCCGGCCTCGTTTGCCAGCCGGAGCCGCTCGCTCATCGATTCCAGGTGCAAGTCGTGCAGACGCTGGGTCGTGACGTCGCGCGCCACCGCCTGGATCTCGACGACTCGCCCATCGTCATCGAGCAGGGCCCGGTTGACCGACTCCAGCCAGCGGGTCTGGCCGCGGGCGTCGATCACCCGGTTGGTGATCTGGATCGTCGGCCGCTCGGGTCCGAGGCGGGCGAGCTCCGCCCGGACCCGATCGAGGTCCTCGGGGTGCATGACCGGCGCCAAGTTGCGGCCCAGCACGGCGTCCGCGGCAACCCCGAAATACTCACAGAACACCGCGTTGACGTAAGTCACGGTCCCGTCGGGCGTGTACCGGGTGACCAGCTCGGTCAGGTCGTCGACCACAGTGCGGTAGCGCTCGCGGCTCTGCTCCAGCTCGGTCTCGATCTGCTTCCGCTCGGTGATATCGGTGGACACGCTCAGCACGCCGATCGGCCGGGCGTCGGCGTTGCGGAGCGGCACCTTGCGCACGATCACGTGCCGGGGCCCGTCGACCGTGGCCACGTCCAGCTCCACCTCCAGCGGCCCGTCCGCAGCCAGGGCCCGGGCATCCAGTTCGCGGTTGCGGGCCGCGTGCTCCGGGAACAGCTCGGCGTCGGTCCGGCCCAGGATCTCGGCCTCGGCCAGGCCGCGACGGGCGGCGAACGCGGCGTTGACTCGCGTGTACCGGCCGTCGAGGTCCTTGACGAACGCCGGCACCGGCAGCGTGTCCAGTGTGGTCGCCAGCAGCGCCTCGCTCTGCCGCTGGTGCTCCTCGGCCGCCCGCCGCTGGGAGATGTCCTGAATCTGGGCGATCGCGGATGCGGGCTGGCCCTCGGCGGCGGGGATGACCGTACCAGAGAGGATCGCCCAGACCGGATGGCCATCGCGGTGCAGGTACGGCGTCTCGAGCTGGACCTGGTTGATCTCCCCGCGCCACAGCGCTGCAAAGGCCGCGCGCGACGACTCTCGGGCTTCGGGGCTCGTGATCTCGGCGAGGGTCCGGCTCAGCAGCTCATCCTTGGAGTACCCGAGCAGGTCGCAGAGTGCGGGGTTCACCCGGATGATGGAGCCGTCCTCGTTCACCAGGAGCTTGCCGATCGACGAGCCTTCAAATGTCCCGCGAAACAGCGACTCGGACCGGGTCAGCTCGTGGTTGAGCCGCTCCAGTTCGGCTCCCGCCCGCTGCGACACGGTCACGTCGGTGAAGACCCAGAGTCGGCCACGCCGGCCGCCGACATCGATGGGCTCAGCATCAACCCCGAGCACTCGCTCGATCGGATCACCGTACTGCCAGAGCCAGCCCCGGATCGAGCCGTCGGGGTTGGCGAACAGCTCGGTCCCGACCCGCTCGATCTCGGTGGCGTTGGTCGCGGTTCGCCGCAGCCGCGTCATTGCCTGGCCGATCAGCGAGGGCACCTGGCAGGCCACCCCCAGGCCCAGGAGCCCGGCCGCCTGCCGGTTCAGCCAGGTCTCGCGGCCGTTGTCGCTGATGTAGACCAGGGCCTGGGGCACGGTCGACAGGATCGCCTCGAAGCGGCTGCCCAGGTTGGCGAAGTCCTCCCGCTCCTGTTCGTGGCGGAGGGCCTCGACCACCAGGGTGCGAGCGCGGCCCAGGAACGTGGCAAGTCCGGACTCGGCTGCCCGCTTCGCCGGGATCACGAGCCGGACCAGCCCGGCGAAGCCCTCGACGGCCGCCGGCAGCCAGGCGGTCACGTCCCCCACGAGGCCCGGCTCCAGGACCACGTCCCCCTCGTCGATCAGCCGCCGCAGCCGCAACGGCGGTTCGGGCGGGGCCGGTGCCCCGGCGGGCGATGAGGCCACGGCGCGGACCGTCAGCCAGTCCACCAGGCGCACCAGCACCACCTCGCGGGCCCCCACCTGCCGGTGCAGCAGCGCGACCAGCCGCTCAGGGAAGCCGGCGGGGTCGCCCTCCGACCGCAGGGTCGGCAGCGCCAGCGCGAAGTCGATGAACTGCTGGTCCCAGTCGATCGGCATCGAACGACCTACCGTCAAAGGAAGCTACGAATCGCCGCGACCACTTCATCGGCGGCGCTGAGGTGAGGCAAATGCCCTTCGGCGTCGATCACGACCAGCCGGCCGTCAGGCAGTCGGCGGGCTAGCTCCTCGGCTGCCTCGATCGGGACGGCATGGTCCTGGCGGGTCTGGACGACCAGGGTGGGCTGCCGGACCAGGGGGAGCAGGTCCCGAAGGTCCGACTCGAAGATGTGGCGGAGGACCGTCAGCGCGATGTCGGGCCGGATGGCGGCCAGAGTCGCCGCGAACTCCGTCCCCAGGTCGGGCTGGTCCGGATTGGCCATCATGTGGCGAGCGAACCCGCTGGCCCAGGCGTAATAGTGCGTCTCCATCGCCCGGTACAGGACGTCGAGGTCGGCCCGATTGAAGCCGCCGCGGTATCCGGTCTCGGGCTCGTCGAGGTACCGGGCCGAGGCCCCGACCAGGATGAGCTTGCTGAAGCACCCCGGCCGGCGGGTCGCCGCCACAACGCCGATCATGCCGCTCATCGAGTGCGCCACCAGGACCGCGTCGCGAATGGTCAGCGCGTCGAGGATCTCCAGCAGGTCGTCGGCGTACGCCTCGGGCCCGGTGTACCGGTTCGGGCTGAACGCCTCGGGGTCGCTCCGGCCGGCTCCGACATGATCGAAGCGGACGACGCGGTACTGCTCGCGGAAGCTCTCCGCTACGGCCGACCAGGCGGTCTGGTCGGTGCCGAACCCGTGCGCGAAGACCAGCGTGCCAGCCGAGTGCGAGGGGCCCTCGACCGTGACGTGGTTCCGACGCAGCACGTCAACCATTGGGGTTTGGGCCCTGGGGACAGACACTCAATTCGATAGATAGCTCCTTACACTTTAGTGCAGCAGCCTGCAAGCCGACAAGTGTCCGGCGCGGCCATCGCCGGAGCACTCGAACCGTTTCCAGGGCCCCACGGTGGTCCGATCACCCGTCCAACCCGAGGCTGGGGGCGCTCTGACCCACAATGAACCTCACCGTTGCTGGGAGGTCGACCTTTCGGACACCCCAGGACCTCGGGGAAGGCGAACCGGCCCTTCAGCCGGGTCCTGGGCGGTGGGGGTGGTTCAGACCGGGATCAAGCCGGGGTGGGTCGAGGGAGGAGACGTAGGGGGTACCGGACTGGGTGGCGGCGGTGAGGCGGGAGTGGAGGTCGAGGATGGTGTGGGCGGTGCGGTAGGAGCCGTGGGTGGCTTCGTCGCGCGTGCGGACGACGGGGAAGGTGTCGAGGACGTGGGC
>CAZUZD010000060.1:0-24138 GCA_964624465.1 uncultured Isosphaeraceae bacterium
CCGGGCCGTCGCTTTCGAGCTCAGGACCTCGCTCCATGCTTCAGACCACGACGGCACGCGCCCGGATCGGGCGCCGGCTCGTGACCCTGACCCTGCTCCTGTTCGCCGGCTCCGCCCCCGCCGCGATGGCCCAGGACAGCGCCATGGTGCGCCTGCTCAAGGGGGGCAAGGTGCCCGAGGAGCGGCAGGGGGCGGTCATCGAGATGATCGGCCGGCGCGGCACGGCTGCCGACCTGGGCTACCTGTACGCCATGGCACTCGAAAAGAAGGCCCGCCCGAAGGTGCGGCTCCAGGTGCTCGAAGCCCTGGCCGAGGCCACCCGCAACCGCAAGGTCACGCCCGAGGGCGACCTCGCCGGCGTGCTCGGCCTGATCCGGACCGACGTGAATGAGCCGACCCGGTTGGCGGCCATCCGCCTGGCTGGCCTCTGGGCCGTCCCCGAGGCCGTGCCGGTGATCCGGGCCCGGGCTGAGGCGCACGGAGCCACGCCGGCCGCCCTGGCCGCGGCGCTGGAGGCGCTCGGGAACCTGGGCGACCCCGGCCGCGCGGCGATCGAGGCGCTGGCCGCGGCCGACCGCCCCTGGGCCACCCGGGCCCTGGCCGTCGCCGCGATCGCACGCTCCGAGCCCGAGGCCGCCCGCGACCGCGCGATCCGACTGCTCGCCGAGCTCCAGGGCGACGCCGACCCGACCCCCCTGGTCGCCGCGTTCCTGAACCGCCAGGGGGGCGCCGACCTGCTCGCCGCCGGTCTGACCGCCGCCGACCCGAAGCTCCCGCCCGACGCCGCCAAGCGGGCCCTGCGCGCCGTCTACGCTCTCGGCCGCGCCGACGCGACGCTCGTCAGCGCCCTGAGCGCGGCCGCCGGCCTGGACGCCGAGGTCAAGCCGCTCACCGAGGCCGAGATGGCCGCCCTGATCGCCGAGGTCCAGGCCCAGGGCGACCCGGTCCGTGGCGAGGCCGTGTTCCGTCGCGCCGATCTCAACTGCACCCAGTGCCACGCCCTGGCCGGCGCCGGCGGCGGCGTCGGGCCCGAGCTCAGCGGCCTGGGCGCCAGCTCCCCCTACGACTACATCGTCAACAACCTCCTGCTCCCCGATCAGTCGATCAAGGAGGAATACGTCACCCTCGTCGTGCAGACGACCGATGGGCAGATCTACCAGGGCATCGTCGCCGACAAGGACGAGCAACGGCTGGTGCTGAAGGAGGCCAGCGGCGAGACCCGCACGATCCCGGCCGGCGAGGTCGAGGAGAGCCGCCCCGGCGGCTCGCTCATGCCCAAGGGCCTCACGAACCTCATGACCCACCAGGAGCTGGTCGACCTGGTCCGGTTCCTGGGCGAGCTCGGCAAGCCCGGCCCGTACGCCGTGCGCTCCACGCCGACCTTCCAGCGCTGGCAGTACACCAAGCAGTTGCCCGAGGGCGCCGAGGCGCTGGTCCTGGAGAGGTCGGCCGACAAGTGGCTGCCGATCTACGCCCGCGTCGACGGCAGCCTGTCGCTCGACGAGGTGGCCGCCCGGGCCCCCGGTGCGGCGCTGTACCTGCGGGGCGAGATTGACGTCACCCGGCCCGGCCCGGTGCGGTTCACGCTCGACGCCGCCGACGGTGTCACCGCCTGGGTCGACAAGACGCCGCTGCCCGCCGCGACCACCGAGCTCACCCAGGAGCTGACCGCCGGCCGCCACGCCCTGATCCTGAAGGTCGAGCCCGGCAAGCGGCGGGCGCCGATCGTGCGGGTCGAGGTCGGCAAGCCGGCCGGCTCGGCCGCCGAGTTCCGGGTGATCTCCGGGCGCTGAGCCCGCGACCGGATCGAATCCCTCTCCCGTTGCCACCTGCCCCGAAGGAGCCGCGATGCGAACCGCCTCGATCCGCCTTGGCCTGCTCGCCCTGGCGCTGCTCGCCAGCACGGCCCGCGCCCAGGACCCCTGGGTCGTCTTCGAGGGCCGCGAGGGCCCCGGCCAGGGCAAGCACGCGGTGCTGATCGCCGCCGACGACGAGTACCGCTCCGAGGAGCTGATCCCCGCCCTGGCGAAGGTCCTCGCCGAGCGCCACGGCTTCAAGTGCACCGTGCTCTTCGCCGTCGACCCGAAGGACGGCACGATCAACCCCGGCCAGCAGGACAACATCCCCGGCCTGGAGGCGCTCGACAAGGCCGACCTGCTGGTCCTGTTCGCGCGGTTCCGGAACCTGCCCGACGCCCAGATGAAGCACATCGTCGACTACGCCGAGTCGGGCCGCCCGATCGTCGCCCTGCGCACCTCGACGCACGCCTTCAACTACGGCAAGTCCGACAGCCCCTATGCGAAGTACACCTGGACCAGCAAGGACCCGAAGGGCGGCTTCGGCCGGTTGGTGCTGGGCGAGACCTGGATCAACCACTTCGGCGGCCACCAGACCCAGAGCACCCGCGGCATCGTGGTCCCCGAGCGGGCCGACCACCCGATCGTCCGCGGCGTGACCGACCTCTGGGGCCCGTCGGACGTCTACGAGGTCACGACCCTCAGCGGCGACAGCGAGCCGCTGGTCACCGGCGTGGTGCTGACCGGCATGAAGCCCAACGACCCGCCGCTGCCCGACAAGGGCACCCAGCCGATCGCCTGGACCAAGACGTACACCGGCTCGGCCGGCAAGCCGGCGCGGATCTTCACGACCACCCTGGGCCACAACGGCGACTTCCAGAACGCCGGCGTCCGCCGCCTGCTGGTCAACGCCTGCCTCTGGGCCGTCGGCCGCGAGGACCAGATCCCGGCGAAGAGCAACGTCGACCTCGTCGGCCCCTACGAGCCGAGCCCGATCGGCATCGGCACCTACCGCAAGGGCGTCAAGCCCGCCGACCTCAAGCGCTGAGGGCGTCGAGCCCCGGCCGTCCGCCCGCAACACCCGGTCCGCCCGCCCCGCGCTGTCGTCAGTTCAGCGAGGGGTCGGGCGGCACTTCCTTGATGCGGAGCAGGCTGTCGAGGTCGCGGCCTCGGATCTGACGGACGAAGGTGTCCCAGAGCGCGAGCCGCTCGTCGCCGAAGACCTGCTCGGAGCCGGCAGGCAGACTGAGCCACGAGTTCCGCTTCAGCTCCGATTCGAGCTGGCCGGGGCCCCAGCCCGAGTAGTTGGCGACGATCAGGCTGGGCTCGATCCGGTCGCGGATCAGGACCCGCACCTTCTCGGCCTCGACCGTGCTGAAGACGCCCGGCAGGATCTCCTGGTCGGCCAGGTCGGCCTCGGTGTGCAGGATCATGAGCGGGCCCGGCACCGGGCCGCCCAGGTGGATCGTCTTGTCCCAGTCGAACTCCTCGTCGAGCACCTGGCCGGCGATGTCGGAGATCGACGCGTCCATGGGCCGGTTGATCACCACCCCGGCTGCCCCCTCGGCGCCGTGCTCGAACATCAGGATCACGGCGTGGCGGAAGTTCGAGTCGTCGAGCTGCGGGGTCGCGACGAGAAACTGGCCTTTGAGCGATTTCATCGGTGCGGCCTTCGGTCCGGTCCGGGCGCCGCAGGCGGCGCCCGCCGTCGGGAGCCCCGACACTGCCGTCCCGGGGCACAGGGATTGGCCCCGATCGTACCGTCGCCGGCGCGGGCGAGCAAATCCTCACGCCGGCGCGGCCGACCCGACCGGGCCAGGCCCGACGATCTCGCCCCGGTTGCGGGCCACGATCCGCAAAATCCGGTGCGATTCCCCCCAGGGGGCCCGCCGCCGGGAACGATCACTCCCTCGCGGCGCCGACCCCCGGCCCCGGCGACCGACAAGGCCGCCTTGACCCAACCGTCTGGCAATTCGAACCTTAGGCCCGATAACCTCGGCACGGCGATTGCAGTCGCATGGGGAAGCCCGTGCGGGTTTGGGGCCGGATTGTCACGACGGCGCGGGCGGGGCGTATAATGTGTGGTGGGTCACCCCCGTCATCCCGCAGGTGATCCATCCGGCCGTGCGAGGCTGGGGTCGTCGCAGTCAACTCGCCCAGGGTCGTCCCCGGACGTCGGTTCCCCCGGCGCCGCGTGGTGGCGTGGAGCAGCATCACCATGTTCGGTTGGCTCTTCGGCAAGGAGTCAAAGCCCGGCGCCGGCGGCACGACCACCGGGGCCCGGCCCAGGCCGCGCGGCCCGAAGGTGAACCTCTCCCGTCGGTTCACGATCGTGGCCGAGACCGGGCAGGGGAGCATGTCGAAGGTCTACCGGGCCGTCGACAATCAGTCGGGCCGGGTCGTCTGCCTCAAGGTGCAGGACGTGCCCAAGGCCGCCGCCGCCGGCGCCCGCGCCTCGGCCACCGGCCGCGAGTCCGAGGGCCAGATCGGCCTGAAGCTGGTGCACCCGCACGTCGTGCGCACCCTGGAGCACGGGTACACGACCGGCGGCGAGCACTTCATCCTGATGGAGTTCGTCGACGGCGTGAGCCTGACGCTGGCGCGGCAGTCGCGGGTGCTCGACCTGCCCACCAAGCTCGAGCTGCTCGCCCAGGCCGCCGAAGGGCTGGCCGCCGTGCACGCCGCCGGCTTCATCCACCGCGACGTCGGACCCAAGAACCTGCTCGTCGACCGCGAGGACCAGGTCAAGGTCATCGACTTCGGCCTGGCCGTGCCCAACACGCCCGAGTTCCACCGGCCCGGCAACCGCACCGGCACCCTCACCTACATGGCCCCCGAGCTGGTCCGCCGCGAGGCGACCGACGAGCGCATCGACATCTTCGCCTTCGGCGCCACCGCGTTCGAGTTCCTCACCGGCGGCAAGCTGCCCTACGACGGCGACCCGCGCAACGCCATGGCCGTCATGCAGCAGCGGCTCAACCAGGATCCGACCCCGCTGGCCCAGGTGGCCCCCAAGCTGCCGCCCGAGCTCTGCGCCATCATCGACAAGACCCTGGCCAAACGCCCTCAGAACCGCTGGCCCAAGATGTCGACGCTGCCCGCCGCGCTCCGCGCCATCGCCCCCCTCCGCCGCGACGACTGATCCGGCGGCGGCGCCACGCGACCACGCAACGGCTCGAAGCATCGGTTGCACAACGTCGGTCAGCGGCTCTCGGGTTCCCCGATCGACAGGGCCAGCCGCTTCGATCCGGGACCGCCGATGATCGCCTCCAGCAGGGGGCCGCCCTCGGTGTCACTCACGAGGTCCACGCCGGTCACGACCACGGTCGCCGTGTCCCGGCGCAACTCGACCGGCCCGCCCTCGCCCCGACGCTGGACGACGACCTTCGGGTGCAGGGCGATCCGGAGCCGGATCTCGTCCTTGCCCCGGTGCGCCACGGTCCAGTCCAGGCGGCGAGCGCCGAACTCCTGCAAGAAGCTCACGTCGGCGTCGCGGGCCGAGAGGCAGCCCGGGCCGGGCTCGTGGATCTCGGCCAGGTTGCGGGGCGCCCAGCCGCCGGTGAGGGTCGTGCCGCCCCCCCAGCCCGGGTCGTTCGCGAGGAACTGCTTGCCCCCGACGACCAGGCTCGTGACCATGCCGTTGCCCCCGATCGTCGCCTCGTAGGCCTTCGTCTGGACCAGGCGGCTGACGGGTTGCCGCTGGAGGTCGGCATCGAGCGCGCCCGACGAGTCCGTCCGGAACGGCGCGGCCGGGAGCCCGGAGCGGTTGACGAGGTTCGCGCCCGGGGCCCCGGACCAGGCATACCGGACCGTCAGGGGGGCGGGCACGGCCCCGGAGCGCAGCACGATCGAGTCCCCATCGATGACGGCATCGGCGAAACGCGAGCGGCCGTCTGCCCCCGCCACCGCGAAGCCCCGGATCGGGCCGCCGTCGCGGGATGCCAGCCCGTCTCCGAGGCTCTCGAACCGCACGCGCAGCGCGTCGCCCTCGGCCCTGGCCTCCCGGAACTCCGGGCCGCGCGCGATCACCGGCCGCCCGTACACGTCGTGGAGCGCCAGCAGGGCGGCCCGCTCGCCGATCGCACGCTTCGGACGGGGATGCAGGTCGCTCCCGTCGTTGGTGTCGATCCCGACCACCAGGGAGGCGTGCGGTGTGGCCCGGACGGCCGAGGCCTGGGCCTCGCGGATCCAGGCCCACGACACGCCTCCCCACCCCGGCGCGAAGTCCGGCAACTGGACGACCAGAAACGGCAGGTCCGGGGTCTCGAACCGGCTCCGCCACGAGGCGAAGAGGGCGGCCAGGAGCTTCGGATAGGTGTCGGGCCGGTCCGAGTTGCCCTCGCCCTGATACCAGACCACACCCGTGATCGGGGCACGCCCCAGCGGGGCGATCATGCCGTTGAACAGCGCCGACGGCCCGATGCCGAACATCGAATCACGCAGCTCCTCGCGCGCGAAACCAGCCAGGGCCTCCCGGGGCACCCAGGCCTCGCACAGGGTTCCTCCGAAGGAGGCGTCGATGACGCCGATCGGGACGTCCCGGAGCGTGGGATCGGCCAGGAGCCGGGCCGCGAACCAGAATCCGACCGCCGAGAAGTCGCTGGCGGACTCGGACGCGGCGACCCGCCAGCGGACCTCGCCCCCGGACTCCGGGGCGGCGCTGGGGCGGCGACCCACCGAGGCGAGGCGCAGGTTCGCGAGCGTGCCGGCGCCGGCGGCGGCCTCGGGACCGCCGTCGCATTCCTTGAGCGTCATCTGCATGTTCGACTGGCCCGAGCAGAGCCAGACATCGCCGATGAGGACGTCGGCCGCCTCGACCCGATCGGCGCCCGACCCGGCCGCCAGGACGAACGGCCCGCCGGCCGGCAGCGCCTCCAGCGTCGTCGCCCAGTGTCCGTCCGCAGCCGCCTCGACGGTCGCGCGGCGGGGCCCGAGTTGCACCTCGACCCGCGCCCCGCCCGGGGCCTCGCCCCACACCCGGACCGGGCGATCGCGCTGGATCACCATGTGGTCGCCGAACCGGGCCCCGAAGCGGATGCCGTCGGCCGTCGCGGGAGCGGCCGCGCCGAGGAACGGCAGCACCCCGGCCACCACCAGGCAGCGCCGGACGGCAAACGTCGGACCCTTCACCGGGACGCGAAGACCAGCGCAGATCCGACCCACGAGCCCCCCGGAGTGCGGGTCGCCCACGACGGCCGGTCCAGGCGAGCCGACTGCCCCGGTGACGAACTTCAGCGTGCGGTCGCCCATCGATCGGTGCCTTCCTGCGATGCGTCGCGAACCAGGGAGCCGGCTCGAGTGAGGGAGTCCTGCGACCAGCCAGCCTGGACGTCGGGGGCTTACCTTATGAACAGAGGACCATGGCCACCATTCGGGCGGCCGTGAGGGTGACCGCCTCGACCGGACCCATCGCGATTCCCCGACGACTCGACGCGGGAGGAGTACGCCTTCAGGGGGTGGGTTTGCGGGTCAGCGCCGTGCGGAAGGCCGCCTCCAGGTCCTGCGGCGTCGTTCCCGCACGGCCGCAGGCGGCGTCCCAGGTCGCCGCCGTGGCCCCGTAGAGGTGATCCCGGAAGCGGTCGAGCCCGACCTGCGCCACCGCCGCCTCGACGAACAGGCCGGCGAGCGGGTAGGTCCGGGCCTCGGGCAGTTGCCGGAACCGCACCCCGAGCAGGTCGGCGACGGCGAGCCCCTCGGCGGGCAGGCGCCCGGGCCAGTCGGGCAGCAGCACGCCGCCGTACTGGCCCGAGACCCAGACGGCCACGCCCTCCCCGAGCAGCGGCGTCCCGGCGACGCCCCACCGGTCATAGGTCAGCAGGTGCGTGCTCTCGTGGGCGACGAGCCGCTCCAGCCCGGCCCCCTGCGACGGGTCGAAGCGGATGACGTGGAGCGAGTGCGAGGCGAGGTCCGCGTGCCCGTCTCCGTCGTTCCCGGTCAGCGTGGCCTTGCTCCGACGGTCGGGGTAGACATAGACATCCATCCGGGTGGCCCCGCCGACCGAGAGCCTCCGGGCGGCGTCCGTGATCCCCCGGAGACAGGCGTCGAGGACCCGCGCTTCGTCGTCGGCCGGCGGCAGCGGCGCCGGGAAGCAGACGCGGACGGCGAGGCCCGCCCCGTCGTCTCCCGGCCGGAGTTCTCGGTCCAGCCGCCGCCAGGCGATGCGCCGGGCGGGGGCGGCCGGGAACTCGGGCGTAGGGCGACCGTCGCCGTCGGTCCGCCAACGGCCGGTCAAGAGCCTCCCGAACGCGTCGGCCACCAGGATCGGCTCCGGACCATGGCGCACGGCGTTGATCTCGGCCACGCCGGGCGAACCGGTGCCGGCGTAGAGCAGGAAGTCGGGATAACCGGGCCCGTCCCGGTCGGCCGGGCGTGCCGGCACGACGGCGATCAGGCGGTAATCCTCCCCCAGGAACCGCCGGCCACCGATCTCGAGCGTCCCGCGTCCGAGGCCGAACGGCAGCGCGGGAGCGAGCCTGGCGAGGAGGCGGTTGGCCTGCGGCCCGCCGTAGAGGACCGGGCCGGGAGGCCAGGCGTCGGGGCCGCGCTCGACCTCGATGGAGTCGTCCGTGACGATCCGGGCCATCGGGAACAACCGGTCGCGGACGAGCTCGGCCTGGGAGCGGATCTCCCGGTCGGAACGATCGTCGCCGGCCGTCCCGACCACGAAGGTCGGCGCCGCCCGCCGGAGGAACTCGTTGGGCGAGGTCCCCACCGGCTCCTCGGCCCGCCGTGCCCCCGGGACCAGGCCGAGGATCAGCAGGACGAGCCCCGCCGCCCTTGGCGCGCGCCCCGTCCGGACGTTTGCCCCGATGAGCGTGCCCATCGTCCCCTTGCTCCTCGGTGAATCCCGAGTCACACCGCGCGAGCGGTCGTCGGAAGTCGGTGGCTTCCGGCTGACATTCCTGTCGGGGCCGTCGGTGCAGCCGGATCCCGAGGTGGCCCTGGCAGCGTCGCGGGCCGGTGCCGCGCCAACCCTTGCCGATCCCCGAGACACTACACCAGGCGCTCTGGCCCTCGACAAGGAGCCGGCCCCCAGCACAGATCGAACACCGGCCCGTGCTGTGGCAACCGGGCGCGCTGGCTTGCCGGAAATCGGGCCAGGCCAGGGCCTGGCCGCGTGCGAGCAACAGCGTGAGACGGCCAGCCGGGACTGGGAGCCTGGCGAGCCGTTCTGGGCCCGACGGCAGTCCGGATCTGCTGGACGTCGAGGGTGCCCAACTGCGGGTGGCGTTGGGCCGCTGCCGGGACCCGAGGCTCAGCGCCAGGGCTGGCGGCCCGACATCCTGACCCCGCCGTCACCCGGATCGTCGAAAGTCTAGTGGGCAGGGGGAGAGTCGAACTCCCGACACTGCGATTTTCAGTCGCATGCTCTACCAACTGAGCTACCTGCCCGTCCTTGGAGAGACAACCATACCGCCCGGACCCGACCGTGTCAACGCGGGCGAGGTCGCGATCCGGAGGAAGTGCGGAGGAGACCGGGGGGCCGGGGGCGCGAGGGGGTGGCGGGGGTTGGCGAGCGTCGAGGCGTGCCGGTACGTTAGGGCACCCGAACCCTCCGGGCCGGGGGCGTCCTGGCGCCCGGGCCCGAGGGGGATCGGGGTGGCCCTGTCGAGACCGGTCCGTCTGGCCGCCCGGAGAGCTCGTGCATGTCGGTTCAGCCGCCGCCCCCCGACGCCGGCGCCTCGCCCGCGCCCGCGAATCCCGCCCCGTCGGGCAGCTTTCGCCCCTACATTCCCGACTCGGCGGTCCTGCCCGAGCTGACGCCCTCGGCCGTGGTCCTGGGGGCGCTGCTCGGCATCGTCTTCGGCGCCTCGTCGCTGTACCTGTTCCTCAAGGTCGGCATGACGGTCTCGGCGTCGATCCCGGTCGCCGTGCTGGCGATCACGATCTTCCGCAGCCTCTCGAAGCTGACGGGGATGCGGCGGGCGACGATCCTGGAGAACAACATCGTCCAGACGGCCGGTTCGGCCGGCGAGTCGATCGCCTTCGGCGTCGGCGCCACGATGCCGGCACTCATGATCCTCGGCTACGAGATGGAGCCGTTTCGGGTCATGATGGTCAGCGTCCTGGGCGGCATCCTGGGCATCCTGATGATGATCCCGCTGCGGCGGCCGTTCATCGTCAAGCAGCACGGCACGCTCTCGTATCCCGAGGGCACGGCCTGCGCCAAGATCCTGATCGCCGGCGAGCAGGGGGGCTCCAGCGCCCGCACCGTGTTCACCGGCTTCGGCCTGGCGTTCGGGTACCAGCTGCTCATGGGCCTGTTCCGGCTCTGGTCGGAGTACCCCGGCCGTGCCATCGAGGGCATCCGCGGCTACACCAAGGCGGTCGTGGGCCTGGAGGCCTCGCCGACGTTGCTGGGCGTGGGCTACATCATTGGCCTGCGGACCTCGGGCGTGATGGTGGCCGGCGGCATCCTGGCGTCGCTGGTGCTGGTGCCGGCCATCGCCTACTTCGGCGAGGGACTGACCACGCCGCTGCTGCCGGCGACCTCGGCGCTGATCCGTGACATGGGGGCCGATGAGATCCGCGGCACCTACGTCCGGTACATCGGCGCGGGCGCGGTGGCCGCCGGCGGCATCATCAGCATGCTGCGGGCCCTGCCGCTGATCCTGAGCTCGATCACCGGCGGCCTCCGCGACCTGCGGGCCACCGCCGGCGGCAAGAGCCTGGGCCGGCAGGCCCGCGACCTGCCGATGTGGGTCGTCCTGCTGGGCTCGCTCGGCCTGGTGGCGGCCATCAGCGGCTCGGACCTGATCCCGACCGGCACCCCCGGGCGGCTGGCGGGCGCGGGCATGATCCTGCTGTTCGGGTTCCTGTTCGTGACGGTCAGCTCGCGGCTCACCGGCGAGATCGGGTCGAGCTCGAACCCGATCTCGGGCATGACGATCGCAACCCTGCTGCTGACCTGCCTGATCTTCTACGCCACCGGCTGGATCGGCCCCGAGTACCGGGTGGCCGCGCTCTCGATCGCCGCGATCGTCTGCATCGCGTCGTCCAACGGCGGCACCACCTCGCAGGACCTCAAGACGGGATACCTGGTCGGGGCCACCCCGTACAAGCAGCAGTGGGCCATCCTGGTCGGCGCGGTCACGTCGGCCATTGTCATCGGCTTCACGCTCCTGCTGCTGAACAACGTCAACCGGGTGGTCACCAATGACCCCGAGTACCTGCCCCGCGTGAGCGCCCCGGCCGATCAGCTCGCGGCGATGAAGTCGGAGACCTACGAGGGCAAGGAGTACAAGGTCTGGCGCGTGACCGAGACCACGCCCGAGGCCCAGACGGGCAAGTACTTCGTCGACCCCGCCAGCGGGCAGGTCGCCTTCCGCGACGACCCGGGCATCGGTGGCGTCGTCACGAAGCGGGCCGACGGCGGCGAGGTCACGAAGTTCAACCCGCCGCAGCCGGCGCTCTTCGCCACGATCATCAACGGCATCATGACGGGCAAGCTCCCCTGGGTGCTGGTGGCGCTGGGGGCCTTCCTGGCCATCGTCGTGCAGTTGACCGGGGTCTCGGCGCTGGCGTTCGCGGTCGGCGTGTACCTGCCGCTCTCGACCACGCTGCCGATCTTCATCGGCGGCCTGATCCGCGGGGTCGTCGATTCGAGCCGGAAGATGAGCGCGGAAGAGTCGGACTCGAGCCCGGCCGTGCTCATGTCCAGCGGCCTGATCGCCGGCGGCTCGATCGCCGGCATCCTGATCGCCCTGGCCGCCGCCACCGTGCCGAGCATGGCGCACTACTCGGCCGAGGACCTGCCCCCCGCACCGGCCCCCGTCGCCACGCTCGGCGATCCGGTGAAGGGGCCCGACGGCAAGGAGTACAAGCTCTGGAAGCTCGACGCGAAGACCGCCGCGAGCCTCAAGCCCGAGTGGCTGGCGCGTGAGGGGGCCGAGGCGGGGTCGGAGCCCGGCGAGCCGGAGCCGGTGGCCGGGGCGGCCCCGGACGTGGAGATCGTCGCGGGCGACTACCTGGTCGACCCGGAGACGGGCCAGCCGGCGTACCGCCGCGAGATGGGCTCGGTGATCGACCTGGGCCGTCGGCTCTGGCCCCGGTCGTGGCGCGAGGCGAACCTGCCGGCCCTGCTCGCCTTCGGCGTGCCGGTACTGGCGCTGCTCTGGGTCGGGCTGCGGGGCAAGGTCGAGGCGGTGCCCGAGCCCCCCGAGGACCACGGGTCGCCCGCCGGCACAGTTGCTTGACCCGACTCCCGGGATCGGCTCAGATGGGGCGACGTCCCCGGCGGTGACCGCTCGATCGATCCGATCGGTCACCGCCGGCGACCCCCTCCCCACCGTCCCTCCCCGGAGCTTTCCCGATGCGCTCTCCGCTCGATCGTCGGCGGTTCTTGCAGGAGTCGGTGCTCGCCGCCGGCCTGGCGTCGGTCGCCGCGACCCCCTCGGCCCGGGCCGATGACGACGAGGCACCCAAGGGCAAGAAGGCCAAGCCGAACGATGCGCTCCGCGTGGCGGTCGTCGGCGTGCGGGGCCGGGGCATGGACCACATCGAGGGCTTCGGCAAGCAGCCGGACGCCCGGGTCGTGGCCGTCTGCGACGTCGACCGCAAAGTCATCGGCACCGCGATGAAGACGGTCGCCGCCCAGAACGATGGAGCCGAGCCGAAGTACTACCAGGACCTGCGCCAGCTCCTGGAGGACAAGGACGTCGACGTCATCTCGATCGCCACGCCCAACCATTGGCACGCGCTGGCGGCCATCTGGTCGTGCCAGGCGGGCAAGGATGTGTACGTCGAGAAGCCGGTCAGCCACAACGTGAGCGAGGGGCGGCGAATCGTCGATGTGGCCGAGAAGACGGGCCGGATCGTACAGACGGGGACCCAGTGCCGCAGCCACAAGGGGATGCAGGACGCCATCGCGTTCCTCCGCTCGGGCAAGCTCGGCAAGGTGTACATGGCCAAAGGCCTCTGCTACAAGCCGCGCGGGTCGATCGGCCAGAAGCCCAACGGGCCGGTCCCCGAGGGCCTGGACTACGACCTGTGGTGCGGGCCGGCCGAGAAGCTGGACTTCAACCCGAACCGGTTGCACTACAACTGGCACTGGATGTGGAACACCGGCAACGGCGACCTGGGGAACCAGGGCATCCACCAGATGGACCTCGCCCGCTGGGGCCTCGACAAGCAGGAGTTCCCCCGCTTCGTCTCCAGCTCGGGCGGCCGCTTCGGCTACAAGGACGACGGCGAGACGCCGAACACCCAGACGGTGAACCTGGAGTTCGACGACTGCCTGCTCCAGTTCGAGGTGCGCGGCCTGAGCACCAACGAGGAGCTGGGGGTCCGCGTCGGCGACATCTTCTACGGTACCGAGGGCATCCTGGCGATCTCCAGCTACACCACCTGGAAGACCTTCATGGGGTCGAAGCTGGAGCCTGGTCCGGGGGGGAACGCCGGCGGCGATCACTACGCCAACTTCGTCAAGGCGGTGAAGGCCCGCGATCCCAAGCTCCTGAACGCCCCGATCCTCGACGGGCACCTCTCCAGCGCGTACTGCCACCTGGGCAACATCGCCTACAAGCTCGGCCGCAAGCTCCAGATCGACTCGTCCACCGAGTCGTTCGTCAACGACCCCGAGGCCAACGCGATGCTCACCCGGCCCTACCGCGCCGGGTTCGAGGTGCCGGCGAAGGCCTGACGCCTGTCCCCGGGCTCACCCTGCAAACCACGACGGGGCGATCGGGCAACCGATCGCCCCGCTCTCGTTTCCAGGACGGCGACGCGGCTGGCCCCGGGCCCCGTTCTCCGGTAGAGTCCGGCCCGAGACCCGGCCAGGGAGGGCCCGCCGTTGAACCCGTCGCACGCCGCCGCGCCGAGCCCGACTCCGCTCGTCCCCCACACCGGGCCGTCGCGGGGTCGCAAGCTCGTCTGGATCGTGGCCACCAATCTCGTCCTGTTCGCTGCCTGCGGGCTGGTCGCCGAGGTGGCGCTGCGGTGGTGCTGGACGCCGCGGTACTGGGTCCACGCCCAGGGCTGGCGGGTCGGCTCGGGGCTCGACGCGGCCGGCAAGAAGTGGTGGCCCGACACGACGTACGTCCTGGAGAGCCCCGAGTTCGCCGTCCGGTTCACGAGCAATGCCCTCGGCTACCGCGCCCACCCCGGACCGCCCGCGCCGGCCGGCACCGACCGCATCGCCTTCGTCGGCGACTCGTTCACCGAGGCCATGCAGGTCGAGACCGACCAGACCTTCGTCGCCAGTCTGGAGCAGGCGCTGGCCACCGGAGACCGGCCGCTGCGCTGCGAGAACTTCGGGGTCGCGGCCACCGGCGTCTTCGAGTACTGGCACCGCTTGATCCACGACGTGATCCGCCCGGGGGCCGAGCCGCCGCGTGCCGTCGTGCTCTGCCTCTACCCCGGCAACGACTTCACCGACGCCTGCCCCGCCGACGGCATCGATGTCAACGGTCAACCGCTCCGCGACTACTACCGTCCCGCCGGCCCGGCCTGGCACATCCTGACCTGGCTGAACACGAAGTCGAAGCTGGTGCACTGGGCCGTGCAGTCGATCCGTCAGGCCCGCAACCGCCCGGCATCGGCCGCCGCGACCGGCGGCGAGCCGCCGTGGTGGACCGACCCCGCGCTCGCCACCCGGCACGCCGACCGCGACGATGTCCGGCGGATCCGATCGCTCGTGCGGGCCATCGCGGCCGAGTGCGAATCGCGCGGCGTACGCCTGGTCGTGATGGTCATCGGCCCGGCGCCGGCCTATCGGAACCTTGACGGCCAGAGCCCGCTGGCCGCGATCCTCGCCGGCTGGGGCCTGGAGGTGCCGGTCGTCGACATCGCCGCCGGGCTGGGCGACCGCCCCGATGCCTCCCGGCTGCTGTTCCCGCGCGACGGGCACCTGACGCCCGAGGGACACGCCGAAGTCGCCAGGCTGGCGCGCGAGCCGCTGGCGCGGGCGATCGGACTGGAGCCCGTCGCCGCGACCCCCTGAATCGCGCGGCTGCGGGTCAGGCCGTGGCGGGGACGGACCAGCAGTGGCGGCGGAACCAGGCGGCGGAGACGGCCCGCTGCTTGAGGAACGCGCCGCGATCCCAGCCGAAGCGGCTCTCCAGGCGGGGCCGGTCCTCGAGCACCGAGCCGACCACCGCGGCGCGATGGGCGAGCACCTCGCCGACGTGGCGGGCGACCTCGTCGGGATCGTCGGGGGGCAGAAAGCGGGCGCCGGCGCAGTCCTCGAACAGGCTGCGAGTCTCGGCCTGCTCGGAGAGGAACACGGGCGTGCCGCAGGCCAGGGCCTCCAGGATCGGCACGCCGAAGGCCTCGAAGTCCGACAGGAGCATCAGCCCCGCGCTGCCGGCGTAGGCGGCGAGCAGATCGGCCTCGCTCACGTAGCCCCGCAGCTCGACCACCGGCCGCAGCGCGGCGGGAATCTGCTCCAGGGCCGAGTCGCTGCGGTTGCCGATGACGACGAGCTTCACGTCGGGCCGGATGCGGACCAGGCGTTCGAGCACGGCCAGCACCCGGTCGAACCGCTTGCGGGGCTCGGCCAGGTCGCCCACGAACAGGAGCTGTTCGGGGCGGTCACGGCGCCCCGGCTTGAAGCGGCGGAAGTCGCAACCGAGCGGCACGAAGGAACAGTGGCTGCGGTCGGGCACCCGGCGCTGGAGCTGGTCGCGCTCGTGGGGCGAGTCGCAGCAGACCACATCGGCCCGCTCGAGCATCGCCTGGTGCACGGCCTCCAGGTGCTCGGCCTGCGCGGGGCCCATCGGCACGGTCCAGGTGGGCTGGTCGTGCGGGGTGTAGACCAGGGTCACGCGGTCGTCGATGGCGTCGAGCACCGTGCGGTTGGTGGCCGCGTTGGCGAAGCAGACCGTCTCGATCACGTCCCAGCCGCCGCCGGCGATCAGGTCGCCCAGGTCGGCGTTGTCGTGGTCGAGGGCCAGCTTGTGGGTCTGGCCCCGCCCCAGGTGGACGGGCAGGCCGCGATCGCGGGCGAAGTCAAGCACGAGGTCGCGGTTGCGGGGCTTGAGGTCGTCGATGGCGAACTCGAAGTCGACGCGATCGGCCAGCTCGTCGACGAACGCGAACACCGCGCGGCCGATGCCCGAGTACATCTGGTTCGACGACGACAGCACGACCAGCGTGCGCATCCGGGGCGCTCCGCTGGGCCGGTTCGATTGGGGCACGCCAGTCATCGGTCGGCACGCTCCGCGAGGCGTTCGAGGGATAGAGATCGATCCGCGACCTGTCGCGTCAGCACGCCTCGGCCTTGGGGGCCTGTGCGGCGGGGAAGGGCACCGAGACGCGGCCGGCGGCGGGATTTCCCGGGGTGCCGGCGCGCTGGGCTTCGAGCTGTGCGGTGAGCGACTCGACCCGGTCCTCGAGCGCGGCGATCCGTCGGGTCATCGCGACGTAGTCCCAGCCGAAGCTCAGGGCGGCCTGCGACTGCTCGGCCAGGTCGCGGTGGCTGCGCTGGAGGCGGTCGACGTCACCGCGGAGGCCGGCGGCCGAGCGATCGGCGGTGTCGAGCCGCTCCTCGTGCGACTGGAGGATGGCGACGAGCCGCTGGAAGAAGGGGCGTTGCACCCGTCGCAGGACGCGCCGGAACGGCACGATCAGCCCCCGGGGGCCCAGGGGCTTGTCGCAGCCGGCGTCGTAGAAGGCGAGATCCTGGGACATCGGTCGAGCGCTCCCCTTCCGGGCGATTCGTGGACAGGTTCGGCGAACGGGACTCCGCAGGCACCTGGCCTCAGGCGCTGGCGCGGAGCGACTCCTGGACCAGCACCTTGGCCAGGCGCTCGGCCAGCAGCGCCAGGCGGTAGGCGTCGTCGGGCGTGCCGCGCGACGGCCGGCGATCGGCAACGGCGGCGGCCAGGGCCTGCTCGATGCGGGGGGCCAGCACGTCGAGGTGGAACTCGCGGCCCACCACGGCGGCCAGCCGGGCGCCCAGCGGCTCGAGGTCGATCCGGCCGTCCTGGACGGCGGCGAAGGCGTCGGCGAACCCCTCGACCGAGCGAGGGGCCTTGATCAGGTGCACGCCGTGCATGAACCACTCGGCGATGCCGCAGGTGCTGCTGATCACCGGCACGCAGCCGGCGGCCGCCGCCTCGAGCGCCGCGAACCCGAACGGCTCGCGGGTGCGGGTCGGGAACGCGAACAGGTCGTACCCGCTGTAGAGCGCCCGCAGCTCGGCCTGGCTCCGCGACCCGCACAACCGCACGCGGTCGGTCAGGCCCAGGGCCTGGATCCGCTCGGCGAACCAGGGGTCGACGACGTTGCCGTAGATGTCGACGGCGAAGTCGCCCCGGCCCCGGGCGTCCAGGAGCGCGGCGGCCTCGATGAGCAGGTCGACGCCCTTCTCGATGCGGCGGTCGATCAGCCCGGCGGCGGTGGCGATGCGGAGCGTGCCGCCCTCACGGTACGGGCGTGAGCGGGGCAGCGGAGACCCCTCGACCCAGTTCGGCAGCACCTCGACGTTCGCGCCCAGCGGCACGCCGGCGCGCTCGATCTCGTCGACGACCTGCTGGCTGCACGCCAGGTACCGGCCGCCGGCCAGGTGCCGCTCGAACTCGCGGGCGAACCCGGGCACGAGCCGGCCGGCCGACTCGCAGAGCAGGCGAGGGACGTCGTCCATCAGGTGCCAGAGCCAGGGCACGCCCAGATACTCCAGCGTCGCCATCAGCCCCAGGCCGCCGACGCCCGAGAGCATCCACGGGTACGCCACGTCGGGCTGGAACTCGCGGATCTCGGTCAGGAGCGTGTGGACATTCGCGGCGTTGATCCGGTGCGACTCGGACTGCATCAGGTGCGCGGTGACCGGATGGCTCTTCTGGAACAGGTAGTCGCTCCAGATCTCCGTCAGCCGCAGGCCGCGATGCACGCCGGGCTCGGGCGGGACCGGCCGGCGCGGGGCCGTGGTCAGCACCCGCACGGTGTGGCCGAGCCGCTTGAGGGCCTCGACGGCCTGGCGGCAGCCGAGCTCGTAGCCGCCCATGACGTCGGGCGGGTACAGGTTGCTCAGGACCAGGATCTTCATCGGCGTGGGCTGGGCGTTCATGTCAGGCCGCCGCCTCCCGGAGTCCGCCGAGCAGGCGGTCGTAGACCTGGGCGAGCCGGCCGCCGGCGACCTTCAGGTCGTACTCGGCCAGCGTGACGGCGCGGGCCTCGCGGCCCATCGACTCGACGAGCCCGGGGTCGCCGGCCAGTTGCCGGATCTGGTCGGTGAGCTGCGCGGGGGTGTCGAAGACGAACCCGGTCGAGCCCTCGCGGATGAACTCGGGCATGGCGCCGACCCGCGAGGCGATCGCCGGCGTGCCGCACGCCATCGCCTCCAGGAGCGTGAAGCCCATGAGCTCGGGGGCGCGGTGCACGTTGCCGTCGCAGTCGCGGTAGACCGACGGCAGGACCACGGCCCAGGCCCTGGCGTAGAGGTCCAGGAGCTGGGCGTCGTCGGCATCGGTGACGAAGGTGACCTGCTTGCCCCGGGCGAGGCCCTGGAGCCGCTCGAAGTAGGGCTGGTGATACGGCCGGCCGCAGACGGTCAGGGGCAGGTCGGGCGGCATGGCCTCGATCAGGAGGTCGATCCCCTTGTGAGGCAGAAGCCGGCCGACGAAGCCGATGCGGTCGCGGGGCGGGCGGCACCCCTCGGCCGGCGGATGGAACCGCTCGGCGTCGACGCCACCCTTGATGATGGTGATGGGGCTGGACGTGCGGCCGTACTGTGAGGCGCCGAAGTCGCTGTAGGCGACGATCTGGTCGGCCAGCGCCAGGGCGTCGACCTCGGTGCCCAGCGAGCTGGTGAAGCCGCCGTGGTCGGTGACGCAGACCGGCTTGTGCTGGAGCTTGGCCACGAGCAGGCCCATCTCGCTGCAGCGGGTGTACGCCTGGTGGATGTGCACCAGGTCGGCGTCGGCGACGGCCTGCGGCAGCTCCCAGGAGACGACGTCGAGCGGGTTGCCGCCCGTGCTGGCGGCCGTGAGCACCCGGAGCGTGACCCCGGGGGCCAGCGGCAGGAGCCGGGGGGCGGCGCCGAAGGAGATGAGGGTGACCTGGTAGGCCCCGCGGGTCGCCGCCACCACGCCGCGCGCCAGGTTCAGCGGGTACCGCTCGCCGCCGCCCAGGTACGAGCGTTCGTCGAAGTACAGCGGCGTCAGGTAGGCGATCTGGCGCGTGGCCATGGGCGAGGTCCTTCTCGTCCGGTGCGCGTCGGGACCGCCGCCGCTGGCGACGGCATGCCCCGGCGATTGCCCGGGACCCTGGGTCCGCGAAGGGCCCTGAGGTATCAGCTTCGGTCCGTCCGGTCAACGCGGGTCGGGCGCGGGAGCCCCAGAAACCCTCGCCCGGAATCCACGCCGGCGCCGATGCTTAGGACGCGTCGACAGCCTTCGGATCGGAGCCAACTTTGTGGGTCTGGCCCCCTGCTCGACCGCCGCGCCGCGTGAACCGCCGTCCACGAGGGGCCGGGACCACCCGCGCGGACGACGCCCTCGCGTCCGCCCGGCGGTTGCGGCTAGAATGGGGTTCCGAACGCCGCCCACCCGCCCGCCCCGCCTGGCCCCACCCGGGCCGTCGTGCTGCTTCATTCCCGGATCGCCCCGAGGCGCTCGAGACCGGAACCCCGACCGGCCGAGCCCGTGCCGCCGGAGCCTGCCATGACGCCCCCCTTGCCGTCGCGTACCCGATTCCACGGCGGTCGCGCCCTGGTCCTGACCCTGCTGCTGCTCGGACCGGGGCTTGCCCCCGTCCTGGCGGCGGGCGAGGTGCCGGCACAACCCGACTTCAACCGCGACGTCCGGCCGATCCTGGCGCGGCACTGCCTGTCCTGCCACGGTCAGGACGAGGGGCACCGCAAGGCCGAGCTGCGGCTCGACCGCCGCGAGGACGCCGTCGCCGAGCGGGCCGACGGCACCCGCCCGATCGCCCCCGGCGACCCCGACGGCAGCGAGATCCTGTTCCGGATCAGCGAGGATGATCCGAACGTCCACATGCCGCCGCCCAGCACCGGCGACCGCATGACCGACGACGAGGTGACCGTCCTGAAGCGCTGGGTCGAGCAGGGCGCCGAGTACGCCCCGCACTGGGCGTTCGCCAGGCCCGTCGACCGGCCGCTGCCGACCGTGGCCGATCCGACCAGGGCCCGGGGCGGGATCGACCGGTTCCTGCAGCATCGGCTCGACGCCGAGGGCCTCCGGCCGTCCCCCGAGGCCGACCGCTCGACCCTGCTGCGGCGCCTGAGCCTGGACCTCCGCGGCCTGCCGCCGACCCCGGTCGAGATCGCCGCCTTCGCCGGCGATCCGGCCCCCGACGCCTACGAGCGCGCCGTCGACCGGCTGCTGGCCGACCCCGGCCTGGGAGAAAAGTGGGCCCGGATGTGGCTCGACCTGGCCCGCTACGCGGACTCGGCCGGGTTCGGATCCGACCCCCTGCGCCCGAACATGTGGCGGTACCGCGACTGGGTCATCGATGCCTTCAACCGCAACCTGCCCTACGACCGGTTCCTGACCGAGCAGCTCGCCGGCGACCTGCTGCCCGAGCCGACCCTGGAGCAGCGGGTGGCCACGGCGTTCCATCGCAACACGATGACGAACACCGAGGGCGGCACCGACGACGAGGAGTTCCGGATCGCCGCGATCAAGGACCGCGTCGACACCACCGGCCAGGTCGTCATGGGCCTCACCTTCGGCTGCGCCAAGTGCCACACGCACAAGTATGACCCGATCACGCACGAGGAGTATTACCGGCTCTTCGCCGTGTTCAACCAGACCGCCGACTTCGACCAGCCCGACGAGCGCCCCACGCTCGCGGCCCCCTCGGCCAACCAGATCGAGGCCAACCGGCAGATCGACGCGGCCGTCGCCGTCCGGAAGGCGAAGCTGGACGCCAGCACGCCCGAGCTGGAGGCGGCCCAGGCGGCCTGGGAGCGGTCGATCGTGATGCCACCCACCTGGCGACCGCTCGCCATCCGCGCGGTGAAGACCGAGTCGGGCGCGGCCGTGACGGTGGCCGACGACGGCCTCCTGACCGCCACGGGCGATCGCCCGGCGCAGGAGTCGTACACGATCGAGGCGACGGTCGACCCGCGCCAGTTGCGGGCGATCCGGCTGGAGACGCTCCCCGACGCCACGCTGCCGAAGGGTGGGGCCGGGCGGGCCGACGACGGCAACTTCGTGCTCTCGCGGGTCGCCGCCGAGCTGGCGCCTGGCACGACCGACGGGCCCACGGCGCCGGTCGGTCGCTTCGTGCGGGTCGAGCTGCCGGGCGCCGGCAAGATGCTTTCGCTGGCCGAGGTGCAGGTCTTCGGACCCGAGGGCCAGGCGATCGTCGGCGGCGTCGCCAAGCAGTCGAGCACCGACTACGGTGGCGACGCCGCGCGGGCCCGCGACGGTCAGACCGACGGCCACTACGAGCAGGCGAAGTCGACGACCCACACGCGCACCGAGGCCAACCCCTGGTGGGAGCTGGAGCTGCCGGCCGCGCAGGCGATCGCCCGGGTGGTCGTCTGGAACCGCACCGACAACGGCACCGGCGCCCGCCTGGCCGGCGCCCGGGTGCTGGTGCTGGATGCCGACCACCAGCCGCTCTGGTCGCAGGACGTCGCCGCGGCACCGGCGCCGAGCGTCGAGCTGACCGCGACCAACCGCCGCACCCTTCCGATCGTCGTCGCCTGGGCCGACCATGAGCAGCCCGGCTTCGCCGTCGCGAACACGATCCAGGGCGTCGACCCGAAGAAAGGCTGGGCGGTCGGGCCGCAGATCGACCGGCCGCACACGGCCGTGTTCGGCCTGGGTGCAGTCCCCGACCTGGGGGACGCCGCCACGCTCGCCATCCGGCTGGAGCACCGGTACAAGGACCCCGGCTTCGTGCTCGGCCGGTTCCGGCTGGCGACCAGCGGCGACGCCTCGGCCGTCGAGCGCTCGCGGGTGCCGGCCGGCATCCTTGCCATCATCGACACCCCACCCGGGGCCCGCACCGACGCCCAGCGGCAGGCGCTGGCCGCGCACTACCGCTCGATCGCCCCGGAGCTGAAGCCGGTGCGCGACGAGATCGCCCGGCTGGAGGCCTCGCGCCCGAAGCCGCCGATGCTGCCGGTGATGGCCGAGCTGCCCACCGACAAGCGACGGCCGAACCGAATCCTGAACAAGGGGAACTTCCTCGATCCCGGCAAGCCGGTCGAGCCCGGCGTGCTCGCCGCCTTCCACCCGCTGGCGGGCGACGCCCCGGCCAACCGCCTCGGCCTGGCGCAGTGGCTGGTCGACCGCGACAACCCGCTCACGGCCAGGGTGGCGGTCAACCGGGTCTGGGCCCAGCTCTTCGGCACCGGCCTGGTCGAGTCGGAGGAGGATTTCGGCACCCAGGGCGAGCTGCCCAGCCACCCCGAACTGCTCGACTGGCTCGCGCTCCGGTTCCAGGAGTCGGGCTGGGACACGAAGGCGTTGCTGCGGCAGATCGTGACCTCGGCCGCGTATCGGCAGTCGTCGCGGGTCGAGCCGGACCTGCTCGCGAAGGACCCGAAGAACCGGCTGCTGGCCAGGGCCCCCCGCGGGCGGCTGGATGCCGAGACGATCCGCGACCAGGCCCTGGCGCTGAGCGGCCTGCTGAGCCAGCGGCTCGGCGGCCCCTCGGTCTTCCCGGCGCAGCCGGACGGGCTCTGGCAGGCGGCGTTCAACGGCGAGCGGACGTGGTCGACGAGCCCCGGCACCGACCGCCACCGCCGCGGCCTCTACACCTTCTGGCGCCGCACGGTCCCGTACCCGTCGATGGCCGCCTTCGACGCCCCCAGCCGCGAACTCTGCACGCCGCGGCGGATCCGCTCGAACACGCCGTTGCAGGCGTTCGTGGTGCTGAACGACCCGGTCTACGTCGAGGCCGCCCAGGCGCTCGGGCGTCGGATCGTCCGCGAGGGCGGCGCGACGGTGTCCGACCGCGTGCGGTTTGGCCTCACGCTGAGCCTGGGCCGGCCGGCGACGGCCGAGCAGGTGGCGGTGCTGGTGGACCTGTTCGAGGCCGAGCGGTCGCGGTACGCGTCCGATCCCGAGGCCGCCCGGGCGCTGGCGACCGAGCCGATCGGCCCGCTGCCGCCGGGCGCCGACCCCGCCGAGATGGCCGCCTGGACGGCCGTCGCCAACGTGCTCCTGAACCTCGACGGCGTGCTGACGAAGGGGTGAGACGGCCATGCGCATCGACGAAGAACTCCGCCTCCAGCAGGCCCGGCTCAGCTCGCGCCGCCAGTTCCTGCGGCAGTCGCAGGCGGGCCTGGGGGCGATCGCGCTGGCCGGGCTGATGGGCCAGCCGCTCACGGCCCGCGCCGCCGACGGCCCGTCCGACAACCCGCTGGCGCCGCGGCCGCCGCACTTCGCGCCCCGGGCCAAGCACGTCATCTACCTGCACATGTCGGGCGCCCCGCCGCAGCAGGAGCTGTTCGACTACAAGCCGAAGCTCAACGAGCTGCACCTCCAGCCGTGCCCCGACGAGCTGCTCAAGAACCAGCGGTTCGCCTTCATCAAGGGTCATCCCAAGATGCTGGGCACGCCGTACAAGTTCCGGCAGCACGGCCAGTCGGGCCAGTGGATCAGCGAGCTGTTGCCCGAGGTCAGCTCGGTCGCCGATGACCTGGCCGTCATCCGCTCGATGAACACGGACCAGTTCAACCACGCCCCGGCCGAACTGTTCCTGTTCACCGGCTCGCCCCGCAACGGCGGCGCGGCGATGGGCTCGTGGATCACGTATGGCCTGGGCTCCGAGAACTCGGACCTGCCCGGATTCGTCGTCCTGATCAGCGGCGGCACCGATCCGACCGGCGGCAAGGCGCTCTGGAGCACCGGGTTCCTGCCCAGCGTCTACCAGGGCGTGCAGTGCCGCACCGTCGGCGACCCGATCCTCTACGTCAGCGACCCCAAGGGGATGAACCGCGACGACCGCCGCCGCACGCTGGACGCACTGAAGGCCCTCAACGAGGCCGAGCTGGCCCAGTTCGGCGACCCCGAGACGATCACCCGCATCAGCCAGTACGAGCTGGCCTACCGGATGCAGCTCTCGGTGCCCGACGTCATGGACATCGGCCGCGAGCCCGAAGACGTGCGCGCCGAGTATGGCGCCCAGCCGGGCAAGGGCCTGTTCGCCAACAACTGCCTGCTGGCCCGCCGCCTGGTCGAGCGCGGGGTGCGGTTCGTGCAGCTCTTCGACTGGGGCTGGGACTTCCACGGCACCGGCCCCGGCGACGACATCGTCACCCACCTGCCGCAGAAGACCCGCGAGATCGACCGCCCGATCGCCGCCCTGCTCAAGGACCTCAAGCGCCGCGGCCTGCTCGACGAGACACTGGTCATCTGGGGCGGCGAGTTCGGCCGGACCTCGATGAACGAGGCCCGCGGCGGCTCGACCTTCCTCGGCCGCG
>CAZUZD010000061.1:0-23898 GCA_964624465.1 uncultured Isosphaeraceae bacterium
GCCGGGGCCTGGGCGACGCGGGGGGCCGGGGCGGCGGGCGCCTGGCGGGGCGTGCTGGGGGCAGGCGTCGGAGGCGCGGTCTGCCCCTCCGCAGCCGTGGCGATGGCGGCCGTGGCCAGCGCGGCCAGGCCGAGGCAGGCGAGTCCTCGCATCGATCCGTCTCCGTGGCGATCGGGCTGCATTGCGGGGTCCCTCCCTCCCTGGGCGGGTCCGCGGCTGCCCGGGGCGGCGCCGCTCTCGGCGGCGACCGACCCCGGACTTGAGCCCGATTATACGGATCGTGCGGATTTTGAGACCGCCAGTTTCCCGGTTTCTCAGGCGGCCGTCAGCCAGGCCCGGATCCGGCCCAGGTCGCCGTTCCACTCGGGGCCGGTGCGGCGCATGCCGTAGGCCTCGAAGAGCAGCTCCAGCGACTCGACCAGGTGCCGCAGCGCCTCGACGCGAGCGACGTGCAGCTCGTAGCCGCTGGCGCCCTCGATCTTCGGCAGCGCCAGGCCCGAGACGGCCAGGGTCTCGGCCTGCATGGTCAGCTCGTACTGCTGGCCGTGCCGGACCAGGATCAGGCCCGCCTTGCGGGGCAGCTTGCCCGACTGCAGGGCGCGGAACGCCTCGGGCAGGCGGGTCGGGCCGGCGTCGGTCATGCTGTCGCGGCCGGTCTCGCCCCGGGGGCAGTCCAGCGTCAGGGTCTTGGCGAGCATGACCGTGATCTCCGAGCCGTCGGAGAGCCGGATCGTGTCGCCGTCGGCCTTGAGCGTGTGCCAGAGCCACACCAGGAACTCGTTGCCCCAGTAGTCGGGGGTCGTCGTCTCGCTCGACCAGGCGAAGGCGGCCAGGGCCATCTCGTCGCCGTGGAAGCTTGCCGGCGCCAGGTCCTCGATCGGCTTCAGGACGCCCCGCGCCTGGGCCTGGTCGCTGGCCAGGCTGCCGGCCGAGATCGGCTCGACGGTGACGTTGAACGTCTCGCGGAACAGCGGCAGCAGCCGGTCGATGACCGAGGCGCTGTGGGTGCCGACGTAGAGCAGGCCGTTGCGGCCGTCCCAGAGCAGGGGGTAGCTCTTGCGGCGGCGGAACCGGCCGTCGGCGGCCTCGGCCTCGGCGCGGACCTTGGCGGCCTCCTTGGCCTCCTCGCGCTGGGCCTTCGTCGGCTTGCCGCTGGGGTTGGCCGCGGCGCGGGCGTCGAGCTCGATCTTGGTGTACGCCTTGAGCAGGTCGCCGGGGATCTTGTCGGTGTCGATCCGCAGCGCCAGGTGCAGGGCGTCGTCGATGATCGTCTTCTCGAGCGAGAAGTTCATGTCGAGGACGTGGTCGCCGGCCACCCAGCCGATCGAGACGCCGTCGGTCGACTCGCCGTGGCCATTCTTGCCGATGGCGTGGCGCTCGATGGCCTCGAGGTGCTCGGGGCCGAACGGCAGCGGCGAATCGCCGCCGACCCGGTACCGCAGAAACGTCACGCGCCCGTTCAGGAAACCCATGCTGTGCCTCTCCTTCGATCCTGCATCCGTGGGGTGGGGGCCCGCACCGGCACACCCGGACGACCGCCCGGCCGGATCGCTCCGGTCGGGGAGCCGCCGACCCCGGCCGACCCTCCACCAGCCGTTGGATCGGACGCCGCCGGCCGGGCGCTCGACCGCATTCCCCCCCGGCGCTCCCCCGCCGGGCCGGCCGTACGTCTCGGCCAAAGCCGGCCGGTCGCCCCGGTCGTGCCGGCTGTGTCGGCCGTAGGGCCGGCGGCCGGGTTCGGGCACAATGTTCCCCGGCGGCCGCCGAATCCCCTCGCGAGGGCCGGCGTCCCGGCCGGGCTGGGCCTCGCTCGGGCCCGCCTCCCCTCGCTCATGCACGGCCGACCGCCGGCGCCCCGGGACCTCCCCGGGCCCCGCGGTCGGCGGGAGATCGACCCCGATGCCACGATGGTGTGCCACGCTCCTGATCGGCCTCGGCATGCTCGCCACGGCCCGCGATACCCGCGCGCAGGAGGCCCCGCGGCCGGCCGGCGACTGGGAGGGGACCCTCAAGCTGCCCGTCGGCGAGCTCCGGCTGGTCATCCACGTCAAGGCGGGGCCCGACGGCGCCCTCAGCGGCACGTTCGACAGCCCGGACCTGGGCGTCAACGGCACGGTGCTCGATAGCGTGACCCTGGCCGACCGCACCCTGAAGTTCGAGCACAAGAAGGTCCGGGGCCGCTTCGAGGGCCAGTTCAACGCGGCCGGCACCGAGATCGTCGGCAAGTGGTCGCAGGGCGCCTCGTTGCCCCTGACCCTCCGCCGGGTCGACCCGGCGGCCGCCGCCGCGGCCAAGGTGGTGGCCCCCGCCGAGCTCAAGGGCCTCTGGAGCGGCACGCTCAATCTGCCCACCGGCATCGAGCTGGCCCCGGTGCTGAACGTGGCGCCCGACGCCGCGGGCGACCTGGTGCCGAAGCTCGACAGCCCCGACCAGCAGGTCAAGGGCATCTCGATCAGCGCTCTCGACTTCCAGGACGACCGCCTGAGCTTCGCCGCTCGCACCATCGGGGCCCGCTACGAGGGTCGCCGCACCGCCGACGGCCGTTCGTTCGAGGGCACCTTCAACCAGGGGCTGGTCAAGGCGCCGCTGACGCTCACCCGAGTCGAGACCGCCCCCGAACGCAAGCGGCCCCAGACGCCGAAGGCCCCGTTCCCGTACGAGACCGACGAGGTCACGTTCGCCAACCCGGCCGCCGAGGGCGTGACCCTGGCCGGCACGCTCAGCCGGCCCCGGGGCGACGGCCCGTTCCCGGTGGTCGTGTTCATCAGCGGCTCGGGCCGGCAGGACCGCGACGAGACGATCCTCGGCCACAAGCCGTTCGCCGTGATCGCCGACATGCTCGCCCGTCGCGGCATCGCCAGCCTGCGGTTCGACGATCGCGGCACCGCGAAGTCGACCGGCGATCATGGCAAGGCGACCTCGCAGGACTTCGCCACCGACGTCCGCGCCGCGGTCGAGTTCCTCAAGACCCGGCCGGCGATCGACCCGAAGCGGATCGGCCTGATCGGGCACAGCGAGGGGGGGCTGATCGCCCCGATCGTCGCGGCCGACTGCCCCGACGTCGCCTTCGTCGTGCTCCTGGCCGGCACCGGCGTGCCCGGCGACGAGATCCTGTACCGGCAGAACGGCCTGATCGCGAAGGCGATGGGCGCCAGCGACCTGGCCGTGGCGGCGCAGGTCAGCGCCTTGAAGCTCAGCCTGGCGGTCGTCCAGGCGGTTTCGGACACGGCCGAGCGGGCCCGGCGGATCAAGGCGATCGAGAAAGAAGCCCAGGCCGCGCTGCCCGAGGCCGACCGCAAGGCCATCGAGGCGGCCGAGGCCGACGGTGACCCGGCCGAGCGGGAGAAGGCGAAGGACTCGCAGGTCGGCCAGGCCCTGCAGCAGCTCGGATCCCCCTGGATGAAGGCGTTCATCGCCTACGACCCCCGGCCGACCCTGGAGCGCGTGAAGTGCCCCGTGCTCGTGCTCAACGGGGCGAAGGACCTCCAGGTCGATCCCGAGCAGAACGTGCCCGAGATCGAGAAGGCGCTCAAGGCGGGCGGCAATACGGCGGTCACCGTCCAGGTCTTCCCGGGGCTGAACCACCTGTTCCAGACCTGCACGACCGGCGCCCCGTCCGAGTACGCGAAGATCGAGGAGACGATGGCGCCCGAGGTCCTGAAGGCCATCGGCGACTGGGTCGTGGAGCAGGCCGGGACGAAGTGACCTCCCTCGCCGGGTGGCCGGCCGCACTGTGCGCGGCCGGCCACCGGCGTCGTGACCGGCTCAGGGGTCGAGGGCGCCGCCCTCCTCGGCCTCGGGCACCTCGCCTTCTGCGACGCGGCTCATGCCGGGGATGATCCGGTGGGCGTGGACGAAGTCCCTGGCGTACCAGCTCCGCGCGTCGAACGGCCGGAGGTGGATGCCGATGGGGATGGGCGTGCCGTTGGCGTCGGTGTGGCCGCTGCCGGTGGAGTCGAGCACCAGCGGCGTGCCGTCGGGCGACCGGCCCACGGCGCCGAGCCACAGGATGACGTGCGCGATCTTGCCCGAGTTGTTGCGGATGTAGAGCAGGTCGGCCGGGTGCAGCGTGCGGACCAGCTCGCGGTACTCGACCCGGGGGATCTGCTGGATCGTGAGCACGCCCCGGCCGCCGGGCCCGCGCACCTGGCGCCGCTCGGCCTGCTGGCGGATGCCGCCGTCGAGCTTGATGCCGAGCGCGTAGTTGTAATAGAACGAGCTGAAGTTGCTGCAATCGATCCCGCGGGAGTTCCGCCCGTAGGCGACCCGGTGCCAGGGCCAGCCGGCCGGCGGGTCCCAGTCGGGGATGTGGTGGTGCTGGTACGGGTATCCGAGCCAGCGGGAGGCGGCCAGGATCACGCGGTCCTGGAGCCAGGTCGCGTCGCGACGCTCCAGACCCGGCGGCGCCGGGTAGTGCCGCGCCGGCGGGCCCCAGGCCCCGAACCTCCGCCGTACCTCGCGGCTGGACCACTCCTGCGGCGGCAGCGCCGACTCGGCCATCGGGCTGTTCCACGGCGGCGCTCCGAAGCCCTCCTCGAGTGACTCCACCGGGTTGCGATACTTCAGCGTGTACGGCGAGCGATAGGGTGCGTCCTGCGCGCGGGCCGACAGCGGGCCCCGCAGCCCGAGGCCCGCCATCGCGAGCGCGGACGTCTGCAACCAGGCGCGACGATTCATCGGGTACGGCTCCGGACCCCGTGTCGGTCATTCCCCGGCCCCCAATCGCGCATCGACCAGAACCGGTCCGGAAAATGTACCGACACGTTGACCCGTGGTCCAGCGGCCGCCGGCGCGGCTCAGAGCCAGCGTGCGGCCAGGGCGGCGAACAGCGGCTCGACGTCGACGTTGCCGCCGGTGAGGATCACGCCCACCCGCAAGCCCTTCACGTCGAGCGACCCGTTCAGCAGCGGCGCCACCGGCACCGAGCACGACGGCTCGATGAGGATCTTGAGCCGCTCCCAGACGAACCGCATGGCGTCGAGGATCTCGGGCTCGGTGGCCGTCACGAAGCCGTCGACCTGGCGGCGGATCACGCTGAAGGTGCGCTCGCCCAGCGACGTGCGCAGGCCGCCGGCCACGGTCTTCGGGTCGTCCGAGGGGATGATCGTGCCCGACTCCAGCGACCGCCTGGCATCGTCGGCCCGGGCCGGCTCGGCGCCCAGCACGCGGGTGGTCGGCGACAGGGCCTTGACGGCGATCGCGGTGCCCGAGAGCAGGCCGCCGCCGCCGCAGGGGGCGATGACGACGTCGAGCGGGCCGGCCTGGTCGAGCAGCTCCAGCGCGGCGGTCCCCTGGCCGGCGATCACCCGCCAGTCGTCGAAGGGATGCACCAAGGCGTAGCCGTGCTCGGCCATGAGCCGGGCGACGGTCGCCTCGCGGTCGGCCAGGGTCGGCTCGCAGGGCACGACCCGGGCGCCATAGCCCTCGGTGGCGGCGCGCTTCACGGCCGGGGCCGAGCGAGGCATGACCACGCACACGGGCACTCCCGCCAGCGAGCCGGCCAGGGCCAGCGCCTGGGCGTGGTTGCCCGAGGAGTGGGTGATCACGCCGGCGGCCCGCTCCGCCGGCGTGAGCTGCTGCACGGCGTTCATGGCGCCCCGGAACTTGAAGGCGCCGACCTTCTGGAAGTTCTCGCACTTGAGGAACACCCGGCCACCGCAACGGGTGTCGAGCGTGCGCGAGGTGAGCACCGGGGTCACGTGGGCCCAGGGGGCGATCCGCCCGGCGGCGGCCCGGATCTCGTCAAGACCGATCGACATGCGGAGCGGCTCCCCCGGGGCGGGCGGCTGGGTCAGCGGGCTGAGCTCATTTGAGGGCGCTGTAGTCGGTCGGCACCAGGTACACGGAGATCACCTTGGCGGCCAGCGGCACGCCGTCGGGCTGGCTCGCCTTGTACACCTTCTGCCACTCGGGGTCGTCGCTGAACGCCTTCCACGAGGCGCCGGCGGCCTCGCGATCCTTGTGCGCCAGCAGATAGATCAGGGTCGTGCCCTTGCCGTCCTTCTCGTCCATCGGCGTGCCGTAGCCGATGTTCGTCATCCCGTGCTTGGCGAACAGGGCCATCGTGTGCTCGCGGAAGCGGGCGTTGAGCTTGTCCAGGCGGCCGGGGCTGGCGACGTAGGTGCGGAGCTCGAAGGTTCGCCCGGGGGCGGCAGTCCCCTGCACGGGCTCGGGCGAGTAGTCGGTGCCGACCAGGAACACCGACGTGACCTTCTTGACGATCGGGCCGTCGGCCTCGCTGGCCTCGCGGGCCGTCTTCCAGTCGGGGTCGGCCCCGAACGCCTTCCACGACGCCGCGGCCGCCTCGCGGTCCTTGTGCGCCAGCAGGTAGATCAGCGTGTCCGCCTTGCCGTCCTTCTCGTCGGTGGGCACCCAGTAACCGACGTTGGTCATGCCATGCTTGGCGAAGAGCGCGGTGGTGTGTTCACGGAAGCGTTTGTTCAGGGCGTCGAGCCGACCGGGGTGGGTCGTGTAGGTGCGGAGCTCGAAGACCGGGCCGGTCGGGGCCGGGTCGTCGGCCCGCGCCGGCAGGGCGGGCAGCAGCAGGGTGGCGAGGCCGAGCAGGGAGAGGGCGAGGCGGTGCATGAGGCGGTCTCCGGGGGACTTGCGGCAACGGGCCGGTTATCCCGCGCTCGGGTGCCGCGATCAAGCCCCGGCCCGGTGATCGGAATTTTCTGTCAGGCCCCTGTCGCCGCGGGCGGTCGGGATGCGATTCTCCCGAATAGGCAGACCCGTCCGCGCGAAGCACAAGGGGACGGGACCCTGCCGGCTGTGGCCTCGAGGACGACCGCCCCCGCGGCCGGCCTCCGGCCCGGCCGGGTCGGATCCCGGCCGTCCGCAACGCTCGATCGACCTCCACGAGACAGCCTCAGGATTCGAGGCGGATGGTGGTGACCCATGGAGCGCAAGGCCCGCCACGGCGGTGACCGCCGGCCCCCCGGCCGATCGGCCCGGCGCCGTCGCGCCTTCGGTTTCGAGACCCTCGAGCCGCGGCTCCTGCTGGCGCGGGGGCCCCTCGACCTGGCCGGCGCCCTGCCGACCCCACCCCTCGCGGCACCGCCGGCCGCGGTCCTGCCGTTCCCGCTCCCGCACCATCCCGAACTGGCCCCGGCCGATCGGCCCGAGGACCTGCCGCCGGTCGAGTTCGCTCCCGGCCCGGCGGGCCCGGTGGAGTGGAATCTCTCGGTGCTCGTCCCCGCATCGGTCGGCGCCCCGGCCGCCGGTGCGCCGGTGGTCCGGGTGGATGGCGACCAGGATCACGACCAGTTCGCCGAGGCCCCCCGGGTGGTGGTCGACCGCTGGACCCGCCTGGAGGGGACGCTCGACGGCGACGAGGCGGCCGACCTGTTCCGCGTCGAGCTGCCGGCCGGGCAGGGGGGCCTGACCCTGGTCCTGCACGCGGCCGGCCAGACCCCGCTGGGCCCCGAGCGGCTGGTCGTCTTCGACGCCAGCGGGCGGCTGCTGACCGCCTGCCCGCTGCCCCTGCGGCCCGAGCTGATCGCCCTGGCGCTGCGGTCGGGCGCGATGGGACCGCCCCGGTTCGTCTACGTCGGCCTCGCTCGCTCGGCCATCGATCCGGCCGCCCCCGCCCCTGGCGACGCGGCGCTCCCGAAGGCGGGAGAATCCGACCTGGCGACGACCCCGGCGCCGGGCTCCGCGGCCCCGCCGCCGGTGCTGGAGTCGCCGCCGATCCCATCGGAGGCCGACGCGGCCGCGGCGGTCTCCTACGCCATCGAGATCTTCCCTGGCGCGACCGCCGAGTCGGGCCCGGGCGCCCCTGGCGTGCCGACCCCGGCGCCCGACACGACGGTCATCGACGCCGCACCGGCGCCGGTGTCGCCCGTGACGGTCACGATCCCGGCGCCTGGGCCGCCGATGACGGGCGTGTCGGCGGCGATCGGGCTGGTCAATCGGGCTGCGAGCCTGACGACGGTGGCCGGACCCGGGCGGGTGCCGCGGCCCTCACCGCTGCGATCGGCCGGACCCATGGGCGGCCTGGCCGGCGGCCGGTCCACGACCCGCACGGTGGACGCCGAGCAGGCCACGGCCGCCGACCTCGGGACGCTCGCGACCCTGCGCCTCGATCGGGCCGCTGGCGAGCCGTCCGGGGATCATCCCGAGGACGGCGCAGCGGGCGACGACACGGCCGGGGCCGTCGTGCCGGCCGCGGCGAGCCTGGCCCGGCTGCTGCTGGCTCCGTCGGGATTGCCGCTGCTGGGCTCGCGGCTGCCGGGTCCGGGAATGGCCCGGGTGCTCCCGTCGGCGGTGCCCGTGGGCCCGCCCCGGCTGGCCCGGGGCGCCTCGCCTGGCGACCCCGACGCGGGCGCGATCCCGGCGGCCCTCGCCCCGGAGTCCGGGTCGACCGGCTCGGAGACCGACGCCGACCCGTGCCTGAGGCCAGCCGAGCAGATCGCCGTCGCCACCGGGGTGGGGCTCGCTTACGTGATGGCCGTGACCGCGCTCATGCCCGATCTTGACGGGGCCTTCCGCAACGCCCGCGCCGGCAAACGACCCCGGCTGAGCGCCGTCGCCCTGCGACAGCTCGCCCGCGCCGCCGGCTGGGCCCGCCGCATCCGACACCGCTGAGGCCCGGGCCTACTCGGTGGCGCCCAGCGGCACCTCGACCTCGCGGCGGCGACCCTGGCGGACCACGGTCAGCACGGCCGTCTCGCCGGGCTCGTGCCGCTCGACGGCGGAGAGCAGCTCGTCGACGGTCCGCACCGGCTGGCCATCGACGGCGACGATCCGGTCCGAGCCGTCGGGGTCGGGCCGCGTGCGGGTGAACCGGCCCCGGCGCTCGACGACGACGCGGATCGGCCGCAGCCCCGCGCGCTCGGCGGGGCCGCCCTCGTCGAGGTCGACCACGTACAGGCCGCGCTCGGTGGCGTAGACCGACCGCACGCCCAGGTCGGCCCGCACCACGCGGCCGCGCTCGATGAGCTGCGCCAGGATCCGCTTGATCGCGTTGATCGGCACCGCGAACCCGATGCCCGCCGACTGCCCGACCTGGCTCACGATCGCCGTGTTGATGCCGATGACCTCGCCCCGCGTGTTCAGCAGCGGGCCGCCCGAGTTGCCCGGGTTGATCGCCGCGTCGGTCTGGATGATCCCCTGGATCGTGCGGCCATTTTGAGCCTTCATCGAGCGGTCGAGCGAGCTGATGATGCCGTCGGTCAGCGTGCGCTCCAGCCCGAATGGGTTGCCCAGCGCCAGCACCTTCTGGCCGACCCGCAGCCCCGTCGACTCACCCAGCGGCAGGGGTCGGAGCGACTCCTCGGGCGCGTCGATGCGGACCACCGCCACGTCGTGGTTCGGGTCGACGCCCACCAGCCGTGCCGGCCGGGTCGTGCCGTCGTGGAGCGTGACGTGCAGGGCGTCGGCGTCGGCGATGACGTGGTAATTCGTGAGGATATGGCCGGCCGTGTCGATCAGGAACCCCGAGCCCGAGCCGGCGACCTCGGGCCCCGAGCGCAGGCCGGTGTCGGTCGCCGAGGTCAGGTGCACCACGCCCCGGTTCGTCGCCTCGTAGACCTGGATGTTCACGGCCTCGTCGGCGTCGACCTGCGCCCGCACCTCGGGCGGCAGCGGCGGCGGCGGGGGTGCGGGCGTCATGGCGGCCGCGGCGACCCGGCCCGAGCTGGGGTCGGGCGCGGACGGTCGGGCTCCGACGCCGAGCCAGGCGCGGGCCAGGACCAGGGTGATCAGGACGGTGGCGGTGTGCGCCAGCAGGGTGCGGCCGGCGCCGGCTGGATTCGCGGGCATGCGTGCAGACCTCGGTCCACGGCCGGTCGCCCCCCGGCGCCCGACCGGTCGGTTCCATTGTATGCCACCCGACCCGGTCGGTCGGGAACCCCGATCCGCCGCGATCCGGCCGGCGGGGGGCGGGGGGCCTGCCTGCGCGCTGGACGCGGCCCCGGGGCCCCGGCAGAATGGCGGGTCGGGCCGCCGGTCGTGTCGAGCGGGCGGACCCGATCCCGCCCTCCCCGCCCAGTCGTTCGACGACGCCCCTTGAGGATTGCGATGATGTCGCACCCACGCCCGGTGACCCCGGTCGGGACTCCCCGCGCCCGCCGGCGCCTCCGTCCGGCCCTGCTGCTGGCGGCCCTCGCCGCGCTCACGCCGACCGCCCGCGCCCAGGTCGGCCCGGCCGAGTCGGCCGCGAAGCTCAAGCCGGCCCCCGGCCTCAAGGCCACCCTCTGGGCCAGCGAGCCCATGGTCGTGAACCCGACGACCCTGGACATCGACTCCCGCGGCCGCGTCTGGGTCACCGAGGGCCTCAACTACCGGCTCACCCGCGGCGGCAACAAGCGGTTCGAGCGGATCGCCGACGCCGACAAGATCAAGATCCTCAGCGACACCGACGGCGACGGCACCGCCGACAAGGTCACCGTCTTCGCCGACAAGATCTTCCCCGTGCCCATGGGCATCGCGGTCGAGGAGCACTGGTCGAAGGACGGCAAGTACCAGGGCTGCAAGGTCTTCGTCGGCAACAGCCCCGACCTGCTCGTCCTGGAGGACACCGACGGCGACGACGTGGCCGACAAGCGGTACCCGCTCCTGACCGGCTTCGGCGGCATCGACAGCGACCACGGCGTGCACGGCATGGTGCTGGGCCTCGACGGCAAGCTGTACTTCACCCACGGCGACGGCTGCTGCTCGGTCCAGCCCGACAGGAGCGAGCGGGGCCAGAACTTCGACGTCGTCGACCGCAGCGGCCGGCACGTCAAGAGCGACCAGCTTGCCAACACCCTGCGCGTCAATCGCGACGGCACCCAGTTCGAGGTCGTCGCCGACCGCCAGCGGAACAACTACGAGACGACCCTGAACTCGTTCGGCAACGGGTTCACCAGCGACAACGACGACGACGGCAATCGCGGCAGCCGGGTCATCTGGGTGATGGACGGCGGCAACTACGGCTACCGCACCCCCGGCAGCCCGCGGCACTGGGGCGAGGACGTCCCCGGCATCGTGCCCAAGCTCGTCGGCACCGGCAACGGTAGCCCCTGCGGCGTGGCGGTGTATGAGGGCGGCCTGCTGCCCTCGAAGTACTTCGGCGCCGTGCTGGAGGCCGAGGCTGGCCCGCGCGTCATCTTCGCGCACCCGATCACCCGCCAGGGCGCCGCGTTCCGCACCGATCCCGAGGTGCTGCTGGCCAGCGACGACCCCTGGTTCCGCCCGGTCGACGTGGCCACCGCGCCCGACGGCTCGCTGCTCGTCGCCGACTGGTACGACGCCGGCGTCGGCGGCCACGCCTTCAGCGACCAGACGACCGGCCGGATCTACCGCGTCGTGCCCGAGGGCAAGCCGGCCGCGCCGGTGACGTACGACTTCGCCAGCGAGGCGGGCCTGATCGAGGCGCTGAAGTCGCCGAACGTCGCCGCCCGCGACGTCGCGGCCCGGCTGCTCAAGCAGCGCGGGCAGGAGTCGCTGCACGCGGTCAACGCGCTGTTTAAGTCGGACGCCGACCCGATCTTCCGGGCCCGCGCCCTCTGGGTCGCCAGCGGCATCGAGTCGACGCCGGTGGGCTGGGCGCTCAAGGACCGCGACCCTCGCATCCGCGAGCAGGCGGTGCGGATCCTGGGCCGCGACGTGAGCCGCGTCGGCTCGGTCGAGGCCCGCGACCCCATGCCCCCGCCCGCGGCCGCCGCTCACCTCGACGCCCTGCTGCCGCTGGCCAGCGATCCCGACGCCGGCGTGCGCCGGGAGCTGATCCTGGCCCTGCGGTTCCTGCCGACCGCCCAGGTGGGTGACGCGCTTCGCACGCTGGCCTCTCAGTGGGACGGCCAGGACCGCTGGTACCTGGAGGCGCTGGGGCTGGCCTTCAAGGGCCGCGAGACCGGGTACATCTTCAAACTCTTCGACGGCCATCTGTTCGGCGACCTGGGCCTGCCGGCCGCCGGCGACGCGGTGGTGGCGCTGCCGCCGTACTTCCCCACCGACCGCAACGAGGCGTTCCTGGGCACCAGCGACGCCCTGCCGCCGGCCAACGCCATCAGCAAGACCCTGGGCCTGGCCTGGGCCCTGCACCGGCCCGAGGCCCTGCCGCTGGTCGTGAGCCTGATGCCGTCCCTGAAGACGCCCGAGCTCCAGCAGGCCGCCGACGACGTGATCACGCACGTCGAGGACGCCGGCGGCGCCCGGATCCTGGCCGACCTGATCCTCGCCACCTCCGACGCCTTCCGCCGCCGCCAGGCGCTGGCGAACCTGGCCCGCAAGCTCGACGGCCCCTGGCGCGGGGCCAGCGGCGACGACAAGGTGACGATCGCCACCGAGATCGCCCTGAACAGCCCCGAGCTGCGGCTCGAAGGCCTGCGGCTGGTCAACGCCACCGGCAACGCGAAGTTCGCTGACGCGGTGGCGCAGGCCGTCGACGACGAGAAAGCAAAGCCTGAGGTTCGCGTCGAGGCCCTGACGGCGCTGGCCCGCCTGAAGGACGCCCGCGCCGCGACGGCGGCAGATCGATTGATCGCCCGCGCCCGCGAGGCCCGCGCCAGCGACCAGGTGGCCGAGGCGGCCGTCCGCGCCTTGCCGAGGCTCGGCGAGGCCCGCGATCGCCTCGCCGGCCTGTTCGCCGACGACACCCTGCCGCTGGGCCTGCGGCGCGAGGCGCTGCGGTCGTACGTCGGCCTCAATAACGGCGGCAAGCTGCTCGCCGCCCTCGCCGCCGACGGCAAGCTGCCCGAGGCGCTCCGGACCGAGGCCGCCCTCACGCTCCGGTCGCACCCCGACCGCGGCGTGCGCGACCGGGCCCAGGAGCTGTTCCCGATCAAGACCGCCTCGGGCCAGCCCCTGCCGCCGGTCGGCGATCTGATCCGCCGCGACGGCGACGCCGCCCGCGGCCAGGCGGTCTTCTTCCGCGCCCCCGGCGCCGGGGCCAACGCCGGCGCCCTGGCCTGCGGCGCCTGCCACCGGGTGCAGGGGCAGGGCCAGTGGGTCGGCCCCGACCTCTCGACGATCGGCACCAAGGGCAGCCGCGAGGAGCTGCTCCGCTCGATCCTGAACCCCAGCGCCGCCATCGGCTACAACTACCGGGCGGTGACCGTCGCCACCACGGACGGCCGTACCGTCACCGGCCTGCCCGTCGAGGACTCGCCCGACCGCCTCGTGCTCAAGGACGCCGAGGGCCGCCGCGTCACCCTGCGGCCGGCCGAGGTCGACGAGCGCACGCTCAGCGAGGTCTCCCTCATGCCCGAGGGCCTGGCCGAGTCGATGAGCGAGCAGGACCTCGTCGACCTGCTCGCCTACCTGGGTACCCTCAAGCAGCCCGTGAGCATCGTCGGCGTCGCCCAGGTCGTCGGCCCGCTGACCGAGGCGAAGGACACCCCCGCGCTCAAGCCGGGCGGCATCGTCGACCCGACCCGGTCGCTCCGCTCCGCCGAGGGTCGCGAGCTCGCCTGGCGACGGGCCACGGCCGACGCCGAGGGCCGCCTCGACCTGTCCGGCCCCGGCGACGCCCCCGGTCGGGCCGCCTACGTGCTGGTGCCGCTGACCTCGCCCGTCGACCAGCCGGCCCGGCTGGTGCTCGACACCCGCGCCCCCGTCGAAGCCTGGCTCGACGGCAAGCCCGTCGCCCTGGCCGTCACCGACGCCGACCTGCCGTCGACGGCCACCCTGACGCTGCCGGCCGGCTCTTCGCAGCTCCTGTTGCGGGTCGCCTCCGGCTCCGACACTGGCCTCGTCGCCACCCTGGTGAGCGACCGCCCCGTCGAGTTCAGCGCCGGCAAGCCCGCCGCCGAGGCCGGCCGCTGACCGATCGATCCGTCCGGGGCCCGGTCCCCGGTCACGGCCGAACCCACGACGCCGTCCGCGCTCGCCGCGGGCGGCGTCGTTTCGCATCCCGGGGTCAGCGGGTGCCGGGCTCGACGGCCGCCGGGGGCGGCATCGGCGGGGCCGGCGTGCGGCCCGGTCGATCCGCCGCGATGGCAGCCGGCGACACGCGACCAGGCGTCGCGGTTCCGCCGGCGTCGACCTCGGCCCAGGCGACGACCCGGCGGCCCCGGCGATCGCGGCCGGTCAGGGTGAGCAGCAGGGGGCCATCCCCCGGACCCAGCCCTTCGAGCACGAACGGCCGGGCGACCAGCGGGCCGCCGGCGGGCACGGTCGTGGCCCCGAGCGCCTGGGCGAGCGACTCGCGGCCGATGCGGCCGTGATCGCGGCGGGCGAGCCGGGCGTCGGCCGGGGGATCCAGCCGCTCCCAGTCGACCGATTCGAGCGTGACCGCCTGGCCGTCACGCTCCTGGATGCTGGCGCGGGCCACCGCCCGGCCGTCGCGGCCCCACTCCACCTGCACCGACCAGTCCAGCCGGGGCAGGTCGTCGGGCAGCCGCACCGCCGTGACCTGCAACTCGGCTTCGGCCGGCCCCTCGACCGCGATCTCGACGGCGGCGGCGCTCGCCCCCGTCACGATCAGGTACCGGCTCGCCGTGCCCGCCGAGAGCCACGGCACCGCCGGCCCGTCCGCCTCGACCCAGCCGGTCCGGGGCCCGGCCAGCGTCCAGTCGGGCCCGACCAGCGGCGCGTCGGTGGCGCCGCCCACGAGCGCGTCCAGGAACAGCGCCGTGCTCCAGCGGCGGTAGAGCCCCGCGAACGACTGGCCGGCCACCGCCTCGACGTTCGCCAGTCCCCGGCGGGTCGAGAGCACCAGCGACGGCAGCAGATCGGCGCCGAGGGCGCGACGGCCCCAGTCGAAGAACTGGGCGGTGGCCCCGCGATGGCCGTGGCTTCGGAACAGCTCGGCGGCGAAGTAGTCGGGCACGACCAGGCTGTACCGCTCGGGGGCGGCCAGGAAGGCGCTCAGCCGGTAGTCGAGGTTCTGCCGCGAGAAGCCCAGCGTCAGCTCGGCCAGGTGCGCCAGGCCCTCGTCGATCCACCCCTCCTCGTCCACGCCGGGCTGTCGCGCCGCCAGCGGGTCGGCCACCTTGCGGCTGAAGAGCAGGGCGTGGGTGTACTCGTGCGCCAGGATGCTCCAGAGGTACGGGCCCGGCTCGATGGCCGCGTTCAGGCAGATCAGGTCGGCCCGATTGCCGAACGGCGGTGCGTACGATGGGTCGAAGTCGGCCCCCCGCACGAAGCCATCCACCGAGCGTTCGGGCCCCCCGCGCCCCAGGCGTCCCGAGAGCAGGACCGTGAGCCGGCCGTCGGCATCGACGTCCGTCGGCCGCCCGAGCAGCGGGGCCAGCGCCGGCTCGATCCGTCCCTCGAACGCCGTGACCAGGTCCTGCACCGTCTCGTCGCGCACGCGGTCGGCGTCGGCCTGATCGACGTAGACCTGGATCGAGCGGCCCGAGCCCCGGAGCGTGGCCGCCACCGACTCGTAGCTGCCCGCCGCCGTCGGCTCGCCCTGGCCCGCGAACAGGAAGAACCGGCGCTCGCGGGGCGGCGGCGGGGCCGCCGGCCCCGGTGGTCGCGGGCGTCCGGCCACCCGGGCTCGGGGGAGTGCCGGTCCATCATCGGCCCGCGCCACCGGCGCCGCCGCCGCCGCCGATCGAGCCCGCACCACGATCGGATACGATGGCTCCGTCGCCCGCCCCAGCGCCGAGACGACCAGCAGCACCTTCGCCGTCCGCCCCGGGCTCGGCACCACCACCCGGCTAACGCCCCCGCCGACCGCCACCGGGATCGGCACCCCGACCGGCCAGTCGACCAGCCGGCCCGCCGTCGCGCCGGCCGCGAGGCGTCCCGCCGTGGCCGTACCCTGGGCCCGGGCCCGGCTGGTCGCCAGGCCGGCGCCAATTCCGAGTCCCAGTGCGGTGGCCAGGGTCAGGATCCGGTGCAGCATCGGCCGTCCCAACCCTCGCATGATCGGGGCCTTGCGGAGTCCACCCCGCGCCCGCCCCCCGGGCCCCGCCCGGCGGCCGATCGGCCCCCACCAACCATCGGCCGTCCATCTCCTGCCGGTTCAGCCGATTCTGACGATCCTGCCGCCTCCCGCCCCCCTCCGCCCGGTTCGCCGCCACCGGCCTCTTGACGCCCCCACCGGACCGGGTAGGATATTTCGTCTCGGGCCGACTCGCTTGCGGTGCTCGCACCTCGAACCCGTCCGGCCCCGAGATTGCCCTGCCGGAGTGGCGGAATTGGCAGACGCGCTAGCTTGAGGGGCTAGAGGGAATTTATTCCCGTGCAGGTTCAAGTCCTGTCTCCGGCACTGTGCAGCACAAGGACTTGCGGCGAAATGCCGCAAGTCCTTTTTGTTGCGCCCGAGGGCGGACTGGCAGCAAACTGGCAGCAGCCGGGAGGAGATAGGGCGGTGGCGTCGGTCCGAGGAGCACAGCACCGATGGCCTGGATTCAGCAACGTGGACAGAAGTTCCGGATCTGCTTCCGCTACGACGGCCGCCTGCACGGCAAGGCCCTCAAGACGGACAGCCTGAGGGCCGCCGAGGACTGTCGGGCCCGCCTCGAGGACACCCTCAACCGGGTGGAACGCGGCTGGCTGACCGTCCCCGACGAGGCAGACCTGATGACGTTCCTGCTCTCGGGCGGGACCCAGACCGGCCGACCAGTCGGCACGGATGCCGGGGTCGCGGCGACGCCGAAGCCGCCGACCGTCGGCGAGCTCTGCACGGCCTACCTGACGGCCCAGGAGGCCGCCCTGGAGCCGGCGTCCTTGAAGACGCTGCGGATCCATCTGAACCACCTCCAGACCACGCTGGGGGCCAGGACCTCGACGCCGGCCGTCCGCCTGGCCGACCTGCAGCGGCACGTCGACCGCCGCCGGCGTCAGAAGGGGCGCCGGGGCCAGCCGATCCTGGGGTACACGATCCGCAAGGAGGTCAACTCCCTGGCCGCGGCCTGGAAGTGGGGCAGGGCGGCCGGCCTGGAGGTCGGCCAGCTGCCCGTCGCGGGCCTCAAGTACCCCCGCAGCGGCGAGCCGCCGCGGTTCCAGACCCGGGCCGAGATCGAGCGTCAGATCGAGCGCGGTGGCCTGGAGCCCGCCGAGGCGGCCGAACTCTGGACCGGCCTGTTCCTGACCCTGGAGGAGGTCGCCGGCATCCTGGCGGCGATCCAGGCGTACGACGGCCCCGCCTTCCTCTACCCGATGGCCTGCTTCGCGGCGCACACCGGCGCCCGCCGCAGCGAGATGCTGCGCTCCCGGCGTGCCGACATCGATCTGGACGCCGGGGTCGCGGTGATCCGCGAGAAGAAGCGGGTCCAGGGGGTGAGCACGACCCGGCGGGTCGCCCTGTCGCCATTCCTGGTCGGCGTCCTGAAGGACTGGTTCACCCGGCACCCCGGCGGGCCGTTCACCTTCTGCCAGCACGGCTGGGGGTCCCGCGGGCGCACGAACGAGCCGCCGACCTCGGTGAGCCCCAACGAGGCCCAGGACCACCTGCGGCGGTCGCTGGCCGGTGGTCCCTGGTCGGTGATCCGGGGCTGGCACGTCTTCCGGCACAGCTTCATCTCGAACTGTGCCGCCCGCGGCGTCGACCAGCGGCTGATCGACGCCTGGGTCGGGCACTCGACCGAGGCCATGCGGCGGCGCTACCGCCACCTGCTGCCGGACCAGTCAGCGGCCGCCATCCGGACGGTGTTCGGCGAGGGGTAAGAGCCCCTCGCGGCGATACCGCTCGATCTCCTCGCGACTGACCACCCACTCCTGGTACCGCCCCCGGCCGCTCCGCCGCTTCTCGGCGCGGATGCGGCCGGTGCGGGCCCACTCGCGGACGGTGTAGTCGACCTTGCCGAGGACCTGGGCCGCCTCGGCGATCGTGTAGTGCGTGGGTTCGGGCCGGGCGCGCTCGCCGAGCAGCAGCTCGATCCGGTCGAGCCGCTGGTGCAGGGCGGTCAGCAGGGCGGTGGTGTCGAGCGCGGCGTCCATGACATCTCCTGTTGGTCTTGAGGCCGGGTCCCAGCCCTCCTCGGATCTGCTCGAGGGCCGGGCCTCGCCGTGACCGGCACGGCCGATTTGGCGGGTGCCACCGTAATACGAGCTGGCAGGAGACTGGCGCCAGGGGCGGCATACCATGGTTACACGTCGAAGCCATGGGCCCGATGCTGGCCATGTGACGATGTCCGGCCGCCGCGGCTCCGATTCGAGTCGGGGTCCTCGGTGAACCGGCTGCCCGGTCGACAAGCTCCACACATGCGCGCAGAATTCGTGAGCTGACCGGGCTGGGCTCGGTCTGTCAGAAGTCGTGAGCACCTTGCCCAGGTCGCAGTCGACCTTGGGAGTAAGCGAAAACGGGGGGGAGGGGGCGATGGCGCGATCACGGCGTCCCAAGGGCGGACCCGCGAAAGGTCGGCCTGCCAAGCCGGCCGGCGGCTCCCAAGACGGAAAGGTGAAATCAGCGAATGCCGATGTGGTCGGCGGCGAGGGTACATCGCCGCGGGGGTGGAGTCAACTCCAGGCCTTAGCACGGGCGATCAACCCCGACCTGCCACCTGCCCGAAAGTGGAAGGTGTCGGCGGTCAAGAACTCACCGGGTGGGAAAGAGCTCGCGGAGAAGAGCTCCAGTGGCCAAACGGCGCAGGAGGACCCACCAGAGCACGAGGAGGAGGGGGAACGCGTCCATCTGGCTCGCCAGCTACGCGAATTGCGTCACCAGATCCTGCACTGCGGCCACTGGCGGGGCGTTGCGGGCAGATACTGCGAGTGGGTGGTGAGCTTTCTTGAGAACCCGGACGCGGACTTCGTCGGCGAACCGCTCCTCGACCCCTGTGAGTTCCTCGATACCTCAGAGCTTCTTGTTCGGGCGCTTGTTCGTTACGCAGCCGGCCAGTCGACGGATATGGTCCGCCTCTTCACCTCGACCGCGCTACACCTTTGCTATGACGGGCCGGACTTGGGGCAGCTCGCCCGGTGGTCGCAGATGGCGATTCTGCGCCAGGCGTTCGGCGAGGCAGACGAGTCCGCTCGCATGTTGATCGAGGAACTGAGGCGGCAAGAGTTGGAGATCGAACTGCCCCGTGACCGTTGGCAGCAGCGACTGTACGCCGCCGGCTTCTCTCCGAGTAGATACGGGGCGCTCGAGGCGGCTGCGGAGCATATTGAGAAGGTCAAAAAACCAGTAGACACAGATGACCTGTCTAGATATTGCAATTTTAAAAGATACATATATTCGAGCTCGATGGCGCAGGCCCAAATCCTGAAGCTGTTCCACCTGATCGCGGCACCGGACAAGGGCTATTGGCCGACTTTCCTGCCACTCAAGCCGGCCTGGAGAGTTGTGACTAAATTGCCAAGAGGTGGGACTGAATCGAAGTGAGCGTTCTGCCATGATCTCCCCCGTCGCCCAGCAATCCGCACCAGAGTCGGAGCTGCGGGCGGCGGGAGTTCCCCGATGCTCGAGCTGCACAAGGACCAGGTCTTCCCGCTGAGCCGGCCGCCGGCCTGGCTGGTCGGCCGCAGCGGCAAGCCGGTCCACCCCAGCACGCTTCGCCGCTGGGCCGCCCTGGGCCTGCAGGGAGGCCGCGTCAAGCTGGAGATCGCCAAGCTCGGCGGCGTCCGCGTCACCTCCACTGAGGCGGTGGCCCGGTTCGCCGCCCGCCTCATGGTCGACGACAACCCCGTGGCGGTCACGGGGGCCGGCCCGGTGCGCGCCGAGCGGCCGCAGGAGGACGGAGGTCAGTCCGCCATCGCGGGGGGCGACCAGGTCGCGTCCTGAAGTGAAGCGGGCCGCCGGGGTGTGAAGACCCTGGCGGCCCGGATGTGTCCCACCCAACAGCATTGAGAGGACGTCCATGAGCATCGTCGACAAGAAGGTCAGGGTCAACGACCCGACCGACGAGATCGCCCGGATCAGCATCACCCCCGCTGCCCCCACCTCTCCGCCGCCGGACGGGCGGCCGCCCGCGGACACGGGCGGGGCCGACGACGACGACTTCGATCCGGAGAAGCTGCGCCTGTCGCAGGACTTCGTCGACTCGGTCGCGGTCCAGAAGGTCCTCACGCACCTGCCGGTCCGCAAGCCGGGCCGCGACTCCTTCGTCCGCACCACCCGCGACCAGTCGCTCTGGTACCCGACCGCGGTCCTCGAGACCGAGGCCGACAAGGAGCTGTACCTGGTCGACAACTCGCTCCGGGAGCTGCTCCAGGACGAGCCGGGCTTCGGCCCCCGCGTGCTGGTGCCCACGATGGACCGCCAGGGCACGCTGTTCCTCTGGCCGCTGAAGCTGCCCCGCAACCTGGGCCGCACCGACAACTGGGCCGCTTCGTCGCGCGAGGTCGCCGAGATCGCCCGGGACTCCTGGGTCCGGGTCCGCGCGAACATGAACGCGGGCTGCTACGAGGCCATCAAGGCGCCCGCGCTCAAGGACGAGCCCGTCTGGCCGGAGCTGGTCCTCAAGCAGCTCCTGGCCAAGGCCTTCCACGGCCGCCACGTCAAGAGCTGGGACGACCCGGTCCTCAAGCGCCTCCGCGGCGAGGAGTGAGCGATGACCCTCGGTGAGGTTTTCAACACCTACCGAGAGGTCTGGACGGCCGACTTCGAGTTCCAGAAGCCGCCAGGCGATCGGCCCCGGCCGATCTGCCTGGTGGCCCGGGAACTCAAGTCGGGCCGGACGCTCCGGTACTGGCAGGATGACCTGCTCGCGCTCGACGGGGCCCCGTACCCGACCGATCGCGGCAGCCTCTTCGTCGCGTACTACGCCGCGGCCGAACTGGGTTGCCACCTGGCCCTCGGCTGGCCGCTTCCCGAGCGCGTCCTCGATCTCTTCGCCGAGTTCCGCAACCGGACCAACGGCCTGAAACCGGTCGCGGGCAGCAACCTGCTGGGCGCCCTGCTCAGCTACGGCCTGCCGGCCATCGGCAGTGCCGAGAAGGAGGAGATGCGGGAACTTGCGATCCGGGGCGGACCCTGGTCCGACTCGGAGCGCCGGGCCCTGCTCGAGTACTGCGAGAGCGATGTCGTGGCCTTGGAGCAGTTGCTGCCCCGCATGGCCCGCGACATCGACCTGCCGCGGGCCATGCTCCGCGGCCGCTACATGGGCGCCCTGGCCCGCATGGAGGACGCCGGGGTGCCGATCGACACCGCCATGCTCCAGCGGCTGCGCGAGGGCTGGGGCTCGATCCAGGACAACTTGATCCGCGAGGTCGACGCGGACTACGGCGTCTACGACGGGCGCCGCTTCCGGGCCGATCGCTTCGCCGCCTGGCTCGCCCGACGGGGCCTGGGCTGGCCGATGGACCCGAATGGCCGGCTCCTGCTCGACGTGGACACCTTCCGGGAGATGGCCCGCGCCCACCCCCAGGTGGCGCCGCTGCGCGAGCTGCGGTACGCGCTCAGCCAGCTGCGCCTGCAGAACCTCGAGGTCGGCGCCGACGGCCGCAACCGCACGATGCTCTCGGCCTTCCGGGCGACGACCGGCCGGAACCAGCCCAGCAACACGAAGTTCATCTTCGGGCCATCGTGCTGGCTCCGGGGCCTGATCCAGCCGCCGCCCGGGCGGGCGATCGCCTATGTCGACTGGTCGCAGCAGGAGTTCGGCATCGCCGCCGCGCTCTCGGGCGACCGGGCGATGCAGGAGGCCTACCTCTGCGGCGACCCGTACCTCCGGTTCGGCCAGCAGGCCGGGCGAATCCCCCCGGGGGCGACCAAGCAGAGCCACGCCAAGGAGCGCGAGCTCTTCAAGCAGTGCGTCCTCGGCGTCCAGTACGGCATGGAGGCCGAGTCCCTGGCGGCGCGGGTCGGGAAGCCGGCCTCGGTCGGCCGCGAGCTGATCGGGCTGCACCGGCGGACCTACCCGGACTACTGGGAGTGGTCCGACGCCGCCGGGATGCACGCGGTGCTCTACGGGCACATCCAGACGGTCTTCGGCTGGACGACCCGGGTCGGCAGGGAGTTCAAGGCGCGGTCACTGCGGAACTTCCCGTGCCAGGCCAATGGGGCCGAGATGCTCCGGTGGGCCTGCCACGGGGCCCAGCAGCGGGGGGTGCAGGTGATCGCCCCCGTGCACGACGCCGTCCTGATCGAGGCGCCGGCCGACGCAATCGACGAGGCGGTGGCCAGGACCCAGGCAGCGATGGTCGAGGCATCTGAGGCCGTCCTGTCCGGGTTCCGGCTCCGGTCGGACGCGAAGATCATCGTCGCACCGGACCGTTATATGGACGACCGCGGCCGCGTGTTCTGGGACCGCGTCGTCGGGCTGCTACCTCCGGGCGCGGCGAAGGCCAGCTAACCCGGACCCGGCAACTCGCCCGAAGGCGAGTGACCAAGTTGGGTCTCCCGTCCCTGGCCAGGGTGGTCTCCCATTCCTGGCCAGGGACCCGCCCAACCTGGTCCCCCCCGTCCTTCTCTATTACTTCTTCACCTACTCTCCCTAGTTCACCTGGGGATCGGGAGGCGTACCGTCTGTGCTCTCCGACACCTTCGACCTGGACCCCGAACGCTTCCGAATGCAGCTGCCTGAGCTACCGGCCAGCCAGGCCAGCTCTTCCCCGTGGTGTCGGCCGGGAGAGCCATTCCTCTGCGGTCCTTTCGAGATGGACTGGGTCCGCACGGCCTGTCGGCTGGGGGGCCCCGGTCTCGCCGTTGCCATGACGGTCCGGGCGCTCTGCCGTCGCTATCCCCGCGACCCGCGGTGGAGCCTGACGGAACTGTCCTCGGAGGTATCTCTGTCGTCCCGGTCAGTCCGCCGGGGGCTCAACCAGGCGGCCGATGCCCGGCTCATCGCGATCCGGCGACAACCCGGGTGCAAGCCCCGGTTCTCGGTCCTGAAGTCCGCCTGCGACGGCCAGCCGCTCCGAGGGCCGATCCCCTGGGCTTGGTGGACGGCGGCATGCCGCTGTTCACCGGCCGGGTTGCGGGTCGCGATGGCCTGCTGCTTCCAACAATCCTTTTGGCGGTCCACAACCTTCGAGTTCCCATTAGGCGACGGGGGGCCGTTCGGGCTCACCCGCTCATCGGCGAGCCGGGGCCTCCTTGAGCTGGAGGTTTCCGGGTTGCTGTCGGTAAGCCGGCGTCAGGGTGGCGCCTCGGTGATCGATCTCTTGCGGGTTGCACGGGCAAATGACTCCTGACCGGACGGGAACGGCCCGGGGTGCTCGGTCGCCCTGCGTACGGCTGTCAGGGGTCTCGGACCCTTTCCATGCGAACACGTTGATGTGTTTGGTGTACATTCCTCGACCTCTGAGTTCTCGTAAGGAGGCCAACGGGACCTCGAGCTCCAAGTTCAGGGCATGGCTAAACGGAAGGGGCGGGCTACCCCCCCCCTTCCACGATTCATGGCCGGAAAAACCGGCCCCGCTCGACGGTCAGGCCGCCAAGCCAGAGGCCGCCGGCCAGGCCGACCAGCGAGCCGACCGGCCCCAGCACGACTGCGCCGGCCACCGAGCCGGCCAGGCCGGCCGAGGCGGCGGTCGCCAGCGCCATGCGGTTGAAGTGCTCGCGACGCTCACGCCCCTGGATCCCCGGCAGGGCCAGGTCCCAGAGCGGCCGGAAGCCCGGGGCCATGTAGCCGCGTGGTTTTGGACGTGACGCCGGCTGGGGGCGGCCCGGTCTCCGGCTGCCGGCCGCTGAGGGTCGGGCCCGGAATGGCCCGGTGGGTCGCTGTCGTCGTGCCATGCGCTCTCCTTGCCGACGCGGTCGGTCGGCAGACGGGGGTGGGGAAGCCAGGGTGCAGACTCGGCGTCACGGCGGGGTCGCCCCTCAGGGCCGGGTCGCGGCGGTGAGCCGGTCGATCAGGCGGCCGGCACTGGCGCGGGTCAGGTCCTCCAGTCGGGCCGGGCCGCCGTGGTCGCGCAGGAGCTCGGCCGCGTCGATGCGGCGCCGGCCGACGAGGGTCCGGATCAGCCGCAGCTGGGCCGGCGAGGCGGGGGTGCGGGCGGCCTCGACGGGCGGCAGGGCGCGCCGGACCTGCGGCGGCGGTGGTGAGCCGGCCGGGGAGGCCTGGCGTTCGAGCTCCAGACGGCGGGCGAGCTCCTCGCCGACGGCGCGGCAGGCGGCGGCGTAGGCGGCGCGGG
>CAZUZD010000062.1:0-23758 GCA_964624465.1 uncultured Isosphaeraceae bacterium
CCGACCCCGACTTCGGCCCGGGCGCCGGCGGGCCCGCGGGCCCGCGGCCGGTCCAGGCCGGCGACGGGCTCGGGTCGGGCGCCCTCCCGGGCGATGGCGTCACCGGGTCGCGGTCGCTCATGACGATCGGTCCCGAAGCGAGAGAGGTCGCGGGGCCGGGGCGAGTGCCGTCGGATTCGACGGCGGGAACTCGCCCGAGCGGAGCGGGCCGAGAGACGGGTGCTGATGCGCGGCGATCCCTGCCACCGGGCGATGCCTTGCGAGGCGAGGCGAACCGGGTCGAGTGCGTTCGAGGTCAAGCCGCGGCCGACCGGCTGGCGGCCGCCGGGGCCGGGCTAGAGCTTCGGCGGCTCGGGCGGTTTGCTGGGCTTGCCGCGGTTGGGGTTATTATCGCCGTTGCCGCCGTTGCCCTCAACCGGTTTCGGCGGCGGCGGGAGTTTGACCTCGACCCACTTCAGGCCGAGCGGGTCCTTGAGCTCGCGTTGCGCCAGCACGGCCCAGGGGGTGCCGGGGTGGTCGGCGGCCACCTTCTGGAGCAGGGCGCGGGCCTCCTCGGCGGCCTCGGCCGCCTTGCCCGGCAGGTGGATCTCCGCGTCGGGCACCAGTCGCCAGGCGTTCGAGCCCGGTTTGGTGAACTTCGGCGGGTCCTTCTTCATCCGGGCGCAGGCCAGGTTGTATTCCATGCAGCGGATCTTCATCGCCATCAGCCGGCCCCGGATCAGGTCATAGTGCGCCTGCCAGCGGCGCGAGGTCTCGCGGTCGCGGAACTTCGCCACGGCGGCGATCGTCGGCTCGGTGTCGGGGCCGGTGTGGGCCACGCCCAGGGCCTCGTCGACGGTGTACTGCACCCGCGCAACGATCTCCTGGTTGCGGGTCATCTCGTCCTTGAAGTTGGGCGCATCGACGGGCGGGAACGTGAACGAGGGCTGGCCGGGGAGATTTTCCTGGGCGATCTGTCCGGCCCGCACCACGGCGCGACGCACCGGGTGGCTCAGCACGGTCGCCTGGTACTGCTCGCGGCTGACCCAGTCGGGCTTGTACTCGCGCATGCCCACCGGGTCGAACATCACGCGATGGCCGCCCATGCGGGTGATGAAGTAGATGCCGCCGGTGCCGCCGGCCAGCCGCGACAGGGCGTAGGGGCCGAAGCCGGCGTCCATCACGTCGTGCTGCGGGCCGTCGTACCAGAACGGCAGGCGGATGCCCTCGGCCAGGGCGCTCTCGGGCCCCTGCCGCACCGGCAGGTTCCGGAAGGTCTGCTTGGTGACCGGGTCGGTGTAGTCCATGTACCCCTCGGTCCGGCCGAACAGCGCGGCCGAGCCGAGCACGTACACGGGCATCTTGACCGCACCGGCCGCGGCGATCGCCCCCTCGAGGAACTCCTCGTCGTCGCCGACCTCGTCGGTGACGATCACCGTGACGGTGCGGTACGCCTGGCCATCGCGGCTGAACTTGCCGAACTTGCGGGCGATGTCCCCCACGGTCCGGAACGTCGACTCGACGCCGGTGGTGTCCAGCGGCACGGCGCGGATCGCCTTGATGATGGTGGCGACGTCGGCGGTGGGCTCGTCGGTCAGCACCCGGCGGTCCTGGCCGAAGGCGACCACGGCCGTCAGCAGGGCGTCGCCGCTGCTCAGGCCGTCGCGGTCGAGCTCGCCGATGTGGCCGTAGACCGTCTCGATGTAGCCGGCCAGCCGCTCGCGCTCGGCCTGGAGGCTGCCCGAGGCGTCGAAGGCCCAGACGACCAGGGTCCGGCCCTGCTCCAGCCGCCGGAGGATCTCGACGGCCACGCGGTCGACGGCCCCCTCGACGTTGTCGACGTGCTCGGCGCCGTTGCCGCGGATCATCACCGCGCTGTCGAGCTGCGTCGGCTTGGGCAGCGACAGGCCGGCGACCTTGACGGTGTCGGGGTTGAGCTCGGGGGCCGGCTCGGCCTCGACCGGCGGGGCGATCTGCACGGTGGTGCCGCGGCCGGCCGGGTCGTAGCTGGCGGCCATCAGCGGCGTGGCCTCGGGCCCGAACGAGCCGGCGACCGGCCGCAGGCTCGTGTCCTCGACCTCGGCCAGGGCCGTCGAGTCGAGCTTGGCGAAGTCCGACAGCGAGGTGTCGACGACCTCGGTGCGGAACGCCGGCGGCTCCTGGTGCGAGGCGGCGTAGGTCAACAGGCCCATGCCGACCAGCAGCGCCACGTGGGTCACCAGGCTCACGCCCAGCGCCGGCAGCTGCAGGTCGAGCCGCTCGCCCAGCCAGTGCCGCAGGGCGGGGAACCGCTCGTCGAGCCGGTCGATGAGGTCGTGCAGCGCCATCCTGGAGTCCTCAGGCGGGCCCGGGCCGGGGCCGGCCATCGTGGCGCGGGCGGCGTCCCGAATGGTCTCGGGCGTCCCCCCGGCGCTGACGTCGCGCCGGGACGGACCCGCTCCTACCCCTAAAGCTATGCCAGCCCGGCGTCCAGGGCAACCGGCGATTGCCGCCCCGGAGTCCGGCCCTGGTCCCTTACGCTTCCGGGGACCGGTCGTGACGCCCACCCCGGCTGTGATCCTCGTCGAGATATGATCGCATCGAGAAATCGGATGAGTTTGATGGGAATTCTGGCCCGCTCGCGCTCGAACTCGTGCTATGATTGGCCCCGCTCGGACCCTGGGCCGTCTCGCCGAGGTCGCGATGTTGCGACCCGATCCAGAACCGCTCGCGCTGATGCGACCGAGATGGCCCCACGACGCGTCATTCCCCCCTGGCGCGCCCGCTGCGGGTCCAGACGCTGGATCGACCACCCGGATTCCCGGGTGGCCTCGATTTTGCGATGCCGTTCTCTTCGAGTGGGTGGCACACGATGATGTCCAACGCCGAGACCATCACGCGGTTGGCCCCGGCCCCGGCACTCGCGGAGCGGATGCTGCTGGTGCAGGGCCGACAGGTGCACTACCTGGAGGCCGGCTCGGGCCCGCCGCTGATCTGGCTGCCGAGCACGTTCCTGGGGGCTTGGGCCTATGCCCCGGCCATCCAGGCGCTGGCCGGGTCCTTCCGCGTGGTGGCCCCCGACCTGCCGGGGGCCGGCCGGTCGCAGGGGGGGCGGCGGCTCTGGGACTACGGCCGGCTGGCCGACTGGGTGCCGACGTTCCTCAACGAACTGGGCCTGTCGCGGGTGATCCTGGCCGGGCACTCCGACGCCGGCGCGGTCGTCGTGCGGGCCGCGGCCCGCTACGGCCGGCGGTTCGCCGGCGTGATCCTGGTCAACAGCGTGGGGGCCCGCCCCGAGGCCGGGGTGTTCCGGCTCCTGGCCGGGCGGATCCGCGACAGCCTCACCGAGGAGTTCCGGCTGAACTTCCAGCTCGGGCCCCCGCTGCTGGGCAACCTGGTCCGGCACCCGCGGAACTTCGCCTACCACGCCCTCTGGCTGGCCCCCGAGCCCGAGGCCCTGGCGCGGGCCCCCCGGGTGAAGCTCCCCGCCCTGGTCGCCTGGGGCCGCCGCGACCACACGTTCCCTCCCGAGTGCGCCGAGCGCTGGCACGCCGCTCTGCCCCAGAGCCAGCTCGTCTGGTCGGACGGCAGCCACGACTGGCCGATCACCCACCCGCACGACCTGGCCGCCGCCGCCGAGCAGTTCGCCCGCGACCTGGGCGCGCTGGGGCCCGAGCCGGCCACCTGGGAACGCCCGCCCGAGCCGGCCTGATCCGGGCCGACACCGGGCTCCCGATCCCCAGGGCGCCCCGACCGAGGGGCGGCCGCCGGGGGGCGCTCACGTTCCGGACCTGCGGCCCGGCGCGACCACCGGCGCCCGATCGGCCCGGGTGGCCCGGCCGCCCCGTCGCGATCGCACCGGCGGGTGGATACCGGCCAGCACCACGTTCCTCTTGCGTTTTCGACAGGGATGCGTTGAAGTTTGCTAGGACAAGCGTACGTTGGTGTGTGCCCGGGGCGACGCAGTCGCGGGCGAGCGTGACGACCTGGCAGTTCCGGACGATGACGTCCGTGGGAAGGGACTCAGTCATGAAGACTGCGAGCGATGGAGCCCGCACCGGGGGGCACCGGAGTGAGGACCTGCACCAGGGTCCGCGCCGGCAGCGCCGGGTTCACCGGCGCAAGATCCAGGTGCAAGACCAGACGATCCGGTATCTCAAGGCCGGCTCGGGACCGCCGCTGCTGTGGCTGCCCAGCCGCTTCCTGGGCGCCGAGAGCTACCGGGCGCCGGTGCAGACGCTGGCCAGCCACTTCCAGGTCCTCGCCCCCGACCTGCCCGGCTCGGGCCACTCGCGGGGGGGCCTGCGGCACTGGACCCTGAAGCACCTGGCCGAGTGGTCGCGGCTGTTCCTCGACGAGCTGGGGATCGAGCGGGCCGTGGTGCTGGGGCACTCCGACACCGGCGGGATCGCCATCCGCCTGGCCGCCGGCATCCCCGATCGGCTCCTGGGCCTGATCCTGGTCGATAGCGCGGGCGACCGGCCCCGGACCGGCGGGCTCACGCTCCTGAGGCGCCGGCTCCACGACGCCATGGTCGAGGAGTTCCGGCTGAGCTGGCGGCTGCTGCCCTCGCTGATGGCCAACCTGGCGCGGCACCCGAACCATGTGCTCGACGACCTGCTCTGGCGGGTCTCGGACACCGAGCCCTCCCGGCTGGCCACGCGGGTCGAGGTGCCGACGCTGATCGCCTGGGGCCGGCACGACCACACGTTCCCGTCCGCCTCGGCCGAGCGCCTGCACGCGGCGATCGCCGGCAGCGCGCTGCACTGGGTCGACGGCAGCCACGACTGGGTGCTGAGCGCCCCCGACCGGCTGACCGAGCTGGCCCAGCGGTTCGCGACCGAGCACGGCCTGTTCCGGCTGCGGGCGGCCATTGGCACGCACGGCTCGGCGGCATAAACTCGGCGACGGCAGGCGTCCGCCCGGCCCGGTCCTCAGCCGTCCGGACGGGCCGCCGCCCCGAGTCCCCGCCGGCGCCTGGTGCTCATGGACACGTCTTCCCCGCCCGCCTCGCGGCCCACGATCGAGGCGACCCGGCCCGACGACCTGCCCGCGCTCGGTCGGTTCCTGGCCCAGGGGTTCCACGCCCCGCCCGACGCCGAGTTCGCCGCCCCGGACGTGCTGGGCTGGAAGTACCTGGAACCGATCGGCGGCCCCGGGCCCGGCGCGACGGGCCCCCGGTCGTTCGTGGCCCGCGACGCTGCCGGGGCGATCGTCGGGCACGTCGGGCTGGCCTGGACCCGCTGGCGGCTGGCCGGCGCGGCGGCCGACGTGCCGCTGATGCACCTGCTCGACTGGCTGGTCACCCCCGAGCACCGCGGCCTCGGCTCCCGGCTGATGCAGCGGGCGCATGCGGCGGCCCCGGTGCAATACGTGGTGGGGGCCAGGGGGGCCGCCAGGCGGGTGAGCGCCCGCGCCGGATACGACCGGGCGCCGCCGGTGCCCGTGTTCCGGCGGGTGCTGCGGGCCCGGCGGCCGGCCGCCGGCTCCGGCCTGCGCGGCGTGGCCCGCGCCGTGCGGGATGCAACCCGGCTGCTGACGCACCGGACCGCCCGGCCGCCGGTGGCCGTCACGCTGACGGCCGTCGATCGGTTCGGGACCGAGGCCGAGCGGGTCGTGGCGCGGGCGCCGGCGGGCCTGGCCTTCACCGGTCGCGATCCCGAGGCCTTGAACGCCCTGCTGCGCTACCCCCGGGGCGGGCCGCGGGGCTACCGCGTCGAGGCCGCCGGCGCCCCGGTCGGCGTGGCGGTCCTGAACGTGGTGGCGGCCCCCGGCGGCGGGCGGTCGGGCAAGGTGGTGGACCTGTTCCTGGTCGCGGAGGATCCGGCGCTCTGGCAGGGCGCCTTTGGCGCCGCGGCGGCCGAGCTGCGGCGGCTGGGGGCCGATGTGGCGCTGGCCTGCGGCTCGACCCCCTGGGAGGCGACCGCCCTGCCCCGCGCCGGGTTCCGGCCGGCGTACGAGCTGCCCCTGTTCGTGCGCGACCGCGACGGCCGGCTGCCGAGGGATGCGGCCCGAGCCTGGCACCTGGGGTTTCTCGAGGCCGACTATGCCGTCCTTCCGTAACAAGCGCGCCTTCCTGGCCGCCAGGCTCCGCAACCTGGGCCTGCTGCGGCTGCTGGAGCGGCGGGCGGCGCGGCCGGGGCTGGCGGTGCTCTGCTACCACCGGATCGGCGAGCCCGAATCGGACCCGTTCTACGACCCCCTGATCTCCGCCACGCCCGAGGCCTTCGCCGAGACCCTGCGGCTGGTCCAGGCCCGATACCGCATGATCGGCCTGCCCGAGCTGCTCGAACGCCTCGACGGCGAGCGGCTGCGGCTCGACGGCCCGACGGCGCTGATCACCTTCGACGACGGCTATCGCGACAACCTCGACCTCGCCGTGCCGGTGCTCCAGCGGCTGGGCGTGCCGGCGGCCGTGTTCGTGACCACCGGGTTCGCGCTCCAGGGCCGCTTGCCGTGGTGGGACCACGTCGCCTGGGTGCTCAAGCACGCGGCGCTGCGGCGGTTCCGGATCGAGCGGCCCGAGCCCCTGGCCGTCGACTGCCACACCGACGTCCGCGCCGCGCTGGCCGCCGTGATCGCCGCCTACCTCCGCGCCCCCGAGCCCGACGCCCCCGCGCTCCGGGCGCACCTGGAGGAGCGCGCCGGCGTGACCGCCGACCCCGAGCGGCTCATGCCCCGGCTGTTCCTCGACCGCTCCGGCCTGCGGCGGCTGGCCGCCACCGGCGTGGTCGCCATCGGCGCCCACACCACCACCCACCGCCGCCTGGGCGACCTCGCCCCCGAGGCTCAGCGGTCCGAGCTGCTGGAGCCGTGCCAGGCCCTGGAGTCCGTCCTCGGCCGCCCGGTGACGACCCTCGCCTACCCCTATGGCGACCCCGCCAGTGCCGACGCCACCACCCGCGCCCTCGCCCGCGCCGCCGGCTACCGCCTGGGCTTCGCCCTGCGACCCGGCCTGGTCCGCCCCGACGCGCCCTTCGACCCGCTCGACGTGCCCCGCTTCAACGTCATGGCCGCCGACCCCCCCGTCCTCCTCCGCGCCCGCCTGGCCCTCACCGGCGCCCTCGGCCACTCGCGCCTCTGACGCCCCCGCCCCCGGCGTCTGGGCCGTGGTGGCGGATTGAGGTGAGGTGTGTCGTCGCCTGGGTCCGCCAGTGGCCACGCCGGGGTGGCCTCCGACTCGCCGTGGCCAGACTCCGCCAGGCCACGGCAGACCTGAGACCGAAACGCCCGGTCGCCAGCCAGATGTTCTGATGAGGGGCGGCCTCACACGGAGGGGCCGACCCTGGCACGCCCTGGCTGGCCGATCGCTCCTCATCTGCCACCCGACGAGATCGCCCGCCGGGTCGCCTCCGGGCCGAGGATGAGGCCCGGCTCGGGCTCCCGCCGATCCGCCGCCGGGTCTGGAGGGCCAGGGCCGCCGGCCAGCCGCTGGTGCGGGGGCGGTGGCGAACCAGGAGTCCGCCGATCCCGGGAGGTTGCCGGGGCGCCTGGTCGAGCGGTGTCGGGGGCTGATGACCCACCGGAAGCCGTCCGCAGGGCGGTCGGCTTCCGGTCGGCTGCCACACTCAATCATCCGTGATCCAGGCGATTCGGGCGAATCCCGAACCGCGCGGGCCCGACCGGTGCGCGGGTCGCGACCGTCCGGATCGGTACGCGGGTCGCGATCATCCGAACCGGCGCGGGGGCCGCGACCGTCCGGTACGGCAGCACCTTGACGCCGTCGGTGGCGATCCCGATCCGGAAGTCGCCGCCGGCCTGGCCATTGCCGCTGGCGAAGCGGCCGCGGTACTCGCCGTCGAGGGCGTTGCCCGCCAGGTCGCGGATCCCGGACCCCGGGGCCCCCGCGGACGCCAGGAGCTGGTACCGCAGGCCGTGGCCGATCCGGCCGCTGGTCGTCCGCAGCCCCACGATGGCGCCGGTGCCGTTCGGCTGCACGCCCGGATCCGCCCAGGTCAGCCCGATCACGACCGGCCGGGGCGCCACCGCCCGCACGAACTGGTAGTGGGCCGGATCCGCGAGCGACGGGAGGTCGACCCCGCCGCCCTGGTCCCGCACGTCCAGGGTCAGCAGGCCCCGACGCGGGTCGACCGTCAGCCCGGCGATCGTCGGCCCCGCCGTGTCGATGACCAGCGGCGCCAGCGTCACCGTGGCCGGCTCGCCGCCGGCCAGCGCGGCCGCCGCCCGCATCTGATAGGTGCCGTCGGCCATCGCGCCGGCCGGCGTCACCGCCCAGGCCCCGGTCGCATCGGCCGTGGCCGTCCCCAGCACCCCCTCCCCCCCGCCGCCCGGCGTGGCGAAGACGGTGACGGTCGCGCCCGGGCTCGCCAGGCCCCGGAAGGTCGGCCGGGTCACGTTCGTGATCCCGTCGGACTGCGACCGCCCGCTGTCGCTGGCCGGGTCCAGGCCGCCGCTGAGCGGCACGACCGAGCGGATGGCCCCGAACGACCAGTAGTACGCCAGGTGCGCCTGGCCGCCCGGGGCGATCGTGACCGATTGCCACTCCAGGCCGGCGCCGTTGTCGAGGTAATTCGGGTCGGCGTTGTACGGGGCGGGACCGGTGGGGCCGAGGATCGTGTTGTCGAAGTGCCCGCCCGTGCCGATCGTCGACCAGATGGCGCCGAAGGCGGCCTCGCGATAGGCCGTTGAGGCGAGCCCACCGCCGGCGGTGTCCGGCTGCACGAAGATGCGGTAGGTGCCGGTCGCGTCCTCGCCACCGACGGCGCCGGTGGCCGGATCGTGGTAGCCGACCCCGTCGTCGCTCTCGGCCAGGAACAGGTCGGCCGCCGTGAAGACGTCCAGGACCAGCGGCGTCGTGCCCGGGTTGGTCAGCGTCGTGTCGACCCGGAAGTACTCGTTGCCAGGCCGGTAGGTCGTGATCTGGGTCAGGCCGAACGGGTGGGTGGCGCCGGCGCCGTTGGTGGCCCGGAAGGTGGCGCTGCCGCCGTCGGCGGCCTTCGTCAGCTCGACCGGGGTCAGCGCCACGGAGTTCGCCCCGCTCATGGCCGGATGGGACGAGCCATCGGCGCCGAAGACGGTGCCGTCGGCCGTCCTGACGAAGATCCCGGCGTTGCCGGGGGCCGCGCTGGCCGGGAAGATCTGGCCATTGCTGAGCCCGGTGCGCTCGACCTGGAAGGTCCCGTCGTCGGCCAGCGTGAGCACGGTGATCGGCCCGGCGCCGCCGAGCGTGACGGTGGCCATCAGGGCGCGGGCCTCACAGGCCTCGAGCCTCGGGCGGGCGGCCCGTCGCACGCGACGCGATGGGTGCCGGTGGGGGGCCTGCGTAATCGTTCGCATGGCAGGTTCGCTTTCAGGAAGGACGCCAGTGGCCGGGCGGCGCTCGCCCGCCAGGCCGACGGACCGAGCCCGCTTGCCGCAAGCGCGCGGGGCGTGGGGAAGTTGAGGATTCCGGAACTGGTCTCCGGCTGGCCGGCAGGACCGCGCACGGGGGTGCCGTCCCGGGGCGGGCTGACGCCGGAGGCCGATCGCGGGGGGCCGGGCGCGGTACGGCGCCGGGGCCCGCGCGGGCCCCGGCGCCGCCAGGACCGGGGCTCAGGTGTTCCTGAGCCCGAAGTAGCCCGCGCCGCCGGGGCCGTAGCTCGTGACGTAGGCGGGCAGGATGCCCGGGGTGGCGACGCCGCCCATCGTGCCGCGGCCGGCGATGTTCAGCGTCTCCTGGCGGACCCACTCGATGGTGTTCCGCACGTCGGCCAGGCTCGTGGCGGTCGACGACCCGGAATTGAGCCCCTGGTCGAGCATCTCGGCCACCGAGAAGCCGCTCGGGTTGGACAGGGAGGTGGCCGAGGTGTAGGTCGAGAGCCCGACGCCGCCGGTGTTGCCGGCGTAGCCGCGGCCGAACGGCAGGCGGGCCTCCACGCGGGCCATGATCCGGTCGACCTGGCCCAGCAGGCCGCTGGTGGCGTTGCCCAGGACCCGGTCGGTGTTGGCGTCCAGCACGCCGCCGTTGGCCACGTAGGCCCGGCCGAACTGGTTCGCAAATGCCTTGATCGCGCGGTCCACCTCGCGCTGGACCTGCTCGTAGGTCCGGCTGGTGAGCACGAAGTTGCCCCGGTAGCCCAGGGTCTGCACCGGCCCGAGCATGACCGGGAACTTGAAGCCGCTCTGGACCACCCGGTCCTCGAGGCTGTCGACCGGGGCGGGGGTGAACGACCGCGACTTGCGCTGGCTTTTCATCGGGGAAACTCCTGGTTGCGAACGCGCCAAAGTGCACCGCGATCGAGGCGCGCAACGGTGCGCATCCCGGCGATGGCCCACCACGGTGGAGGCAAGCTGCCCCGGACATCGGAGCGGTCGGCCCCCCGGGCGCAGGTCGCCGGGCCACCGCAGGGAACTGCGGTCCGGGGCGAACCGGGGGCGCTGAGGACGGGATGCCGTGATGGGCCACGGCCTCCTCGACTGTCAGGCTAGTACCCGGAATGGAGGCTTTTTGAACTGAGTGATGATTTTTAGGATTTCGCCGGGTACGTTGCGGCAGTCGACTGCTATATGAGGTGGGATCAGAGGCCCAGCATATAGGCGGACTTTCGATGCCAGAGCCTGACTTCTCCGAGGTGGGCTGGGAACGGTGCCGCTGCTATCTGACCGCCGTGGCCCGCCGCCGCTTCGGCGCCGAGCCGGGTGACCCGGACCGGGTCACCGACCTGGTGCAGCAGACCCTCCTGGCGGCCCTCCAGAGCCTCCGGCGCGGCCGGGGGCCCACCGGGGGCCCCGATCGGATCCTGCCCTGGCTGCGACGGATCCTGATCAATCAACATCTCAAACAGAGCCTGCATGAGCGGCACCATGCCGTCGGGCTGGCCACGCCGCAGCATGACCGGGCGCTCGAGGACCTGGCGCAGGCCCACGACGACGGTGCGGCCGGCCACGCCGCCGACCCCCAGCTCACGGCGGCGCTGCGGACCCTGAGCCGGCGGGACCGTCGGCTGCTGCTCTGGCGGCTGGGCCGGGGCCGGACCCTGGCCGAGATCGGCGACCGGCTGAGCATGACGCCCGCCGGCGCCCGCAAGGCCATCGAGCAGGCCCTCCGCCGGCTCCGGCACGCCTATCACGGGCACACGCCGGTCGGCCTCCGCGGCCACGACTGAGGGCGGCCGCCCGGGACGCGGGGCTCAGTCCTGGCTGGTGGCGGGCGAGCGCGGGATCAGGAAGCTCAGGTGGAGCGCCGCGTGCAGGAGCTGGAGCCGGCTGGCGGTGGCGTGGTCCATCGTCCCGAACAGCGGCGAGGGGTGGAGCGGCCCCCGGTGGGCGCGGAACCGCTCGACCGCCCGCCGCAGCCGGGCCACGGCCGCCGCCGCATCGCCGCCGGAGATCGGAACCGTGCTGGGGAGCGTTGGCTTGCCGGCGGGCAGCGTGCCGGTTTCGAGGATCCGCCGGAGCATCCGGGGGCCGATCGTGGTGCGCACCACGGCCATGGCCAGCCGGACCGGGGCCGGCAACGGCGGGTTGCCGTCGATCGGGTACGTCAGCCAGTCGCTCAGGTGCCCGCAGCACTGCGACAGATCCCACGCGCCCGCCCGGTCGTAGCCCCCGGCGCGCAGCCGCTCGGCCTCGGCGGGAATCTGGTCAAGATTGGTAAACTGGAGATCCCGGCGGGTCAGGGTGGTGGGCATTGGCACGGTCCCCTGGGGGTTCTGGCCAGGAATGGGGAGCGGGAAAGCATGGGGCGGTTCAACGGGGCCTCAGGCGGGATCGGGCCCGAGGGTGGCCTCGAGGGCGATGATGGGCGGGTGGTCGAGGAATCCGGCCCAGGGGGCGGGGTGGCCGGCCTGGGGGTCGAGGCGCGGCCGGTGCCACCGGATCGCGGTGAAGCCGGCGGCGCGGAGGGCGATCTCGTGATCGGCCGTCGGAAGCCAGTAGTTCTCGACCCGCAGCGGGCCGCCGTCGAGCTCGAAGACCCAGGTGTACGGCATGCCGGGCCACGGAGGGTGGTCGCCGGCCACGGTGAAGCCGTACGGGCGGTAGGAGGAGCCTCGCCCGAAGTCCAATGCGGGGTTGGCGTTGACCGTCACGAACCGACCGCCCGGCCGGAGGGCGCCGGCGATGCCCCGGCAGAGCGACGCCAGGTCGGCAGGGCTGGTGGCGTAGTTGAGCAGGTAGGCGGCCGTGACCAGATCGAACCGCCGGGGGAGGTCCAGCCGCAGGCAATCCTGGACCAGGTACGAGAGGCCCAGGGGCTCGTCGGATTCCTGGGTGCGGGCCAGGGCGATCATGCCGGCCGAGCGATCGACGCCGACGACGGGGTCGGCGCCGAGGCGGCGGAGGACGCGGGTGTAGTGGCCCTCGCCGCAGGCCAGGTCCAGGGCCGAGCGGCCGGCGAGGTCGCCGAGCAGCCCGACGACGGTGTACCCCTCGATCCAGCGCCGCCAGGGCTGCTGCTTCGAGCGCTGGTACTCACGGGCGATCGGGTCGTAGTCGGTCGGCATCGGCGGCGGGTCCTCCGGGCACGCCCAGCATGCCGCTGCCGGCCCCGGATGACCAGAGCCAAGCGCCGGAGGGGGCCCTGGCAAGGCTCCGAGGTCCGGTTGTCGGGCCGGGTGTGCGGATTTTTCCGGCTTGAGCCCGTTGACCGATCGACGGCGGGCGGGTAGATTCTTACTTTCCCCGTGGGTGGGGGCAGGGGATATCGCCCCCAGGACGGCGAACAGCATCGTATTGTCGAGGTAGTGCGCGTGGCGGGCATCAGCAACGAGCGGATCCGGATCCGGATGGAAGCGTACGACCACACCATCCTGGACCAGTCGGCCAAAGAGATCGTCGACACGGCCAAGCGGACCGAGGCGATCGTTCACGGACCGATCCCGCTGCCGACCCGCATCGAGCGCTACACGGTGCTCCGCAGCCCGCACATCGACAAGAAGTCGCGCGAGCAGTTCGAGATCCGCACGCACAAGCGGCTGATCGACATCGTGCAGCCGACGAACAAGACGATCGATGCGCTGAACAAGCTCAGCCTGCCGGCGGGCGTCGACATCAAGATCAAGGCCGGCCCGAGCGCCGGCTGAGCGACGATCGTGACCTGATCGCCCTGCCCGGTCCACCCACCTCGACTGCTTTTTTCGAACGGATTTCCGGCCGACCTCCGGGACCGACCGGCCTGGCCCTCTTGAGGGCTGAGTGCCGGTCGGTGTTTCCGCGTCGGCGTCGGGGCCAGGGCCGCTCTGGATGCGGCCGCTTCTGGCACCCGACGGAGGGACCTCCCGCCCTCCCTACGGTTTGACGTCCTTGCTCCGGGAGTGGAAGAGAACACCACCGATGCGCGTGGGATTGCTCGGCCGCAAAGTCGGCATGACGCAGATTTATCTGGCGGACGGCTCGGTCGTCCCCGTGACCGTGCTGGAGTGCGGCCCCTGCACCGTGTTGCAGCTGCGCACCCCCGAGGTCGACGGCTACAGCGCCGTGCAGCTGGGCTTCGCCGACAAGCGTCGCAAGTCGGCCACCCAGGCCGAGCGTGGCCACGCCAAGAAGGTCGGCGCCGAGCCGCAGAAGTTCGTCCGCGAGCTGCGTCAGGACCAGCCGGTCGACGCGGTGACCCCGGGCCAGACCTTGACCGTGGAGGTCTTCAACGAGATCCCGCGGGTCGACGTCATCGGCACCAGCAAGGGCCGCGGCTTCACCGGTGTCATGAAGCGGCACGGGTTCCGCGGCCTGCGGGCGACCCACGGTGTCAAGCGCATGCACCGCCACCCGGGCTCGTCGGGCCCGTCGGCCGACCCGTCGCGGACCCGCAAGGGTATCCGCAAGCCGGGCCACCACGGCGTGGATCGGGTCACGGTCCGCAACCTCCAGGTGGTGCGGATCGACGCCACGAACAACCTGCTGCTGATCAAGGGCGCCGTGCCGGGGCCCAACGGCGGGTTCGTCGTGGTGCGTCAGACCAACAAGGTGGGCTGACGGGACACCGGGGCGGCCGCCCCGGGCCCGGAGCTGGCGCGTGCGTCGGCCGGGCCTGTCGAGGCGCCACTCCCCGCATCGCCGTTGTCCCGCATGACCCGGACCCAGTGAACCGACGAATCCGACGAGCAAGCCATGGTCACCATTCCTGTCTATAACACGGCCGGCGCGAAGGTGGGCGAGGAGTCGATCGACCCCGCCGACTTCGGCGGCTCGATCAACAAGCAGCTCCTGCACGACGTGGTGCTGATGCACCTGGCCGCCCGCCGGGTCGGCACCGTCAACACCCGCGGCCGCGCCGACGTGGCCGGTTCGGGCAAGAAGATGTACCGCCAGAAGGGCACCGGCAACGCCCGTATGGGTGCCAAGCGCACCAACAAGCGGGTCGGTGGCGGTGTGGCGTTCGCTCGCCGCAACCGCGACTACCGGTACACGATGCCCAAGAAGGCCATCCGGGCCGCCATCCGGATGGCGATCCTCTCGAAGTTCCTCGACGGTCAGGCGATCGTGATCCAGGGCCTGGCGGCCCCGGCCGACGGCGTCCCGAAGACCAAGGTCATCGCCGGCATCCTCAAGGCCCTGCCCCGTCCCGACGTCGACGGCACCGCCGCCGAGGGCGAGACCAAGACGCAGGCGGCGCTGCGGACGCTGGCCACCGGCACGGTCCTGATCGGCCTGCCGGGCTACGACCAGCCGCTGTACCTCAGCGCCCGCAACCTCGAGAACGTGGCGGTCGCCCCGGTCGGCGAGTTCAACACCTACGACGTGCTGAAGCAGCGGTACCTGGTGCTGACGCCCGAGGCCCTGGCCGTGCTGAAGGCCAAGGTCCAGGAGCCGATCCGCCGCCGCCCGGCCCCGCAGGTCGCCGGCGCCTGAGGCCGGTCCCCGCTCATCGCCATTGACCCGCGGCCGGAGCCGGCCGCGGTTACCTGAGACACCGTCGAAGCGAACCGAGAGGTCTGTGTCATGGTCACCCTCCGCCGCCCGCCGCAGTACGAGCGCTCCGGCCCCAAGCTGGAGCCCTACCAGGTGGTCCTGCGGCCGTTGATCACCGAGAAGGCGACGCACCTGTCCGAGCGGCACAACGCGTACACCTTCGAGGTCAACCCGCTGGCCACCAAGACCGAGATCAAGCACGCCGTCGAGGTGCTCTTCAAGGTCAAGGTCGCCGACGTCCGGACCCAGAATCGTCGGGGCAAGCTCCGCCGCTTCAAGCTCAAGAGCGGCCTGACCCGCGACTGGAAGAAGGCGATCGTGACGCTCGATTCCGAGCACCGGATTGATTTCTATTGATCGATAGGCTTAAGATCGTCCGGTTCCGGCCTGGGTGGTCGTGCGGGTTGAGCCAGGGGCTCAGCCGCAGGACCGCCGGCCGCACGGGCGCCTGACCCGGACAAGGACGCGACTGCGATGGGCATCCGATTCTACAAGCCGACCAGCCCCGGGCGCCGCAACGCCTCGGTGAGCGATTTCTCCGAGCTGACCGACAAGAACAAGAAGCCCGAGAAGAGCCTGGTCGTCCCGCTCAAGAAGAAGTCGGGGCGGAACAACCAGGGCTTCATCACGGTCCGGCACCGTGGCGGCGGCCACAAGCGTATGTACCGGATCATCGACTGGCGCCGCAACGATCGCGACGGCCAGCCGGCGACGGTCACGCACATCGAGTACGACCCGAACCGCTCGGCGCGGATCGCGCTGATCGAGTACGGTGACGGCGTCAAGCGGTACATCATCGCCCCCGACGGCATGAAGGCCGGCCACGTCGTGCACAGCGGCCCGGACTGCGAGCCGAAGCTCGGCAACTGCATGCCGCTGGCGAAGATCCCGACCGGCATGCAGGTCCACAACGTGGAGATGCAGCCCGGTGGCGGTGCCAAGATGTGCCGCTCGGCCGGCGTCTACGCCACCCTGACGGCCCGCGAGGCCGGCTGGGCCCAGCTGACTCTGCCCTCGGGCGAGGTCCGCCGCGTGCCGATCGAGTGCCGCGCCACCCTGGGCGTGGTGGGCAACTCCGACCACATGAACATCCGGCTGGGCAAGGCGGGTCGCGCCCGCTGGCTGGGCCGCCGGCCGTCGGTGCGTGGCGTCGCCATGAACCCGGTCGACCACCCGATGGGTGGTGGTGAGGGCCGCACCTCGGGCGGTCGCCACCCGTGCTCGCCGTCGGGCAAGCCCGCCAAGGGCGGCAAGACCCGGCGCCGCCGCAAGCCGTCGAACAAGGCCATCATCCGCCGCCGCAAGAGCGTCCGGTATGGCCAGCTGAAGATCTGACCGCGGGCCGGGCCTCCGGGCCCGGCCGTCGCCGTCCCCGGGATCGGCACCCCGCCGGGCTTTCCCTGCGAGCCTGGCGGGGCCCTCCCCCCCCGACCAACCTGTCTGCCAGACCACGATACGACTGAACTGTCACTCCCGATCGCGGGGTTGTTTTCGCCATGGGACGATCGACGAAGAAGGGCCCCTACGTCGTCGAGCGGTTGCTGGAGAAGGTCGATAAGGCCGAGTCCAGCGGCAGCCGCGAGCCGATCAAGACGTGGTCCCGAGCCTGCACGATTGTGCCGGAGTTCATCGGCAAGAACTTCGCGGTGCACAACGGCAAGGTGTTCACCAAGGTGTACGTGACCGAGGAGATGGTCGGGCACAAGCTGGGCGAATTCGCCCCGACCCGGACCTTCCGCGGCCACGGCGGCAAGGGCGGCAAGGGCAAGAAGTAAGCATCATCGCGCCGGGGCGGCGCGGGCCGGGCTGGTGAGCGACCCCGTGTTCGTCGGGTCGCCCGCGGCCCGCATCGAGACGAACGGACGACCACCCGGCATCCTACCCTCGACTGGATCGACCGAAGGCCATGGCCACGACCAAATCCGAATACCCGTTCAAGGCGTCGCACCGCTTCGCCCGCATCTCGGTCCGGAAGCTTTACCCGCTCCTGACCCTGATCCGCGGCAAGTACGCCGACGACGCCCTCGACATCCTCAAGTACATGCCGCACCGCGGCGCCCGGATGATCGAGCAGGTTCTGCGCAGCGCCATGGCCAACGCCGAGAACAAGGGCGTGCGCGAGGTCGGCGACCTGATCGTCGCCGACGCCCGTGGCGATGGCGGTCCGATGTTCAAGCGGATGATGCCCCGGGCCCGCGGCATGGCGTACCTGGTGCGCCGCCGGTTCGCCCACATCACCATCGGCCTGACCGACGTCGAGTCGCTCCTGGCCGCCAACACCAGCACCCCGGCCACGGCCGACGCCGCCGAGTGACCCCGGTCCGGGGCGCCCGGCGCGATCGCCGGGCCCGCCCCGCGGGGCCACCACGGCACCAAGACACGCTCACACACGCTGCGGAACGACGGTTTTTCCAGGGTTCGAGACGGGGGTCGCTGACGTCATGGGCCAGAAGATTTCACCGACCGGTTTCCGGATCGGCATCATGGAGGACTGGCGCAGCCGCTGGTACGCCTCCAAGCAGGAATTCAAGGATCTGCTGCTCGAAGACTTCAAGATCCGCAAGTACATCAAGAAGAAGTACCACTACGCGGGCATCCCGAAGATCGAGATCGAGCGGACCCGCGACGCCGTCACCGTGCTGCTGTTCACGGCCCGGCCGGGCGTGATCATCGGCAAGCGCGGCAGCGAGATCGACAAGATCCAGGACGAGCTGCAGAACCTCACCGGCCGCCGCATCGACATCAAGTGCCAGGAAATCACCCGGCCCGAGCTCGATGCCCAGCTGGTCGCCGAGGACATCGCCGAGCAGCTCCAGAAGCGGTCGAGCTTCCGCCGCACGATCAAGCGGGCCCTGGAAAACACCATGGACGGCGGCGCCAAGGGCGTCAAGATCCTCCTGGCCGGCCGCCTGGGTGGCTCGGAAATGTCCCGCTCCGAGGGTGCCGCCCTCGGCTCGATCCCGCTCTCGACGCTCCGGGCCAAGGTCGACTACGGCTTCACCGAGGCCAAGACCGCCCAGGGTCACATCGGCATCAAGGTGTGGGTGAACCAGGGCGACTACCTCAAGGGTGACGCCCCCGAGGAAGCCGGTCCGAACGCCGGCCCGAAGCGGGCGCCCAAGCGTCCTCGTGGCGGTGGCGGCGGCGGTGGCCGTGGCCCCGGCGGCCCGAATCGCGGCTGAGAGCCGACCCGCAATATCCACGGATGATCCCCGGTCCCCCGGTCGCGACCCGTCGCGGTCGGGGGACGCCGCGATCCGCCAGCGAGCCCCGTCGGGCCCGGCGGACCTGGGATCCGGACGATTCAACGACCAGTGACGTGAACGTGTGAAAGGTGTCCTCCGATGCCGATGATGCCCAAGCGGGTCAAGTTCCGGAAGACCCATAAGGGACGGATTCGCGGCAATGCGACCCGGGGCAACTTTGTCGCCTTCGGGGAGTGGGGCCTGCAGGCCCTGGAGCCCGGCCGGATCAGCGCCGAGACGATCGAGGCCGGCCGTATCGTGGCCAGCCAGTCCGTCAAGGGCGGCGGCAAGCTCTACATCCGCGTGTTCCCGCAGAAGAGCGTGACCTCGATCCCGGCCGAGACCCGCATGGGTAAGGGCAAGGGTGAGGTCGAGTACTGGGCGGCGATTGTCAAGCCCGGCACGGTGCTCTACGAGCTGGCCGGCGTGAGCGAGGAGGCCGCCCGCGCCACCTTCGCCCGGCTGGCGTACAAGATGCCGGTCAAGTGCCGGTTCGTCACCCGCCGCCCGACGGTCTGAGTCCGGGCCGGCCTGTCCGGCCCGCCCGACCGTCTGCCCGGCCCCTGCCCTGCCTCCGATTGACTGGGCGTCCGAGCCCAGGCCACCCGATGGCCCTTCCTGAGCCGCCTGCGAGCGCCGCGGCGGCTCGGGGCCGTCCGACCGAGACCGAGACGCCCCCCTCTGGCCGCCGCGCCGGGGCGACGACCGAGAGATGAGGAGCCCGCCGATGAGCAAGCCTGCTGCCCTGCGAGAGATGGACGACACTCAGCTCGAGCTGACGCTGAAGGAGACGCAGGAGAGCCTCTTCCGCCTGCGGCTCCAGAGCGAGACCGAGCGGCTCGAGGCCCCGAGCGAGATCATCAAGGCCCGCCGCGAGATCGCCCGGATCAAGACGATCCAGCGCGAGCGGCAGATCGCCCGCGAGGCCCAGGCCGTCGCGCAGTGATCTGATCCCGGCCACCCCGGCGGGCCTGGCCCCAGGCCGGCTCGCCGCCCCCCGCACACCGCCGCCAGCTGGTGGCACCTGACCCAAGACCCTTCCCCCAGCATTGAGAGGCCGTCGGCCCCGACGGTCCCCACCCGATGAGCGAGGCCAGCACGCAGACCGACGCCCAGGACCGCACCCGTCGCCGGACGGAGGTCGGGATCGTCACCACCGACAAGATGAACAAGACGCGCCGGGTGGAGATCGCCCGGCTCGTGCCGCACCCGAAGTACGGCAAGTTCGTCCGCTCGCGCACGATCTGCCACGCGCACGACGAGGCGAACCAGACGCACGTCGGCGACGTGGTCGAGATCATGGAGACGCGGCCGCTCTCGAAGCTCAAGCGGTGGCGGATCGTCCGGATCGTGCGCCCGGGTGCCCAGCAGGCCCTGGTCGGCGAGACCGAGGCCCAGCAGCGCACGCCGGTCAACGGCTGAGCTGCCCCCCGAACCCCGGCCGGCCCGGCCCCGATTCGTTCGGGTCGGGCCGGTGGCCGGTGACCCTGTGCCGATCCGGCCGATTTTCCGGCCCGGTCGGTCCGGTTGCCTCTTGCCTGGCGGTCGGCCCGCTGTCATGATATCGGGCTCGACCCGCAGGGACGGACCGAGTCGATCGGCGCCCACGGGCGGCGTCCCCGCCGACGCGGCCCTGGCCCGCCGCGGGCCCCTGAGCCTGCCCGACCGGGCGAGCGGCTGGCCGCGACCGGCCCGCGCTGTCCCTCCCGAGCCCGAGCCCGGGCGGCCCGACCGCGACTGGGGGCCGCGCCCCGGACGTCCCGGCCCCGCCCGCTGCCGGCAGGGGCGACGTCCCGCCCCCTCTCGTTATTGAAACAACGACCCGACCCGCTGATCCGACGACGGTGTTCCCATGATCCAGATGCAGACGCGGCTCGACGTGGCCGACAACACCGGGGCCAAAGAGGTCATGTGTATCAAGGTCCTGGGCGGATCCGCCTCGCGCTACAAGCGCCGGGTGGCCGGTCTGGGCGACGTGATCATCGCCTCGGTGAAGAAGGCCAACCCCGGCGGCGACGTCAAGGGCGGCGACGTGGTCCGCTGCGTCGTGGTCCGGACCCGCAACCAGGCCCGTCGGTCCGACGGCTCCTACGTCCGGTTCGACCGCAACGCGGTCGTGCTGATCGACAAGGAAAACAACCCCCGCGGCACGCGCATCTTCGGCGCGATCGCCCGCGAGCTTCGCGACCGGCAGTTCATGAAGATCATCAGCCTGGCCTCCGAGGTCGTCTGACGCCGGCCCGCCGACTCCCCGATTCCCAGGTCCCGCGACGAACCGGATCGACTCAGCCATGCACATTCGCAAAGATGACCAGGTGGTGGTGATCACCGGCGACGACAAGGGTTCCGAGCCCCGCAAGGTGCTCCGGGTCCTGCCGGCCCGCAACAAGATCGTCGTCGAGGGCGTCAACCGGGTGTACAAGCACCTGAAGCCCAGCCAGAAGAACCCCCAGGGCGGCCGGCTCTCCAAGGAGATGCCGATCGACGTCTCGAACGTCCTGCTGTACAGCCCCGCGGCGGGCCGCGGCGTGCGGGTGGGCTACCGCCTGCTGCCGACCGGCCAGAAGGAGCGGTACTGCAAGGTCACCGGCACCTCGCTGGGCCCCGTCGGGCCGGCGAAGCCGAACCGCGTGACGCTCCGCGACGCCAAGCAGGTCAAGGCCTGAGCCGTTGCGGTCCGGATCTCCGGACCGCCCCCGCGCTCGGTCGATTGACCGTCCGCCCGCCCCGCCAACCGCCTCGCCGTGACCCAGACCGTTCTTGCCCCTTTCCATGCCAGGGCGCCGCGGACCCGCTGTCACGGGTCCGCCTCGAAGCGCCGGAGGATCTCCGCCGATGGCCCGCTTGCTCGAGCAGTACGAGACGACGATCGTGCCCGTCCTGACCGCGAAGTTCGCGCTGCCCATGACCAAGAAGGGTCAGCCGAACCCGATGGGCATCCCCCGGCTCGAGAAGGTCGTCATCAACATGGGCGTGGGCCGCGCCACCCAGGACAAGACCGCCCTGGAGGCCGCCGCCGACAGCCTGGCGAAGATCACCGGCCAGAAGCCGCAGATCACCAAGGCCAAGGTCTCGGTCTCGGCGTTCCGGCTCCGCGAGGGCAACGACATCGGCTGCAAGGTCACCCTGCGTGGCAAGCGGATGTACGAGTTCCTCGACCGGCTGGTCTCGATCGCCCTGCCCCGTATCCGCGACTTCCGGGGCGTGAACCCGAACAGCTTCGACGGCCACGGCAACTACACGATGGGCCTGGCCGAGCAGGTCGTGTTCCCCGAGATCGACGCCGACAAGCTCCAGCACACGCAGGGCATGGACATCACCATCGTCACGTCCACCGACAACGACGACCAGGCCCGCGAGCTGCTCCGCGCCCTCGGCATGCCTTTCCGCCAGCCCGGCCAGCGCAAGAACTGAGCCGGCCCCGGCCGCACGGGCCCACCCCCGCACACCCGCCCTCGCAGCACACGTCCATCTTGCTTCTGATCCACGAAGACCCGAACGAGGCGAACGGCCGCCATGTCGACGAAAGCCCAGATGATCCGGTCGCAGACGCCGCGCAAGCACCCGGTCCAGCACCGGAACCGCTGCTCGCTCTGCGGCCGCCCTCGCGCCTACTACCGCAAGTTCGGCGTCTGCCGGATCTGCTTCCGGCAGCTCGCCAGCCGCGGCCTGATCCCGGGCGTCAAGAAGGCGAGCTGGTAAGCCAGCCCGCCCTGCTCTGGCCGGCGTCGCTCCCGCGGCGATCCGTCGGCCGGTCGCCCGGATCGTCGCCTGATCTGAACTGAACCGGTCCCCACGCTCCTGCCCGCTCCACCCCCCGTCGCGCCGACCCGCGCCCTCAGGCCCCCTTCCGGGCCGGGCGCCGAGTTACCCGCGGCGGTTCGAGGCCCGTCCCGCCATGATGACCGATCCGATCGCCGACATGCTCACGCGCATCCGCAACGCGGTGCGCATCGAGAAGCCCGTCGTCGACATGCCCAGCTCCAACGTCCGCAAGGGCATCGCCCAGGTCCTCAAGGACGAGGGCTACATCTGGGGCTACGAGGAGGTCGACACGGTCCCCGCCAAGACCCTCCGCGTCGAGCTCAAGTACGGCCCGAACGGCGAGCGGGTGATCTCGCAGATCGACCGCGTCAGCAAGCCGGGCTGCCGGCGCTACAGCGGCTACAAGGACCTGAAGCCGGTCCTGGGCGGCATGGGCATCCAGATCCTCAGCACCCCGCAGGGCCTCCTCAGCGATCGCCAGGCCCGCGACCGCAAGGTCGGCGGCGAAGTGCTGGCACGGGTCTCCTGATCAACCAGCACGCCTAGCAGAGCGAGAGTAGGAGCACCCCGCCATGTCACGTATTGGTCGCAAGCCCATCCCGGTCCCGGCCGGCGTCAAGATCGCCGTGGCCGACTCGACCATCGCCGTCGAGGGCCCCAAGGGCAAGCTCACGGTCCCGTTCCGCAGCGAGGTCTCGGTCAAGCTCGAGGACGAGGGCAAGTCGATCCTGGTCGAGCGCCAGGACGACGAGCGGCTCAGCCGCGCCTTGCACGGCCTGACCCGGAGCCTGATCGCCAACGCCGTCGGCGGCGTCACGGCCGGCTACACCAAGAAGCTCGAGATCGTGGGCGTCGGCTTCCAGGCCCAGCTCAAGAAGGCGAACACCATCGCCCTGCAGGTCGGCTTCGCCAACCAGGTCGTGCTCGAGGCCCCCGAGGGCGTGACCGTGCAGGTCGTCGACCCGACCCACCTGACGATCACCGGCGCCGACAAGCAGAAGGTCGGCCAGTTCGCCGCCGAGATCCGCAAGGTCCGGCCCCCCGAGCCGTACAAGGGCAAGGGCATTCGCTACGAGGGCGAGGTCGTCCGCCGCAAGAGCGGCAAGGCCTTCGGCTCGAAGTGACGCGGCCGCGGGCGGCCTGACGGCCGCCCGGGACCTGGATCAACCCCACGGGGCGCCCGGGGACGCGGCCGGCACGGCCGGCCCCCCGCACGCCAGACCTTTCGACGACGAGACACGAGGGCTGGGCGGCCGGTCGGCAATCGGCCGCCTTTCGTGGCCCCTGACGGAAAAGGACGAGAGCGGTGAGGACGAACCATCGGCTGACGATCCAGACGCAGCGCGTGCGTCGGCAGCTTCGCACCCGCAAGCGGCTCAACGGCACGGTCGAGCGGCCTCGGCTGGCGGTCTTCCGCAGCTCGAAGCACATCTACGCCCAGATCATCGACGACACGACGGCCCGGACGCTGGCCTCGGCCGGCACCCTGGACGGCGACGTCAAGGGCCAGCTCGCCAAGGGCTACGGCGGCAACGTCGCCGCGGCCGCCGTGGTCGGCCGCGTCCTGGCCGAGCGCGCCAAGCAGGCCGGTATTGACAAGGTTTGCTTCGACCGCCGAAGCTACCGCTATCACGGCCGTGTCCAGGCGCTGGCCGACGCCGCCCGCGAGGCCGGCCTCGACTTCTGATCCGATGCGCCGCCGGCCGGCCCCCGGGATCCCCGGGTTGAGCCGCCGCGGCCACCACCGATATCTCATCGCATCAAAACGACGAACCAGCATACGCGAGGCGAGGTAGACCCGTGTCCAGCGACAATCGTGATCGCGACCGCGGCGAATGGAGCGAGAGCGTGGTGGCGATCCGCCGCTGCGCCGCTGTGGTCAAGGGCGGCCGACGGTTCAGCTTCAACGCCCTGGTCGTGGTCGGTGACGGCCCCGACGTGCT
>CAZUZD010000063.1:0-23555 GCA_964624465.1 uncultured Isosphaeraceae bacterium
CAGATCGAGCAGCGGCTCGTGGACCTGACCGACCACATCGCGAGCGTGATCCAGAAGTACCTGCGGAACCAGTACAAGTCGATCGAGGACTACAACCGCGCCGCCGGCGAGGTCGCCGAGCCGTACCGCGTGCTGGTGGTGGCCGACTTCCCGGCGAACTTCCACGAGACCACCGCCCAGCGGCTGATGAGCATCGCCACCAGCGGGGCCAGGTGCGGCGTGCACGTCCTCATGTCCGTCGACACCGAGCGGGCCCTGCCGACGGGCTTCTCGCTGAGCGATCTCGACGCGCACGCCGTCCGGCTGAAGTGGGACCACGACCACTTTGTGTGGAAGGACCCCGCCTTCGCGCCGTTCGCGCTCACGCCCGACGTGCCGCCGCCGAACGACCGCCTGACCGGCCTGCTCCATGAGGTCGGCGCCGCGGCGCAGAAGGCGAACAAGGTGGAGGTGCCGTTCGAGGTCGTGGTCCCGCCGCGCGAGAAGTGGTGGCAGGGGGACACGCGAGCGGGAATCGACCTGCCCCTGGGCCGCGCGGGGGCGACCAAGCTCCAGCACCTCCAGCTCGGCAAGGGCACGGCCCAGCACGTGCTCATCGCCGGGCGGACGGGCTCGGGCAAGTCGTCGCTGCTGCATGCCCTGATCACCAACTCGGCCCTCACGTACAGCCCGGATCAGGTCGAGCTGTACCTGATCGACTTCAAGAAGGGCGTCGAGTTCAAGACCTACGCCGAGCACGAGCTGCCGCACGCCCGCGTGATCGCCATCGAGAGCGAGCGGGAGTTCGGCCTGAGCGTGCTCCAGCGCATCGATGAGGAGCTCAAGCGTCGCGGCGATCTGTTCAGCGACCTCGGCGTGAAGGACCTCAACGGCTACCGCGGCCTCGCGGGAGTTGGCCCCCTGCCCCGCGTGCTGCTCGTGGTGGACGAGTTCCAGGAGTTCTTCGTCGAAGACGACAAGCTCGCGCAGGAGGTCGCCCTGTTGCTCGACCGCCTGGTGCGCCAGGGCCGTGCCTTCGGCGTGCACGTGCACCTGGGCTCGCAGACCCTCAGCGGCGCGTACTCGCTGGCCCGCAGCACGCTCGGCCAGATGGGGGTGCGGATCGCGCTGCAGTGCCCCGAGGCCGATGCGCACCTGATCCTCAGCGAGGACAACTCGGCCGCCCGGCTCCTGACCCGGCCCGGCGAGGCGATCTACAACGACGCCAACGGTCTGGTCGAGGGCAACCACCTGTTCCAAGTCGTGTGGCTCGCCGACGACCGCCGCGAGCACTACCTCAAGGAGATCCGGGCCCTCGACGAGCGGAGCGGGCCGCACGCCCCCCGGCAGCAGATCGTCTTCGAGGGGAACGTCCCGGCCGAGCTCCGCAAGAATCACCTGCTCCGCGCCCGGCTCGAATCTCCCGACTGGCCCGATCCGCCCAAGGCCGCGACCGCGTGGCTCGGCGAGGCCGTCGCCATCAAGGACCCGACCGCCGCGCTCTTCCGGCGCATGGGCGGAAACAACCTGCTCGTCGTCGGCCAGGACGGCGAGTCGGCCCGCGGCCTGTTCCAGGCGGCCATCCTCGGGCTGGCGGCCCAGTACCCTCCCGGCGGCGCGCAGTTTTACGTGCTCGACGGTACGCCGGAGGACGATGCCGAGTCCGGACGCTTCGGCTCCCTCGCCGGGGTCGTGCCCCACCCGTATCAGCTCGGCTCGTTCCGCGATGCTGGCCGGTTCCTGGGCGAGCTCGCCCAGGACCTCGCCGCCCGCCAGGGCGGCGCCACCGGCACGCCGTCGGTGTTCCTGTTCGTGTACGACCACTCCCGGTTCCGCGACCTCCGCAAGTCGGAGGAGGATTACTCGTTCTCGTTCGGCAAGAAGGGCGAGGACGCGCCGGCGAACCCGTCGAAGCAGCTCCTGGACCTGATCAAGGAAGGGCCGGCGCTGGGGATCCACACGGTCTCGTGGTTCGACTCGCTGAACAACCTGAACCGGTCGTTCGACCGCGGTGGGCTCCGCGAGTTCGAGATGCGGGTCCTGTTCCAGATGAGTGCCAACGACTCCAGTCAGCTCATCGACACCCCGCTGGCCAACCGCCTCGGCCCCAACCGCGCCCTCTTCGCCAGCGAGGAGCAGGGCAAGCTCGAGAAGTTCCGCCCCTACGGACTGCCCTCCGCCGAGTGGCTCGCGACCGCCGCCGCCCGGTTCCGCAAGCGCCCCGCTCTCGATCCGGGTCCCGCCCCCGAGTCCTGAGCGGGTCCGATTCTGCGGGCGGGCCCCGCACCCTCAGGGGGGCGGTCGCTCTTGCTGCCGGACGGGTCGCGGGTTACATTTTTGTTTGAGAATCGAGACGGACGTCGGTGGGTGGGGAGTCGTTGCCGATGCTGACGCTCAACGGACCGGGTCGGCGGTACTGCGATGGCCTCTCCAGGCGCCAGTTTCTCCAGGTCGGCGGCCTGGCGATGGGCGGTCTCGGGCTGCCGCAGCTGCTCCAGGCCGAGGCGCAGGCGGGCATCAGCCGGTCGCACAAGTCGGTCATCATGGTGTATCTGTCGGGCGGCCTGTCGCACCAGGACACCTTCGACCTGAAGCCCGACGCCCCTGCCGAGGTGCGCGGCGAGTTCAAGCCGATCGCGACGAAGGTGCCCGGCCTGCTGGTCGGCGACCAGCTGCCTCGGATGGCGGCGATCTCCGACAAGTACGCGGTGCTCCGGTCGCTGGTCGGCCAGCGCGACGAGCATTCGAGCTTCCAGACCCTCACCGGCTACCTGATGGCGGTGGCCGAGCGCGAGGGCCGGCCGCACTTCGGGTCGGTCGTCTCGAAGCTCCAGGGGAACGTCGACCCCGTCGTGCCGCCGTTCATCGACCTGTTCCCGGTGATGCAGCACCGGCCGTACAACGCCCCCGGCCCCGGCGGGCTGGGCTCGAACTACCGCGCCGCGCGGATGAGCGGCGACGATCTGGAGCTCATGAAGCAGACGGCCGTGGCGCCTGAGCGGTTCGAGGATCGCCGGTCGATGCTGGAGACCTTCGACGGCTGGCGCCGCGAGGTCGGCTCGGCGTCGATCGAGGGGATGGACACGTTCTACCAGCGGGCGTTCAACGTCCTGGACTCGACCCGCGTGGCCAATGCGCTCGACGTGTCGCGGGAGGACCCCCGGCTCCGCGACCGTTACGGCATCGGCTCGGCAAAGCACCTGGGCGACGGCGCCCCGATGTGGAACGACCAGTTGCTGGCCGCCCGCCGCCTGGTCGAGGCCGGGGCCCGGGTGATCACCGTGGCGTATGGTTTCTGGGACACGCACGGCAACAACTTCGGCCATCTCAAGCAGCACCTGCCCCTGTTCGACCAGGGGATCTCGGCCCTGATCGACGACATTTACATGCGCGGCCTGGACCGCGACGTCTCCGTGGTCGTCTGGGGCGAGTTCGGGCGCACGCCGAAGATCAACAAGGACGGCGGCCGCGACCACTGGGCGCCGGTGAACTTCGCCCTGATGGCCGGCGGCGGCATGAAGGTCGGCCAGGCGATCGGCACCACGGACAAGTCGGCCGCCTACGCCGTCGCCCAGCCGATCCACTACCAGGACGTTCTGGCGACGATCTACCACAACCTCGGCATCGACCCGCACACGATGATCAACGACCGGACCGACCGGCCGGTGCACATCCTGCCCCCGACCGTGCGGCCGATCCAGGCCCTCGTGGGCTGACCGTCCGACCCGACCGCGCACGACAAACCAGCAGGCCGCCGGCCAGACCCCACGGGGTCGGGACCGGCGGCCTGGGCGTTTGGCAACCGCGCCGCCTCGCAGCGTGCGGCCTCATTGCGAACCGCCGCGCGACCCTCGTGGTGAGGATCGCACGGCGGCCGGATCAGCGTCTGGACCGGACTCCCTGGCTCACTGGGCCGAGGGGTTCAGCTCCAGCTTGAGATTGCGGAACCGCACCTCGGTCGCCCCCCCCGAGTGCAGTTGCAGGGCGAAGATGCCGCGCTTCGCGCCGGCCGGGTCCTTGAGATCGACGCACGGCTTGCCGTTGATTGAGGTCCGGATCTGGTCGCCGATGGCCTCGACCACGTACGTGTTCCACTCGCCGTTCTTGACGTGGGCCTCGCCCGACTTGTCCCACAGTAAGGCGCGGCCGCTCTCCTCGTAGAGCTTGCCCCACCAGCCGGGACCGATGTCGGCCTGGTAGCCCTTCATCTCCCCGTCGGGCAGCGGCTCGCTGCGGAACTGGATGCCGCTGTTCCCCTCGTTCTTGAGGAGCTTGACCTCCAGGGTGAGCCGGAAGTCGCCGGCGGCCAGCTCGCTGCGGAGGAACTCGTTGTTCTTGAGGCCGCCGGTGCGGCCGATGATCTCGCCGTCCTGCACGGTCCAGAGCTCGGGGTTCCCCTTCCAGCCGGTCAGGTCGCGACCGTTGAAGAACGAGCTCACGTTCTCCGGGGTCGCCAGCAGCGCGACCTGACCGGGGGCGGCCAGGTAGGCGACCAGCGAGCGGATCTCGAAGTCGGACAGGTTCGACCACTGATCCTCGGGCATCAGCGACTGCTCGGTGAGCTTCCGCTCGTCGACGTCCGGCTTGGGCACGACCAGGGTCTCGTTGGCCGTCCGCAGGGTGATCGCGTTCTCATCCTCCGAGCGGACGATGCCGGTGAGGGTCCGGCCGTCGGAGAGGGCGACGACGGTGGCCTGGTAGTCCTTGCCGACCAGGGCCGAGGGGTCCATGACGTTGGTCAGGACGTAGTCGAGGTCGGCCCGGTTCGAGCCGGTCAGGTCGGGACCCACGTCGCCGCCGGTGCCGAAGAGGGTGTGGCACTGGCCGCAGGTGCGGGCGTAGACGGCGCGGCCCAGCGCGAGGTCGGGCGGGGTCTGGTAGCCCTTGCGGATCACGCCGCGATACTTCTCGATGAGCTTCGCCTTGTCGGCCGAGGTGGCGCGGGCGGTGCCCCAGACCTCGGCGAGCCGGGCGTTGACCTTGGCGTCGTTGAGGTTGCGGATGCCGTTGACCAGGTCGGCCGTCAGCTCGTTCGCCGCGACCGTCTTGCCGGCCACGGCATCCAGCAGCGCCAGGGCGGTGACCGGCCGGGCGGCCAGGGTGCTGAGCGCATCGCGGCGCTCGGCGGGGGCGAGGTCGGCGTACTGGCCGAGCAGCACCTTCGCCGTCTCGGGGTCGTCGAACGCGGCCAGGGCGCGGATCGCCTGGGTCCGCAGGGCACGTGCGACGACCAGCCGGTGGAGGACCGGCGGCAGCTTGGCGTCGCGGGCCTTCAGCAGCGCGGCCAGGGCCTCCTGACGTCGGGGCGCGGGACGATCGGCGTCGGACAGCACCGAGCGAAGCACGCCCAGCGCCTGCTCGTCGCCGAAGGTGGCCCCGATGGCGACCGCGCGAAGCCGGATCGCCTCGTCGCTGTCCTTCGACAGCATCGCGAACGCCTCGGTCCAGCCGGCCGGCATGTCGACCCGGCGGCGGCCCTGGAGGGCCTCATCGAGACCGGCGAGGATCGCCTTCCGGGCCTCCGGGGTCGTGGCGTCGCGGAGGGCACCGACGATCGAGGCCAGGGCCTCCGGGGTCCCCAGGGCGGCGATGCGCCGGGTGGTGAACGGCAGGAGATTCGGGAGCTTTGCCGCGCCGGCGAGGGCCAGGGCCCGCTGCGGATCGGCGGCGGCCAGCGGCTCCAGGGCGTACCAGTTCATCAGCGGCAGGTTGACGTCGGTGGCGTCCTCGGCGTGGCTGCTGAGCCCTTCGAGGATCGGCCACTTCGCCGCGTTGGCCGAGGCCGGCAGCCGCTGGGCGGCCGAGGCCAGGTAGAGGCGAACGACCGGTGAGTCGTCCGACCTCGCCAGCTCGGCCATGCGGGCGAGCGTGGCCGACGACGGGGCGCGATCCTCGCAGGCGAGCTGAACGGTCCAGGCCCGCACGTACGGCGACTTCGAATCCAGGCCCACCCGGATCGCCGCGTCATCCAGGCCGCCGGCGACGTGGAGCGTCCAGAGGACGTTCAGGAGCCGGGGCTCGTCGAGCGGCACGTCGCCATTCGCCCCCATCAGCGGGGCCAGCGGCCGGACGGTGGCAAGGGTCTGCACGAGCGCCTTGCGGAGGGCGGGAGACAGGCCACGCTCCTGGAGCACGCGACGCGCGGTGCGGCTGTGCCAGTCGTTCGGGGCGACCCAGGTGCCATCGGGGTTGGCGACGGCCTGGACGATCAGGTTCACGAGCTGCTCGTCGGTTGCCTTGGCCAGGTCGGTGCTGGGCGCGGGCAGATGCGCGGCGACCTTCGAGTCGTTGTAGCGGATCTTGAAGATGCGGCCGTTGGTGCGGTCGTGCATCTCCGTCTCGTTGCGGTGGCACTGGTTCTTGTCGTACCAGTCGATCATGAACGCGTCGCCGTCGGGGCCCGAGCGGATGTAGACGACCTGGCTCCAGACGTCGTTGGAGAGCAGGAAGTCGGCCCGGTGCGAACCGACGAAGCCCGAGCCGGCGGGCGTGACCACGTCGCGGTTCAGGCGGGCGCCGTGAATGTTGTTCATGAACAGCGAGCCGCGATACTCGGCCGGCCAGCGGCCGCCGTTGTAGATCATGAGGCCGGCGTGGGCGTGGCCGCCACCGGCCGAGTCGGACCGCGAGTTGCCGCCGTGCGGGTTGGCCCCGACGTAGTGGCGGTGGTCGGCGATCGTCTTGATGTCGTCGTAGGTGTTCGTGTTGAAGTGGCTGCCGGCCTGGCGCTCGTACCGGCCGCCCTGGATCATGTGATACAGGTGCGGGATCACGCACGCCTCGATGAAGCACTGGCCCAGGGGGTTGAAGTCCACGCCCCAGGGGTTCGAGGTGCCGTGCGAGAAGACCTCGAAGGTGTGCTTCGTCGGGTGGTACCGCCAGATGCCGGCGTTGATCGGCTCGCGCTGGGCGTCCGGTGTGCCGGGCTTGCCGACCCGCGAGTGGGTGAACACGCCGTGGCAGCCGTAGAGCCAGCCGTCAGGACCCCAGACGAACGAGTTCAGGGTCTCGTGGGTGTCCTGCATCGCCCAGCCGTCGAGCAAAGTCTGGGGCGGGCCGTCGGGCCGATCGTCGCCGTCCTTGTCGGGGATGAACAGCAGCTCGGGAGCCGCGCCCACCCACACGCCGCCGAAGCCGACTTCCAGGCCGCTGACGAGGTTCAGCTTGTCGGCGAAGACGGTTCGCTTGTCGTACTTCCCGTCGTTGTTCGCGTCCTCGAAGATCAGGATCCGGTCCTTGGCCTGATCGGCGGAGACCTTCGTCGGGTACGAGTAGGCCTCGGCCACCCAGAGCCGGCCCCGAGGGTCGATCGTCATGGCGATCGGCTGGACGACGTCCGGCTCGCCAGCGAACAGCGAGACGGAGAAGCCCGGCGGCACGGTCATGGCCTTCGCGGCGTCCTCGGGCGACAGGCCGGCATGGGCATACACGTCCGGGGCCGGGGGCGCCTTGCGCTCCGGGGCATCGGGCCTGGCGGCGTGGAACCGGAAGTCGTCGAAATTGACGTGGCCCCAGCCTCCGGTGCCCTCGTCCACCAGACGGATAACGATCGCCTTGCCCTGGTGCGCCTGCAGGTCGACGGCCACGCGGGCGAGCGTCTCGTTGACCTCGCCGGTGACGCTGGCGATCGGCTTGCCGGTCTCGACGCTCACGATCTCGACCCGCGACTCGGGGGTCGAGCCGCGGGCGACCAGGAACGAGGCCCAGGGCTGGGTGACCTGGAACGGCACCGACGTGAGCGTGCCCCGCGGCGGGTCGCCCTCGCGTTCGAAGGTCCCCACCCAGTACTTGCCCTGGTGGTTGCTCTTCATGTCCGAGCGCCGGGCGGCGATCAGATCGCCCTCGACCGGCTGCCCGGTGAAGGCATTACCGGTGGCGGTCCAGTCGCGGAGGGTGCCGGTCTCGAAGTCGAGATTCAAGGGCCGGCCCTGGGCGTCGGCCGGCCGGATTCCCGGATTGGCCGCGGGCTTCGGGTCCTGGGCCCAGACCGTGGCCGACGACAGCGCAAGGGCGAGGAGCGGCCGGACGACCGCCCCGCGGGCATAACGTGAACTCATGGATGACCCCAACGATCGGGAGGCAGGGCGGGATGAACCCGGCAGGACTGACTCCAGGATCGTATCAGGGCAAGCCTGAGCGTGGAACTTGGAACCGGTTGCGGGCCGGCCGCCGGCGATCCCGGCGACGGTCGGCCGCCGACCCCGATCAGGCCGGGCGGTTCAGCGCCTGGTCGATCAGGCCGCGGAGCACCTGGGCCACGCTCTGCTGGCGGGCTCGCGACAGATGCACGAGCGCCTCGACCCGATGGGCCGGCAGCAGCAGCGACAGTTCGATCAAGTCCTCGGGCCGGGCCGTGCCGGATCGAGTGGCATCGATGCCTCGGGCCTGAGCAAGAAGGTCGGATCCCATGGTCAAATTCCCCGGAAACGTGGGGATCTGGATCGTCGCGTCCAGCTTTAAGGCACGTCCTGTTCCGGACTCCGGAATTCGCCCTAGCGGCGCGCCAGGATCAGCAGCACCAGGAGCACGAGCAGCACGCCGGCCATGATGAGCACGGGGCGGAGCCAGGCGGTCTGGTCCGGATGCTGGAAGGTGTGCCGGGCCGAGGGTGGCCCCGTGGGTGCCGGTGCGGGATCGATCCCGGTGTCGGAGTCTTCGAGCCAGGCAGGAGGCGGGCCGCCCGGCTCAGGCTCGCGACGCGGCGGCGATTCGTTCGGGCCGGGGCGATCGCGGGGCCTGGTCCGGGGGGCCGGGCCGTCGGACGACGCCGGGACGCCGGCCGGCGGGCTCCAGTCGGCCCAGGGGGCCAGCTCGGCCCGGGCCGCCCGGGCGGAGGGGTAACGAGCGGCCGGATCCTTGGCCATCAGGCGGGCCACGATGGCCCCGAAGGCCGGCGGGACCGAGCGGTTGCGGCGCTCGACGGGGGTGGGCTCGACGAGCCGGTGCTTGTAGATCTTGTTGATCGCGTCGCCCCCCTCGAAGGGCGCAACGCCGGTGAGGGCGAAGTAGAGGGTGCAGCCCAGGCTGTAGAGGTCGCTGCGGGCGTCGACGGCCTCGGCGTCGTCGATCTGCTCGGGGCTGGCGTAGTCGAGCGTCCCAATGACCAGCTCCGGGTCGGACCCGCCGCGCTCCTCGCCGGGGGCGTGGGCCAGGCCCAGATCGAGCAGCTTCAGCACCCCTTCGGGCGTGACCATGAGGTTGGACGGCTTGATGTCGCGGTGCACCAGGCCGGCCCGGTGCGCGGCGTCGAGTCCGTCGAGAGCCTGCAGGAACAGCCGGGCCGCTTCGGGGACCGGCAGCGGGCCGCCCCGATGGCTGCGGACCAGGCTGTACAGCGTCTCGCCCGGCACGAACTCCAGTGCCATGTAGTAGACGCCGTCGTCGACCCCCACGTCGAGCGTGCTCGCGACGTGCCTGTGGTCGACCCGCTGCGACAGCTCGGTCTCGCGCTCGAAGAGCTCGATCGCACCGGCGTCCTCGAGCGCCTTGCGGGGCGGCAGCACCTTCAGGGCCACGTGGTTGCCGGTCGGCTCGTGAACGGCCAGGAACACCTTGCCGGTGCCCCCTTCCCCGAGACGCCGCAGGATGCGGTACGGCCCGACGAAGAACCCTTTCGTGGCCCCGTCCAGCAGCTTGTTGAGCTGGTAGGTGGTCAGCAGCTCGCGCTCGATGAGCAGCCGCGCGAGCCGCAGGTGGGCCTGGTCGTCGGGCCCCGGTGGTAGCTCGGCGCAGAGCTGCTTGACGGTGGCGCGGGGGACGAGCCGGCTGCGGGCGAGATCGGCCACGAACTCATCGAGTCGCGCCATGGTCGTTCGCTCCGGTCGGCAGCACAGGCGAGGGTCGGACGAGGCGGCAGGCGGACCGCCCGGACGGGCTCGGTTGGATCGGGTCGAGCCGGGTCAGACGACCTTGACCACGACGCAGGTCACGTTGTCCTTGGAGCGGTTCTCGAGCGCCCGGTTGACCAGGAGCTGGGCGGCGCGCTGGGGGTCGTCGGCCATCTGGATCAGGGAGGCGATCATCTCGTCCCGCACGACGCCGGTCAGGCCGTCCGAGGCCAGCAAGAACTGGTCCCCCGGCTGAAATTCCACGACCTTGATCTCCTCGGGGCCCGCCCCCACGTCCTTGCTCCCAAGATAGAGGTAGAGCACATGCTTGAACTTGTGCGTCTCGACCTCTTCGGGCCGGATGGTGCCGGCCTCGCCCAGGGCGTTGGCCAGGGAGTGGTCGCGGGTGAGCTGGTCGATGCGGCCGTGGCGCAGGTGGTAGGCGCGCGAGTCGCCGATGCCGGTGATGTAGGCCCGCCCCCGCCGGAACAGGGCCAGCACCACGGTGGTGCCCATGTTTGCGTAGTCGGGGTGCAGGTGGCTCTGGGCCAGGATTTCCTGGTTGGCGCGGCCCACGGCGTCGCGCACTGCGGCCCGGATCGCTTCCTCGGTCTCGGCGCCGGCCAGTCGGCGCTGGAGCTCGGTGGGGATCAGCTCGACGGCGAGCTGGCTCGCCCGTTCGCCGGCGAGCTGGCCGCCCATGCCGTCGGCCACGATGAACAGGCCAGAGACGGTGGCGACCGGGGAGCTGGGCGGCTCAGGCCGGCCCGAGCCTTCGGGCGGCCCGTTGCGGAGCGAGGGCCGACCGGGCACGTAGTAGTTGTCTTCGTTGTGCTCGCGGACGTTGCCGCGGGTCGTGACGACGCCGATCCGCAGCTCGGCGCCCTCGGCCGAGATGGCGATCGAGGGCGTGGAGACGTAGTCCTCGGTCGACTCCGCGGGACGGGCCCGGGAGCGCTGAGGGGATTTCGGGCGCCAGAGATTCCACCACCAGGTCTGCCAACCCACCTCGGTCGCCTTTACTCTGGTCCCCGCCCGCGCACGATCCCGTTCCGAGCGGGAGGCCCGACCTGGCCTCGGGGAGACTTGCTTGATCCAGTTCAGTCTACCGCCAGGGGGCGGCGTCGCGGAATAGGATATCCCATGCGGGAGAAAGTTGGGAACGCGGCGTCTGACTTCACCGCGCCGGCGGGCAGCCGAACGCGACCAGGTCGCTGACGCCCACGGTCCGGTAGGTCAGCAGCAGCTCCCCGGCCTCGAATCCGGCGGTCAGGCCGTGATACCGGTTCATCGACTCGACGGCCTGGTAGATGCGGGCCTTGGAGGTCGGGAACTGGGTCTGGTAGGCCCGGATCGCCTCCAGCTTCTGCTCGAGCGTGGCGCTGATGTCGGCCACGATGTAGCCCGACGATTCGGGCAGGTCCAGGCCGTGCAGCCCGATCGGGAAGCTGAACTGGTTGGCGATCGTATGCACCGGCAGGCCGTCGAAGTGCTCGTCCCACTTCGAGAGCCGGCTGTAGAAGACGGCCGCGTCGGTGATCTGCATCGCCTGGAAGTGGTCGGGCGAGGCGAGCACCGTCTTGCCGCCGAACCCGACGACGATCTTCGGCCGGTAGCGGCGGAAGACCTTGGCCAGGGCCACCCGGCTCTCGAAGTCGTCGAAGAGCCGGCGGTTGGGCAGGTTCAGGTTCACGCGCACGGCGACGCCGAGGATCTCGGCGGCCCGCTGGGCCTCGGCCAGCCGGACGTCGGGGCCGGGGGAGAGCGGCGTCGGCTCGCCGTCGGTCAGATCGACGATGCCGACCCGGTAGCCCAGCCGGGCCAGGTTCGCCAGGGTGCCGCCGCAGGCGATCTCCACGTCATCGGGGTGCGCCCCCACGGCGATCAGGTCTAGGGCTTCGTCGCTGGCCGCCGCCATCCGGAGGGGCTCCCTGCCTTGTGGGCTGGCTCGAGGTCGTCGAGGCCAGACCGGCTGGCCCATCGGTCGTGTCAACTTAACCCATGACGCCGGAAGCGGGAAGGGCCACCGCGCCGCCTCCTCGTCGCGGGGCGCGGCAGCCAGTCACCAGGTGCTTCGCTCAGCGGGCCGGGATCTTGGGCACGACCAGGCGCTCGATGTCGGCCTCGGTCTGCACGTCGCCGAGCCCGTCCGCCAGGTTCCAGCGCTCGGTGTGCTCGATGGCGACGCCCGGGGCGAGCGGGCCGATCGGGCCCAGGCTCTCCATCTCGAGCATGTCCTCGTTGCTGAACGTCTCGTAGCTGGCGCCCCGGTCCGGGTAATTCTGGCCGGGCTGGAAGGCGAACCGCTTGGAGAACAGGGTGCCGCCGTTCAGGTAGGCCACCCAGCCCACCTTGTGGGACAGGCCGATCTTGGTCGGGCCGCGGTTGCCCTGGCGCAGGGTGATGAACTTCTGGCCGAAGGTCCAGCGGGGGTCGGCGAAGTCGAAGTAGGGCCAGAGGATCAGCTCGAGGTTCGGGGCGAAGTCCTCCGGTCCCTTGGCGTTGGCCGGGCCGCCGGGGTGCGGCTGCTTGGGGGCCAGCGGGATGATCTCGACGCCGCCGGGCTTCATCACGGTCAGGGCCCAGATCGCCACCTCGGTCGGCTTGGTGGCGACGTTCTTGATCCGGTGCACGATCGTGACGCCGGAGCCCTCGGCGTCGAGGGTCACGTCCATCTCCTTCTGAGTGCCGTGGCCGTCGGGCGACGCGGTCACGCGGACGCCGCCGCCGGGCAGGTCGGCGCAGGCGACCGGGGCGTTGTCGGGGGCGTAGGTGCGGGTGGTGTCCTCGGGGGAGGTCCAGAGCCGGTGGCCGCCCCGGATCATCCAGGTGCTCTCGCCCGACTTGCCGAGCTGGTCGTCGTACTGCTTGAGGACGTTCTCGCCGTTCGCGAGCCGGTAGCTGAGGATCCGGGGGCCCACGTCGAGGGTGATGATCAGCTCGGCCTGGCCGTTGCTGAGCTTGACGTTGTTCTTCCAGCCCTTGTACTCGACCTTCTGCACGGTGACCTTCCCCTCTGCGGCCAGTGCCGGGGCGGCGCCCGGGAGCACGGCCAGGAACCAGGCGATAGCGGCCGACCCGGCGATGGGCGCGGCGCGACGGAGCGACGGTGATGAGCCTCGCACGGCGGAGTCCTCTCTGGCCGACCCGGGACGTCGGGTGCACGACCGGCGTGACGGCCCCCCGCCGGCCGCGACCCGATCTTGCGCGATCGGACGGGCGGGGGGAAGGCCCCGGCCCGACCTGGGGCCCGGCTCCCGCCGGGCGGTCCCGGCGTGGTCCAGGCCCCGGGACCTCGCTACCATGGGGGCGGCTCCCCGACCGGGACGAGCCGGAGGGCTGCCGGCCATGACGACTGTCGCCCCAGGGCGCCTGACCCCCGAGAGCCTTCGGCGTCGCCTCCAGGCCGTTGATCCCCGGGTTTGCCTGGTACCCGAGCGAGTCCTGCGCCGGATCATCCGCCAGCGGGCCCTGGGTTTCCCCCTTGGCCTGTCCGTTCCGCATCGCAAGCTGCTGACGGCCACCGTCACCGAGGCTTTGACCTCAGCCAGTGCCGTCGAGCTCGGCCTCGAAGGTCGACCGGACCCGGACGCGCCCCTGATCCTGATGGTCCCGCCTGAGGCCGAAACGCTGGCCAACGAGTCGGAGGACCAGGTCCTCGGCCAGTGCTGGCGACGGCTGTTTCACGCCGGGGTGCATCTGATCCTGGAGGACGAGCGGGGTGGCGGTCGGCTGGACGCGGTCGCCGTGCGCGAGCAGATTCACCACGTCGGGGCCGCGGCGTTCGCCGAGGCTCGCGAGGTCCTCCAGCGCGAGGGCCTGCTCCTGCCCCCGGCCGACGATGCCACGGCATTCGTCGAGTTCGCGGCCGTGTTCCTGGAATTCTCGGCGTTCGCCCCGGCGCTGATTCCCGAGTACTTCCCGGGGATTGAGGTTCCGGAGGCGGTCCGCCGGCAACTCGGCGTGCTGATCGACGTCGAGGACCTCCAGGCCAGGACCCGGCCCGAGGGGGCGGCCATCCCCGTGCTGGCGGCCGCACTGCCCGAGGAGGACATCGAGGCCGAGCCGATCGTCCCACCAGGCGCCGAGGCACCGACGCGGGAGGCGGCCAGTCTGCTGGGCCGCTGGCTGGCTCTGGCTGATGCCGCCGAGGCCCGGGGCAACCTGGTGCGAGCGGCGATCGCTCGGACTCGCGCGGCCGCCCAGGCGACACCGGCCCAGGCCGGACAGGCCCGCTCCGAGGCGCGCCGGGCCCTCCACGAGCTGAGCCTGCGGCTGGCGACCGCCCTCGACCTGGATGAAAACGCCCGGGCCGACTGGGCCTCCGCGCTCGAATCGCTGCGCGAGGGGGCGACTCACGGCCTCTGGCCGGCCGAGGCCCGCATCCTCTTTGACCTCCAGGCCGTCTGCGTCGACCACGAACGGCCCGTCTACCGGGTCGATCTCGTCGAGTGGGCGCTGTCCTGGGGCCGCAAGCCGATCCGTCGGCTGCTGCCCTTCCAGCGCGAGGTTTCCGAGCGCAAGCACCTGGGCCGGGCGCTCCGCCGCCTCGGACGTGCGAGCCTGGACGAGTCCGAGCAGCGCCGGCTTGCCGACCTGCTGCACCACGCCATCGAACGCACTGGCGACCGGCTCCGCGTGCTGGTGCGACCCCGGATCCAGGAGTCGCTGACCCGTTCGGGCTGGACCCCGGAGAATATCCCGGAGCAGGTCGCGGCCGAGACGCTGGTGGAGCAGCTGCTGGACGGCCTGGAGCACCGCGGTCACCTCGCGTTCTCCGACCTGCGGGACGCGATCTCCCGCAATAGCCTCAAGATGCCCGACCTGACCCTGCCGACGTTCGTCGCCCGCGACCGTCTGCTGCGCGCCGATGCCCAGCTCGCCTCCCGGCTGGACGGGATCTACCGTCGCGGCGAGCTGTATCTGCGGGCACTTCAGAAGGCCAGCTCGCTGTTCTTTGGTACGCCCTGGGGCCGTCTGCTGGTGCTCTGGTTGATCCTCCCCTTCGGTGGCGCATTCGTGACGCTGGAGGGGCTGCAGCATCTGATCAACCCCGCGCTCAATTTCCTGTCACCACCGGCTTCGAGCGGACGCGACGCGGTTGCGGTGGGTGCGATCCAGGCTCACGACGCAACCCCTGTTCCTGGTCCGATGGCGCCGCACCTGCATGTCGAGCGGGTCCACCTGGTGACCGCCCCCCGGGTGCTCGTTCTCGGGTTCATCGTGCTCGTGCTGCTCCAGTCGGCCACGGTGCGTGGCTGGGCTCTCCAGGGGCTCCGGGGGCTGGGACGAGGCCTGGTGTGGCTCTTCGTGACCCTGCCATGGCAGGTTGCGCAGTGGCCGCCGGTTCGGGCCCTGCTGGCCAGTCGCTGGTTCCAGATTGTCCGGAGCTGGGCGCTCGAGCCAGGGCTGATCACGCTCCTGATCAGCGGCCCGTGGCTGGCCTGGGCACGACCGGGCCTGCGGGCCTGGCCGGCGATCGTGGCGGGATTCGCCCTGGTCACAGTCCTGCTCAACTCCAGGCCCGTCCGCCTGCTCCGCGAGGAGTTGATCGACCGCTGCCGGCGCGGCTGGAGGCGGCTGCTGCACGGGTTTCTGCCCGGCCTGTATCGGGCGGTCATGGCCGCCTTCGCTCACGCGCTGGACCTGGTCGATCGGGTGCTTTACACCGTGGATGAGTGGCTCCGATTCCGCGATGGCGAGTCGCGGCTGAGCCTGGTGCTCAAGGCGGTGCTGGGGGTGATCTGGTTCGGCTCGACCTATGTGACGCGGCTGGTGGTCAACCTGCTGGTGGAGCCGCAGGTCAACCCGATCAAGCACTTCCCCGTCGTGACGGTGGCCCACAAGATCACGCTGCCGTTCATGCTCGCCGTGCCGCCGCTCCTGATCGGCCCGCCGCTGGCTCTGAGCCCGATGGTCGCCAATGGGATCGCCGCCGCTGCCCAGCTCCTGGTGCCGGGCGTCTTCGGGTTTCTGATCTGGGAACTCAAGGAGAACTGGCGACTCTACGAGGCGAATCGCTCCCGGACGCTGCGACCCGTGCTGGTGGGCAGCCACGGCGAGACGGTCGGCCGGCTCCTGCGGCCGGGCCTCCATTCGGGCACGCTCCCGAAGCTCTTCGACCGGCTCCGCCGGGCCGCCCGCCAGACCCCCCGCGATGGCACCCGGCGTGCCCTGCATCGGGCTCGTGAGGGGATCCGCCACGTCGAGCACGATGTCGCCCGGTTCGTCGAGCGCGAGCTGGTCGGGCTCACGCGCCGGGTACCCGGTCTGGAGTCGCTCGGCCTCGCGGTGCATCACGTCGACGTGGCCACCTGCCGGATCGCCGTGAGTCTCGTGAACGCGGGCGACGGCGACCGCTGGCGGGTCGTGTTCGACGAGCGCGGTGGCTGGCTCGTCGGCTCGGTCGAGGACCTGGGGGGCCTGACCGGGCTGCCGGCCGCGACACGGCACGACCTGGAACGGTCGGTGGCCGGCCTGTTCCAGAAAGCGGGCGTCACCCTGGTCGGCGAGCAGCTCCGCCGGTCCGTGTTCCCCGATCGTGCCGAGTCGGATCTCGGTCGAGATGGCCTGCGGGTCTGGCTCCCCGAGCAGCCTGATCCGCCCGCCACCTTCCCCCTGCCCGACCTCACGGCCCCTCCCGAGCCGCCGCGTTCGATTGGCCCGGTCGGTTTTGATCCCGCCCCGCTCGTGTTCGCACGACAGCCCATCACCTGGGCCGGCTGGGTGGCTGCCTGGGCAGCGCGAGACGGCTCGGCCGCCGTGGCGGATCCGATCCGGACCGGCCCGATCTTCCCCGAACCTGCGAGTGCGGGCTGATCGAGCCCCCGGTGGCGATGGATTCGGACGTCGTTGATTGCCGGGGGGCGCGGCCGGGCCGATAATCGCTCGCCGGGCGACGGGGGCCACGGTCCCTGGTGGCGAATGACGGTTCAGAGCGACGGGGCGATCCGGAAGGAGCCGCGCGGTGGGCCGAGCCAAGCGGGAGGTCCTGGACGCGTTCCTGCCCCCGGTCGCCACCTGGTTCCGCGAGCGGTTCGGGGCCCCCACGCCGCCGCAGCGGCTGGGCTGGCCCGAGGTCGCCGCCGGCCGGCACACGCTGCTGTTCGCCCCGACCGGCTCGGGCAAGACCCTGGCGGCGTTCCTCGCCTGCCTGGACCACCTCTGGCGCCAGCCGAGGCGGTCGGCGGGTGTGCGAATCCTCTACATCTCGCCGCTGAAGGCGCTCAACGAGGATGTCTCGCGGAACCTGGAGGGCCCGCTCGCCGAGGTGCTGGCCACGGCCGAGCGTCTCGGCACGCCGCTGGAGCCGATCACGGTGGCCGTCCGGACCGGCGACACCCCGACCGCCGCCCGCCAGAAGATGGTGCGCAAGCCGCCCGACATCCTGATCACCACGCCGGAGTCGCTGCACCTGATCCTGACCAGCCGCGCCCGGGAGATGCTGCGCGGCGTCTCGCACGTCCTGGTCGACGAGATCCACGCCCTCTGCGGCAACAAGCGCGGTGTCTTCCTGAGCCTGCTCCTGGAGCGGCTGGAGACGCTCTGCCCCGGCTCGTTCGTTCGGGTGGGCCTGTCCGCGACGCAACGCCCCCTGGAGGAGGTGGCCCGGTACCTGGGCGGCCGTCGCAAGGTCTCGGGCCAGGGCGCCTCGGCCCGGTTCGAGCCGAGGCCGGTGGCGATCGTCGACGCCGGCCAGCGCAAGGCCCTCGACCTGCAGGTCGCCTTCCCGTCCAGCCCCGACGGGGCGCCCCGGGCCGGCTCGGTCTGGCCGGCGATCGAGGAGCGGCTGCTCGCCCTGATCGCGGCTCACCGCTCGACGATCGTGTTCGCCAACAATCGTCGGGTCGCCGAGCGGCTCACCGCCCAGCTCAACGAGCGTGCTGGCGCCGCCATCGCCTCCGACCTCGACCCGCCCGAGGGGGCCGAGGCGCCCGAGCCCGTCCCCCTGGCCCGCGCGCACCACGGCAGCCTGAGCCTGGCCGCCCGCCGCTCCACCGAGTCGGCGCTCAAGGCGGGCGAGCTGGCTGCGGTGGTGGCCACGGCCTCGCTCGAACTCGGCATCGACATGGGGGCCGTCGACCTGGTCTGCCAGGTCGAGTCTCCCGGCAGCCTGGCCCGCGGCCTGCAGCGCGTGGGTCGCGCGGGGCACCTGGTCGGGCAAACGAGCGTCGGCCGGCTCCTCGCCAAGACGAACATCGATCTGCTCGAAACCGCCGCCCTGGCGCACGGGATGATGCGCGGCGACGTCGAGCGGCTTCGCGTGCCGACCAACTGTCTCGACGTGCTGGCCCAGCAGGTGGTCGCCTGCGTCGCTGGCGGATCGACGGCTGTCGACGATCTGTTCGACCTGGTGCGCGGAGCGTACTCGTATCGCGACCTGACCCCGGCGGCCTTCGAGGCGGTGCTGGCCATGGTCGCCGGCCGTTACGGCGTGACGAGCTTCCGCGACCTGAAGCCCCGGCTGAGCTGGGACCGGGTCCACCACCAGCTGCACCCCCTGCCCGGGACGGCGCAGCAGGCCCTCGTCGGCGGCGGCACGATCCCCGACACCGGCCAGTTCCCGCTGCACCTGGGCAGCCCCGAGGGTCCGCGACTCGGCGAGCTGGACGAGGAGTTCGTCTTCGAGCGTCGCGTCGGGGAGACGTTCCGGTTCGGCTCGTCGACCTGGCAGATCACGGCCATCGATCCCCAGCGAGTCGTCGTGGCGCCGGCGGCCGGCCGATCGGCCCTGCTGCCGTTCTGGCGCGGCGAGGGCGTGGGGCGGACCGCCGAGCTGGGCGAGGCCGTCGGGGCGCTGAGCCGCGAGCTGGCGGCCCGCATCGAGGAACCCGGCGTGGAGGGCTGGCTGGCCGAGGTCTACCGACTGGAGCCGGCAGCGGCCACGGCGCTGGTGAGCTTCGTCCGCCGGCAACTGCGCCAGGCGGGCGCCGTGCCAGACGACCGGACGGTCCTGGTCGAGTTGTTCCGCGACCCGGCCGGTGAGATTGGCCTGGCGATCCTGACGCCGTTCGGGACCCGGTTGCACCACGCGCTGAAGCTGGCGCTGCTGGCCAGGCTCCGCCGCCGGCTGGGGATCGAAGTCGCCTGCCTGCACGCCGACGACGGCCTGCTGCTGCGGCTGCCTGGCCTCGACGACCCGCCGCTCGACCTGTTCCGCGACCTCTCGGGCGAGCTGGCCGAGTCCCTGATCCGCGAGGAGCTCGGCGAGAGCGCCCTGTTCGGGCTCCGGTTCCGCCAGAATGCCTGCCGCTCGCTGCTGATGCCCCGCCCCGACCCCTCGAAGCGCACCCCGCTCTGGCTCCAGCGGCTCCGCGCCCGGGACCTGCTCCAGGCCGTCCGCAAGTTCCCCGACTTCCCCGTCGTCGTCGAGACGTTCCGCGAGTGCCTCGACGACGACCTCGACCTGCCCCGGTTGCGATCCTTCCTCGACGGCATCCAGGCCGGCTCGATCCGCCTCGTCGAGCGCCGGGCGGAGGTCGCCTCGCCGTTCGCCTCCGAGCTGGTCTTCAAGTTCACCCAGGCGTACCTCTACGAGTGGGACGAGCCCCGCCGTGGCAGCGAGGGCCGGGCCAGCCTGGTGGACGAGGCGCTGCTCGATCCGCTGCTCGATCGCGAGGCCGCCGATCGGATCCTGGACCCCGACGCGATCGCCCGCGTCGACGCCAGGCTCCGGGGCGTGAGCCGACCGCCGCGCTCGGTCGCCGAGATGGCCGAGTGGCTCACCCGCCTCGGCGACCTCGCCCCGTCGGAGCTCGCCGGGCCGATGGCCCTGCTCCTGGACACGCTCGAACGCGAGGGCCGCGCCACCCGCATCGCGCTGGCGGGGACGGCCGAGCCCGCGCGCTGGATCGCCGTCGAGGACGCCCCACTCTACGCCGCCGCCTTCGGCCCGGACGCCGAATCGGAGGGCAACGCCTCGGTGGCGGCCATCGTTCGGCGCTTCCTCCAGACGCGGGCGCTGGTCGGTCTCCATGAGGTCACGGCCCGATACCCGATCGACCCGGCTCAGGCCACCGAGCTGCTCGAATCGCTCGTCCGGGAGGGAGAACTCGTCCAGCTCGAAGGGGATGGCACCACCGGCCCCCGCTGGTCGGAGCGCGGGAACCTCGACGAGGCCCGCCGGCTCACGATCGCCCTGCGGCGCCGGGAGAGCGTGGCGGTGGCCCCGGAGGTGTTCGCCGATTTCGTGAGCCGGTTGCAGCGGATCCACCCCGAGACCCGCCTGGAAGGTGAGCCGGCGCTGGACGCGGTGCTGGAGACGCTCGTCGGCTGGGCGGCCCCGCTCGATGCCTGGGAGGCGGAGCTGCTCCCGCGCCGGATTTCCGACTTCCGGCCCGGCTGGCTGGCGACGGCGGTGACCACCGGAGGCTGGCGGTGGCGGGCGGCCGCCGACGGCCGTGGCGAACCGCGCGTCGGGTTCCTGGATCGCGAGTTCGCGGGCCCGTTCCCGGTGGCCGAGCCCGAGGGAGGCCCTGGCCCCGCGACCGCGGCGGTCGAGCAGTTCCTCCAGGGCCGTGGGGCCTGCGAGGTCGCCGAGATCGTGACCGGCACCGGACTGAAGCCTGGGGCGGTGCGCGCGGCCCTGGCCGAGCTGCTGGCGAGCGGCCGCGCCACGTCCGACCGGCTCGATCCACTGCGCGAGGCCGGGCGCCAGGCGGTGTCGCCGCCGCCACGTCCACCGACGGGGCGCGGGGGGCGTCCTCGACTGGGTGCATTCCGCCGGGCCCTGACGCTGGCCCCGGAACCGCGGTGGTCCCTGTGGGGCGTTGCCGCGGCCGACGGCGATCCAGGCGATGGTCCCCTGGCCTGGGCCTCGGCGCTGCTGGGTCGCTATGGAGTACTGTGCCGGGAGACGGTGGCGCTCGACCCCTGGGCACCGCCCTGGCGGGAGATCGTGCCGCACCTGGTCCGGGCCGAGCTACGCGGCGAGCTGCGCCGGGGGTACTTCGTCGAGGGACTCTCCGGAGTCCAGTTCGCCCTGGCGGAGACGGCCGACGCCCTGGCCCGCAGTCGCGCCTCGGAGGCCGGCGAACCGCGGCCGTACCTGATCGGCACCCTCGACCCCGCGAACCTCTACGGGGTCGGGGCGCCGCTGGACATCCCCCTCCTCGAAGGTGGCACTGCCCGGCTGTTGCGGAATCCGTCCAACGCTTTGATCATGCTGGCGGGACGGCCGGTCCTGGTGCTGGAGGCACAGGGACGCCGCCTCACCGGGCTGCCGTCGGCCACGCCGGCCGAGCTCGACGCCGCGCTCGGGCTGCTGCCGGGGCTGGCCCACCCGGGGCGGCGGGTGATCAAGGTGGAGACGTACAACGCCGCGCCGGCCATGGCCAGCCCGGTCGCGCCCCGGCTGATCGAACTCGGCTTCGTGCGCGACCCGCCCGGGCTGGCCTTCTACCTCGGCTGGTAATCGGACTGTGGCAGGCGGCCGTTGCGGCGGCAAACCTGGGGGTCCTGGGGAGCCGGGTTGGCCCGGGTTCCGGGGCGGGTGGCTCCGGCCGCGGTCGGCATTGCGGAACGGTTGGACCCCGCCCTAACATAGAGAGATCCAGGCCCGGGCCCGGACGATCCGAGGGGGTCGTTCCGGCCCGAGAGGCCGCACCGAGTGGGGGAGTTCCGGCGTGGCTGCGTTCCGTACCGAGAAGGATTCGATGGGGGCCATGGAGGTCCCGGGTGACGCCTACTACGGCGCCCAGACCCGCCGCGCCGAGCTGAACTTCGCGATCAGCCCACTCCGGATGCCCCGGAGCTTCATCCGGGCGATGGGCCTGATCAAGAAGGCCGCCGCCCATGTGAACCACGACCTGGGACTGCTCGACTCCGCGCGGGCCGAGGCGATCGCCGCCGCCGCCCGCGAGCTGGCCGACGGCAAGCTCGACGACCAGTTCGTGGTCGACGTGTTCCAGACGGGCAGCGGCACGTCGACGAACATGAACACGAATGAGGTGGTCGCCGGCCGCGCCAATGAGGCCCTGGGCCAGGGCCGCGGCGGCAAGAGCCCCGTGCACCCCAATGACGCGGTGAACATGGGGCAGTCGTCCAACGACGTGATCCCCACCGCCATCCACGTCGCCGCCGTCGAGGCGATCCAGACCCGACTCTTGCCGGCGCTCGGCCACCTGCACGCCGCGCTCGACGCCAAGGCGAAGTCGCTCGACGCGATCGTCAAGATCGGTCGCACGCACCTCCAGGACGCCGTGCCGATCCGGCTGGGCCAGGAGTTCTCGGGCTACGCCAGCCAGGTCTCCCACGGCATTCGCCGCGTCGACCACGCCTGCGACGCCCTCGGAGAGCTGGCCATCGGCGGCACCGCCGTCGGCACCGGCATCAACACGCACGCCGAGTTCCCGGCCCGCATGGCCGCCCAGCTCAGCACCGAGACCGGCCTGAACTTCCGCCCGGCCGAGAACTGCTTCGAGGCCATGGCCAACCGCGACGCCGCCGTCGAGGCCTCGGGCGCCCTCAAGACGGTCGCGGTCTCGCTCTCGAACATCGCCAACAACATCCGCTGGCTCGCCAGCGGCCCGCGGTGCGGCATCGGCGAGATCAAGATCCCGGAGCTCCAGCCTGGCAGCTCGATCATGCCTGGCAAGGTCAACCCGGTCATCCCCGAGGCCGTCATGATGGTCGCTGCCCAGGTGGTGGGCAACGACGCGACCATCGCCTACGCCAACGCGCTCGGGTCGAACTTCGAGCTCAACGTGATGATGCCGGTGATCGCGTACAACCTGCTCCAGTCGATCGAGCTGCTCGCCACCGCCGCCACCCATCTGGCCGACCGCTGCGTCGAGGCCGCGCCCGACGTGAAAGTCTCCGGCGAGGTCCGCGGCGTCGAGGCCGACCCGAAGCGCTGCGATGAGCTGATCGAGTGGAGCCTGGCGATGTGCACCTCCCTGGCCCCCCGGGTTGGTTACGACGCGGCCGCCGCGATCGCGAAGAAGGCGTACGCCCAGGGCAAGGTGGTGCGGGAAATCGCGTTGCAGCTGCCCGGGAAGTCGGTCGAGGCCGTCCAGCAGCACCTGGGGCTCGACGAGGGGGCCCTGGCCCTGCTCCGCGAGCACGGGGTGCCCACGGCCGACGAGATCAACGAGCTGCTCGACCCGAGAAGTCAGACGATCCGTGGCACCGGCGTCGGTCGCTCTGGCGGCGGTTGAGTGCTGATCGACATACTCCGCGCGGGCCCGCCGCACTCGAGGCTTCCCGGTTCCCGAGGATCGCACCGATGAACTCCGACTCGTTCCTCCCCGACCTGGAGTCGAGCCTGTCCCGCGACCCGGCGGTGATCCCCGAGCCGGTCCAGCCCGTGATCGTGATCCAGCCGCCGCCGCCTCGGCGGCGCTGGCTCCGGGCCGTCCTGCCCGCGATCATCCTGCTCCTCGCCGCCCTCGCCGTACTGAGGTACCGTGTCGGCACCGCCGACTGGCGCGGGCTGGCGCCGGGCGGCGGATCCGGGATCCTCGCCGACCGACCGACTGATGCGACGGCGCAGGCGGGTACGGCGTCCCCGGTCGCCGCGACCGGTGCCGCCGAGCCAGAGGCGGCCGTCGAGGCTGTGGTCGTTTCGCCGTCTGACGCGATGGGCTTGCCCACGGCCCCGGGGGCTGCCGAGGCTCCCGTCGTGCTCGGGGCCGAGGCCCCGGCCGACGAGACTGGTGCGCCGGCTGTCCGCGCGACCATCATCAACCCGACGCTCGCCGCCCCGCCGGCGGGAGCCCCTGAAGACGCCTTCGCCGTGGCCGCAGGCGG
>CAZUZD010000064.1:0-23195 GCA_964624465.1 uncultured Isosphaeraceae bacterium
CATCCCGAGGCCGACGAGCCCACCACCTTCCGGCCGGCCCCGGCGCGACGGCCCGATCCCCAGGCGCCCCGGGCTCGCCGCCCCGACGAGGCGGCGCCCCAGCCCCGCACCGAGGCGACCCGACGCCCCCGCCCGGCCGCCGCCGAGGGCGAAGACTCCAGCACGTTCAAACCCTCCCGGTCGCGGGCCAGGACCGATGACGAGGCGGAGGTCGATCCGGCACAGCCAGGTCGGTTCGAGCGGCTGGTCTACGGCAAGGTCGGGCCCGGGCTGCTCGCCGACTTCTGCCGCCGGTTCGCCACCTACCTCGATGCCGGCGTCGACATGAACAAGGTGATGGGCTCGCTGCAGAAGCAGTTCGCCAGCACCGCGCTCGGGCCGGTCATCGACCGCATGGGCCAGGCCGTCCAGCGTGGCGAGCCCGTCTCCGACGCCGCCGCCCGCGAGCCGCAGACCTTTGACCCCCTGATGCTCGCCATGCTCCGGGTCGCCGAGGCCCGCGGCGGCATGCCCGAGGTGCTCCGCAACCTCTCCGACCACTACGCCTCGCGCCAGCGGATGGTGCGCCAGGCCCGTTCGGCGATGATCTATCCGACGGCCGTCATCGGGATCTCGCTGCTGGTCGGCGGCCTGCTGACGGTCTTCGTGCTGCCGAAGCTCGTCGACATCCTCCGCGACATGACCCGCGGCAAGTCGGTCGACCTGCCGCTGCCGACGCGGATGCTCATGGGGCTGAGCGACTTCATCCAGGCCTACGGCTGGTGGCTGATCCCGGTGGCGGTCATCGGCGGCGGGTTCGCGCTCACGCGCTGGTACCGGACCGACGCCGGCAAGTCGGTGCTCGACTCGGTCATCATGCGGGTGCCGGTGATGGGCAAGCTCCTGCGGATGATCGACACCGCGCGGTTCGCCCGCACGCTCTCGGATCTGCTGGATGCCGGCATCAACATCAACAGCGCGCTGGGGCTGACGGCCGACGTGCTGTACCTGGTGCCGTACCAGGCCGGGGTCCGCGAGGTGCGCGAGGTCGTCAAGCGCGGCTCGGAGCTGGCCCCGGCGCTGAGCGACTCGGGCCTGTTCGCGCACGACCTGGTCACGTTCGTCGAGACCGGCGAGGAGACCGGCAACCTGCCCGAGTCGCTGGGCCGCACGGCGCACGACTACGAGGAGCGGGTCGAGCACATGGTCAAGAACCTCAGCAGCCTGATCCAGCCGCTGATCTTCATCATCCTGGGCACGATCGTCGGCTTCATCGTGATCGCGTTCATCATGGCCTACATCGCCGTGATCGCAAACCTCGCCAGCGGCCTCTGAGTCGGGCCGGGTCAGGTCGGGCCGGGGCCGGCTTCCGGCTCCGGCGTGCCGGCCGATTCGAGGCCGACCAGGGCCAGGGCGAAGTAGACGACGAAGGCGACCGCGAACGCCAGCAGGCTGGCGGGCTGGAATGCCGACCAGGCCTCGCGGCCAACCAGTGGCCCGACGACCGGGATCAGACCCACCGCCAGGCCGGCGAGCCAGGCGACCAGGCCCGGGGGGTTCAGGCCCCGGCGCGGGCCGGGCCAGCGGCCGCGGTGGCGGAGCGAGTCGGCCGCCAGGGCGCCGGCGATCGGGGCCATCAGGGCACCCAGCAGGCCGAAGATCAGGTCGAGCCGCTCGGGCAGCCGCAGGGCGATGATCGGCCAGGTGGCCAGGGCGCCGGCGACCGGCCAGACCCAGCGGGGCACGCCGCCCCAGAGCCCGGCCAGCCGCCGACCGATGACGAAGGGCGCGAAGCAGGCCGGGCCGAGCAGTCCCAGGTTCAGGACCATGAGCGCGGTGCCGGCGGGCAGCCCCGGCAGGCCCCGGGCGATCGTCCCGCGCAGGGTGTAATTGAACGGGCCGGCCTCAATGACCGCCGCCCGGAGCGGGGCGATGGCGGCCTCGGGCCGTCGAGTGCGGATCGCCTCGACCAGCCTGGCCTGCGCGGCGACCTCGGGCGGGGGGGACACCTCGCGGCCGTTGATGCCGGCGATGGCGAGCACGACCAGGGTCGCGATCACCACCGACGCCAGGGCCACGCCCACGAAGCCGCCCAGCCGCACGTCGTCGGCGTCGCGGCTGGCGGCGCCCCAGTCGGCCGCCAGCACGCCGAACGTGGCCGAGAATGCGAACACGAGCTGCAACGCGGTCAGGAAGGCGTGCCGCGACGGCTCGGCGACGAGCACCCCGCGGCTCAGGTCGAGCCCGGGGGGCTGGAACGTCGGGGCTCCGGACAGGGCCCACATGGCCAGCAGCCCCAGCGTCAGGGCGACGAACGGCTGGTAGCCGGCCATGACAGCCGCCACCAGCCGGAACGCCAGGGTGCCGATCACCGCCGAGGCCAGCGACCAGGCCAGCGCCATCCAGAGGACCACCGGCCCGGCGACGACGCGGCCCCCGAATTCCGCGGGCGCCAGGTGCCGGGGGTCGAGCATGCCGTAGGCGAGCAGGGCCCGCAGCGACAGGTCGATGGCGAAGTACAGCGCCACGGCGAACCAGACGACCTGCACCAGCGCGATCAGGCCGCCGGCCAGCCAGCGGGCGCCGGCGGTGCCGAAGGTGGCGGTGGCGACCCCCTCCAGGGGCCGGCGGGACCGCAGGCCCCACATCGCCGAGGGGAAGAACAGCAGCAGGAACGCCAGCACGCCGCCGGCGGTGACGCCCAGCAGGGTCGGGCCCACGCCGCCCACGGCCAGGGTGCCGGGGGCGAGCTGGTCGGTGTAGATGATCAGCAGGTACAGGGCGATGTAGCGGGGCGCGAGCCCCTTGGTCCAGGGCAGCGGGGGCGGGGCGACGGTCGAAGGCGGTCCGTCGGCGGCGTCGGCCATGCGGTGTCGATTCCCTGGGACCCCGGCCCGTGGCGGGCAGGACGGCGAGCGGCGGGCGCGCCCCGGGGGGCCGGGCGTGCAAGACGCCCGGCCCCCCGGGGAGGAGATCGGAAGTGCGGGCGGCCGGGGCCGCCGGGTCGGCTCAGTACTCGGCCGGGCCCGCGACGCCGCCGGCCATCATCTCGGCCTCTTCCTTCGCGCTGACCAGTATCTGAGGACGATATCCGCCCTGGGTCTTGAAGTACAGGATCAGGCCCAGGTAGATGAGCGCCATCAGGGCCGGCACGGCGGCCGTCAGCTTGAGGGCCATCCGGCTGCCGAAGAGGCTGGCGGCCGTCACGAGCGCCTTGTCCCCCTCGGCCGAGCCCCGGGCGCCGGCCCACCAGTCGACGAGCTTCTGCTGGTCGGCGACGGCCTGCGGCTTGGCGGCGGCATCCTCCTTGAGGATCTTCAGCGCCCGGGCGGCCTCGTCACCGCCCTCGTCCTTGGCCGGGGTGGTGCCGCTGGCCGGGGTGAAGGCGTCGAGCAGGCCGACCTTGGCGCCGTCGAGGCCGACCGTCTCGAAGCCGAGGAACTTGTTGGTCTCGGGCGCCTTGTAGTTGTCGTAGACGGCGGCGCTGGCCTCGCGGAGGTTCTCCGAGGCGTACTTGTCCTGCTGAAAGCCGATCGCCGGGCCGCCGAGCAGGCCGGCCGAGAGCATGCCGATGCCGCCCATGGCGCCGATGGTGATCGCACCGCCGCGGGGGAACTGCTCCGAGGCGACCGCCAGCATCGTCGGCCAGAGGAACGTCTTGCCGCAGGCGTACACGGTGGCGGCCAGCACGCAGAACAGCACCGAGGTGGCGTTGCCCAGCAGCGTCAGGCCAACGGCCCCCAGCACGGCGCTGACCAGCAGCAGGCCGAGCGGCGAAGTGCGCTCGACGATCGGGCCGGCGAAGAACCGCAGGATGAACATCAGGCTCGACGTGTAGACGAACAGCAGGGTGCCGTTGGTCGGCGAGGCCATGATGGCGCCGGTGATCTTGCTGATCCACGAGTCGGTGCCCAGCTCGACGTACCCGACCAGGGCGTGGGTGACCAGCAGCACCAGCAGCAGCACCGGGCCGCGGTGGAAGCCGGTGGCGTACGAGAACGCCAGCCAGAGCGCCGCCGCCAGGCCGATGGCCAGCGGGGTGGCCAGGCCGAGATCCTTCTGGAAGAACAGGCCGAGCAGGACGCTGATCACGCCGCCGCCGAGCATGCCCAGCTCGCGGAGCATGTTCCGGAACGAGATGCCCTGCTGGCTGGCCTCCGACTTGGGGAAGCTCTGCCCGATCATCATCATGCCGTAGAGCGCGACCGGGATCAGGAACAGCGAGATCTGGTACTGCCAGGCCGTGCTGCCGAGCGCCGTCGAGACCAGGCCGCCGACGACCAGGCCGGCGGGCCAGCCGGCGTGCAGGATGTTCAGGTAGTGGGTCCGGTTCCTGGGGAACAGCGTCGCCACCAGCGGGTTGACCACCGCCTCGGCGATGCCGTTGCCCACGGCGAACAGGAACATGCCCCAGAACAGGCACTGGAACGCATACGGCTTGCCGCCCGAGGCGAACGCGGCGCCGGTGGCGAGCGTCAGGGCGGCGGAGGCCAGGTGCATCACGAACGCCGAGCCCATCAGGACGCCGTAGCCGATCCGGTCGGCGATCAGGGCGCTCAGCAGGATGATGATGCCGAAACCGGTCAGGCCGCCGCCGGTGATGGCGCCCAGCTCGGACTGGGTGAAGCCATACTGCTCGGCCCACTGCTTGAGGATGCCGGCGCGGATCGAGAAGCCGACCCCCGAGGCGAGGATGGCCATGAATCCGGCCCACAGCAGGCGGTGGGCATTGGGCGCAACCGCATCAGACGACTTCATCGCGAACCCTTTCCGGGGATCGGGGAGAGACGGCGTGGAGCCACGAGTTGGGGGTGGGGCGATTCGACCGCGGGCCGGCCAGGCGCGGACCCCCGACGCCCGACCGAGGTCGAATCGATTGACCCCCTTCTATAATGCAGCCCGCCACGGGCCGCAATGACCCACCCGTGGCCGTCGCGCCCCGGATCGGGCGATTGCGCGGGCGACCGTCAGAGCCGCAGGCGCCCGGCGATCATGTTCCGCTGGATGTCGTTGGTGCCCGAGTAGATCAGGCTCCCCACCGAGTCGCGCAGGTCGCGCTCGATGCCGGTCTCGATGATGAACCCCTGGGCGCCGAAGAGCTGCACGGCGTCCAGGCTGTTCTGCACCCAGCACTGCGAGACGTGGAGCTTGGCCACGGCCGACTCCAGCGTCGCGTCCTTGCCCTGCGCCTTCAGCCAGCCGATCTTGTAGACCAGCGGGCGGCAGGTCTCCAGCCGCACGTACATGTCCACGATCCGGTTGGAGACCGACTGGTTCTTGCCGATCGGCTTGCCGTACTGCTTGCGGGTGCGGGCGTGGTGGATGCAGCGGTCGAGCTGCCGCCGCATCGTGCCCAGGGCGCTGGCGAGGATCGAGCCGCGCTCCCACTCCATCGAGCAGTTGAACACCTCGGCCCCCCGGCCCTCGCGGCCCAGCAGGGCGTCGGCCGGCAGGGTGCAGTCCTCGAGGGCGAGCTCGCCCATGGGCACGGTGCGCACGCCCATCTTGGGGATCTCGCGCACGACCCGGAACCCGGGCGCGTCGCGGGGCACGATGAAGGCCGAGATCCCGAGCACGCCCTTTGACAGGTCGGTGCTGGCGTAGCACACGTACAGGTCGGCGGCCGGGCCGCTGGTCACCCAGGTCTTGCGGCCGTTGAGGACCCAGGTGTCCCCCTTCCGGACCGCGGTGCTGGTCATGCTGAAGATGTCCGAGCCGGCCTCGGGCTCGCTGGCGCCGTTGGCGCCGACGATCGAGCCGTCGCAGAGCCCCGGCAGCCAGCGGGCCTTCTGCGCGGGGGTGCCGTAGCGGAGGATCGGGATCGTGTTGGTCCACATCGAGGCGTTGATCGCGAAGATCAGGGCCGTCTCGGGGCAGCCGTAGCCCAGGCCCTCCATGGCGGCGATCGTCGTGGCCAGGTCGAGGCCGCGGCCGCCGAACTCCTCGGGCACGGGCAGGCCGAGGGCGCCGAACTCGGCGCAGCGGCGCCAGCCCTCACGCCACAGTTCCCGCTTCTCCTCGCGGGCCGCCAGGTCGTCGGTGACGAGCTGCTCCCGGGCGAAGGTGGCGGCCTTGTCGAACCACTCCTGCTGCGAGGCGCTGAGGGCGAAGTCCATGCCCGGGCTCTCCTGGGGGGCGGGCCGGCCGGGCCGTCGGAAGCCGCGGCCCGGCCGATCCCGCTTACCTTACGCATCCGACCGACCTCGGCAAGTCGAGTTCAGTCGACCCGGCCGACCGATCAGCGGGCGCCGGCGCCCGCTGGGGCGGTCGCGGGGGCCGGGGTGCGGCGGGCCTCGGCGATCCGCTTCTCGATCTCGTCGGGCGTGCTCGGGATCGCCGCCGAGAGCTTGATCGGGCCGTCGGGGCCCATCAGGTAGTCGTCCTCGATCCGGATGCCGATGTTCTCGCTCGGGATGTACAGGCCGGGCTCGATCGTGAAGACCTCCCCCTCCGCCATCGGCTCGCCGCCGTTGCCAACGTCGTGCACGTCCAGGCCCAGGTAGTGGCTCAGGCCGTGGATGAAAAAGTGGTCCATGGTGTGCTCCTTGCCCTGCTCGTCCTTCGCGCGCAGCGGGCTCTTGCGGAAGTACTGCCGCACCAGGCCGGTCATCTCGTAGAGCTTGGCCTTGCCGGGCTTCATCTGGTCGGCGGCGTACTGCTGGGCGTCGAGCACGAGCTGGTAGAGTTCGCGCTGGCGGGGCGTAAACGTGCCGGTGACGGGGAACGTGCGGGTGATGTCAGCGGTGTAGTTCTGCACCTCGGCGCCGATGTCCACGACCACGAGGTCCCCCGCCTCCATACGGCGGTTGTTCTGGAAGTAGTGCGGGATGCAGGCGTTGGGACCCGAGCCCACGATCGACGCGAACCCGGGGCGGAAGGCGCCCCCTTCGAGGAACGCGCCGTGGAGCTTCCCCTCGAGCTGGTACTCGTAAAGCCCCGGCTGGATCGCCGCCATCACGGCCTGCTGGGCGTTGCCCGTGACATCGATGGCCCGCTGGAGCACGGCCAGCTCGGCCTTCGACTTGACCTTGCGCTGCTCGCCCACGATCGGCGCCAGGTCGCGGAAGTCGGTCGTCGGGGCCCCCTCCTTGAGGAACCGGACGAACCGCGCCTCGGGCGACACGTCCGCCGGCTTTGGGCTCGGCTTGAGCGTGTACACGATCGGCCGACCGGAGCCGCCGCCGCCAGGGCGCATCGGGTCGGCCAGGGTCGTGAACAGGTCGCCGAGCAGGCGGCCGGTCGGGGCCACGTCGCCGAAGGCCAGTGCCTTCGCCGACTCCTCGCCCGGCGGCGGCAGCTTCTTGACGCCGCCGGAGAACGAGCTGCCCAGGGCGCCCGTCGGCAAGTAGAGTACGTCGCGGTCGGGCTGGCCCTCGGGGCCGGAGCTGAGCATCAGGAAGGCGCCGGGGATCTCGATGCCGGTCAGGTAGGCGAACCAGTTGTCCTGGCGGAACCGGCCCTCCTCCAGGTCCTCGCGGTCGCGGGAGTCGACCCCGCGCACGACCACGACGACCGGCCGGCCCGAGGCGGCCTTCTGGAGCTCGTCGCGGAGCGCCTGGCGACGGGCCTGGAACTCGGCGGCGGGGATCCCCATCCGCCCGGCGGAGGCCTCGGGGATCACCTGCGCGGTCGCCCTGCTGGCGAGCGGTCCGACGGCGAGGACGAGCAGCAGGCCGGCCAGCGCGGGCCTCGGGGCGGATCGGGGCATGGGCGGGCACCTCGGAAGGGGTCGGGCGGTCGTCCGGTCGGGGTCGATCCGGGGGAGAGGGACCCGTGACCCGTCCTTGTACGGTAGCCCGGCAGGCCCTAGGATTCCACCTGCGCCCTGTTGCCGCACTTCTGCCAACTTTCCTGGTTCCACATCTTCGAATTCGAGAGCACCACGGTGAAACACATCGTCTCGATCGGCGTGCACATCCTGGACATGCTGGGGCGCCACGTCTCGGAGATCCCGCCGGGCCAGCACATCACCCTGATCGACGAGATCCGCGTCGGCGCCGCCGGCACCGCGGCCGGCACCAGCGTCGACCTGGCGAAGCTCGGCGGCCGGGTGACCGCCGTCGGGGCGCTGGGGGACGACGAGATCGGGAACATCGTCGTCGGCATCATGAGCCGGTACGGCATCGAGACCCGGCACCTGAGGCGCAAGCCCGGCGTGCAGACCTCGGCCTCGATCCTGCCGATCCGCCCCAACGGCGAGCGGCCGGCGCTGCACGTGATGGGGGCCAACGCGACCTTCTGCTTCGAGGACGTGCCGCAGGACGTGATCCGCTCCGCCGACTTCGTGCATGTCGGCGGCTTCTTCATGATGCCCCGGTTCGACGGCGTCGACAGCTTCCAGACCCTGATGCTGGCCAGGCAGGCCGGCGCGGTCACGACGATGGACGTGCTGGGCATCGAGCAGCCCGACATGGCCGCCAAGATCCTGCCCTGCATGCCGTTCCTGGACTACTTCATGCCGAACCTGGAGGAGGCCCGCATGATCTCGGGCCTGAGCGACGTGCGCGACCTCACGCGCTACTTCCTCGATGCCGGCGCCCGCACGGTGATCCTCAAGATGGGGGCCCGCGGCAGCCTGCTGGCCAGCGACCTGGGGACGCTGCGGGTTCCGGCCTACCAGGTCCCGGTCGTCGACACCTGCGGCTGCGGCGACGGCTGGACGGCCGGGTTCATCACCGGGCTGAGCCACGGCTGGTCGCTGGAGCGATCGGCGCAGCTCGGCAGCGCCTGCGGCTCGCTGGTCGCCACCGGCCTGGGCTCCGACGCCGGGATCGTCGACCTGGAGTCGACCCTCGCCTTCATGGAGTCGACCCCCACCCTGCCCCTGGGCGACTGACGGCCGGGGGGCCCGCCCCCTTGCTCCTCCCGCCATAATGCCAGGCAGGGGCCGACCCTTGCCCCGCGGCGCGGACCCGACCGACCCGAGCGGAGGCCACCCGGATGTCCCTGCGCAAGGCACCGCTGTACCTCTGGGCCCTGCCGACCACGTCGATCGGCCTGGTTGCCGGGGCGCTCACCATGGCCTCGCGGGGCCGGGTCCAGGTGTGCCAGGGGGCGCTGGAGTTCCACGGCGGGTTCGCGGCCTGGCTGCTCGAGCATACGCCGATCCAGGCCTCGGCCATGACCCTGGGCCATGTGATCCTGGGTCGCGACGAGTTCTGCCTGGAGTACTGCCGCGACCACGAGCAGGCGCACGTGCGCCAGGTCGAGCGCTGGGGGATCGCGTTCCTGCCCGCCTACTTCGCCGCCAGCGGCTGGGCGTACCTCACCGGCGGCCATGCCTACCTGGACAACTGGTTCGAGCGCGACGCGCGGCGAGCCTGCGGCGAGGAGTGGTTCTGACCCGCCCCGAGGGTCGATCCGCCGGCAGCGTTCCAGACGATGCTGAGGTCCGGATCGGATGAGCATCGGCCAGATCCCGGTCCGAACCGGGGCCCCGACCAGCCGGGCGGCATCCTCCTGCAGGGCCGATGTCGGGACAGCCAACAACCGCAATCGGTCCCCCGACCAGATTGGCGGCATCGCCGTGGGGTCCGCTGTGCGGACCAGCTTCCCAACCCGATCGGTCCGCACAGCGGACCCTCCGAAACCGACCAGACGGGCTGTCGTTCCCGGAGGGCCCGCTGTGCGGACCGGCCTGGCATCCGGCTCAGGGCTCCTACCGCTCAGCCGCCGCCGACGAGGGTGGAGATCAGGCCGGGGGGCTTGCCACCGGGCACGACGATGCGGTCGCCGGGCAGGAGCTGGTAGTTGGTGAAGGTGTCGCCCATCTTGATCCGCTCCCAGTCGATCCGCAGGACGGTGTCGGGGCCGCCGGCGGGGTGGGGGCGGGCGAGGTACGCCTTGTCGGGCAGGCTGTTGGAGCGGAGGCCGGCGCGGAGCACGGCGTCGAGCACGGTCTCGCTGCCGGTCAGCGGGAACGCGCCCTGGGTGCTCACGGTGCCGATGACGTAGTACTGCTTGGTCTGCGAGCCGTTGACCAGGCGGACCGAGACCTGGATCGGGTCGCGGATCTTCTTCTGGGTGGCCACTGGGACGAGCTGCTGGGCGATCTTGCGCTCGACCTCCTGGATGGTGAGGCCGGCGACGTAGACCTCGCCGTTGAAGCCGAGGTCGAGCACGCCGTCGGAGCGGATCGTGAGGGTCGACAGCGGCACGTCGAGCGCGGAGGGCCGCACCGAGATCTCGAGCTCGTCGGGCGGCTCGACGACGTACGGCGGCAGGGTGACCATCTGCAGCTCGCGGGGCTGGTTCGGGTCGTAGCTGCCGTACTGGGGGACCTTGCGGTCGCGGTGGTTGTTGAAGGCGCCGCAGCCGGTGGCGAGGACCAGCGACAGGCACATCAACCCCGGCACGAGGCCGGCGGCGACGAGCGGGCCGTGGCCCGGCGTCAGGCCGCGGTACGGCGGGGGGGACGGCATCGGTGCCGGCATCGGGGGGATCCCTTCCAGGTCGTCGTTCGCAGCCGTGCCAACGAGCCACCGAATCGGCACGGGAGCGGACGCGAGTCGGCCCCGACGATTGCCGGCGGTATCAGGGTGTTGGATCGACTGGGCGGTCGGGCCGGCTTGAGCCCGACCGAGTCGGCATTGACCGGACCCCGGCCAGCCGTTACGGTTCGGCCGACTCTCGGGGTCGAGCCGGGGCCTCCGAAGCCGGGGGCCGCGACCGACCCGCTCCGCCGGCCCGTGGACGGGCCGGGGCGCCGGCGCTGGCCCGGCCGTCGACCGCACGTGGCCCAAGGAAGGGCGAGCCTCCATGCCGGCACCTGCCTCCCGCGTGCTGTTCCTGGGCCTCGACGGCGGCACCATGACCGCCTTCGGCCCGCTCTTCGACCGCGGCTGGATGCCCCACCTGGCCGGGCTCTGGCGCCGCTCGGCCCGGGGCGTGCTCCGCTCGAGCACGCCGATGGTCACCCCGGTGGCCTGGACCGACTTCGCCACCGGCTGCACCCCGGCGCAGCACGGCATCCACGAGTTCTACTACGTCGACCCCGCCGACCGGACCATCTGGCCCAACCACGCCGGCCGGGTCCAGGTGCCCACCCTCTGGCAGGTGCTGGGCGCCGCCGGCCGCGAGGTCGTGAGCCTGAACCTGCCGATGACGTATCCGCCGCCGGCCGTGCCCGGCCTGGTCGTCGCCGGCACCGACGCCCCCGGCCTGGACTGGGCCTTCGCCCACTGCCCCGAGTTCGGCCGCGAGCTCCGCGCCGCCCAGCCCGACTTCTCGCACAAGATCGTCTGGAAGGGCCGCCCCTCCTGCCTGGAGGATGCGCAGGCGCTGGCCGAGCGGAACCAGGCGATCTTCCGCGCCCAGGCCGCCGCCGCCGAGCTGGCCGACGCCCGCACCGACTGGACCGCCCTGATGGTCCACTTCCACAACCTCGACGGCCTCCAGCACCGGCTCTGGCCGTACCTCGAAGTCGACGACACGGCCGAGCGGTCGCCCGGCTGGAACGAGCTGGTGGAAGGCTGCCTGCGGTCGCTCGACGAGGCGATCGGCCGGCTCCTGGAGCTGGCCTCGCGCCGGGACGCGGCGGTGATCGCCGTGTCCGACCACGGCTTCGGCCCGTGTCGCGCCCTGGTCAGCGTCAACGGCCTGCTCGCCCGCGCCGGCCTGCAGCGGTCGCTGGCCTACGGCACCCGGTTCCGCTACCGGTTTCACCGGCTCCGCGACCGCCTGCACCGCTGGCAGACCCGCCGCGAGCCCGGCGGCGCCGGCCGCCGGCTCGGCCGCTCGATCGACGGCGAGGTCGGCTGCGACTGGAAGCGCACCGCCGCCTACGCCCCGTTCGGCCAGCTCAGCGGCTGCATCTTCGTGAACCGCGAGATCGCCACAACTGCCTCGGCGGTCGACCGCGTCAAGCGTGAGGTCATAGACGCCTGCTTCGACTCCCGCGACCCCGAGACCGGCTTGCCGCTGTTCGCCGACGCGTTCGACGTCGCCGAGCGCTACGGGATCGACCCGGCCGCCGAGGGCCTGCCCGACGTGATGGCGCCCTCGGCCGACGGCTACCAGGCGCAGGCCAAGTGGAGCCCGTTCGACAAGTCGTGGATCCGCCCCGACCCGAACCTGCCGGCCACCCACTGGATGGACGGCGTGATCGCCATCGACGGGCCCGACCTGCGGCCCGGCACGCACCTGCGGGCCGAGCTGCGGGACCTGGCCCCCACGACCCTGGCGCTGCTGGGCCTGGACGTGCCCGAGCACATGCAGGGCCGCGTGCTGCACGAGGCGTTCGAGACGCCCCTGGTCGTCCGCCACTGCGAGCGGCCGGTGGTCGCCACCGATCCCCGGCTCGAGGCCCTGATCGCCGCCGGCGGCCTGGGCGCCGGCTGCGCCTGAGCGCCCCCGAGCGGCCGCCGCCGCCCGGACCTGTCCCCGAGAGTCCCCTTCCCCTCCCAGACCGGAGCGCCGCGATCCGATGAGCGACGACATCAAGCAGACCGTGCGGGCCTACATCCTCGACGAGTTCCTGCCCGGCGAGGACCCCGCCGAGCTGACCGACGAGACCCCGCTGATCACCGGCGGCATCCTCGACTCGATCAGCACCCTGAAGCTGGTGACGTTCCTCGAAGAACGGTTCGAGGTCGTGCTGGAGGCCCACGAGGCGGGCGCCGATCACCTCGATTCGGTGGGGCGGATCGTGTCGCTGGTCGAGGCCAAGAAGGTCGCCTGATCCGGGACCGGCCGGCGGCGTCGCCTTGACGATCCGGATCACGCTTCTAAAAGATGGAGCGTCGATCGAGCCGTGCTCGCCGCCGCGGCGGGCACGCCCGGGTCGCCATCGGCCGAGTCCCCCCCTGATGCGCATCTTCCTCACCGGTGGCACCGGACTGATCGGGCGGACCCTGGTCGCTCGCCTGATCGCCCGCGGCGACCGCCCGGTGATCCTGACCCGACGCCCCGACGCCGCCCGCCGCGACCCGGCCTTACAGGGCTGCGAGTGCGTCGCCGGGGACCCCACCGCCCCCGGCCCCTGGCAGGATGCGGTCGACGGCTGCGACGCGGTGCTCAACCTCGTCGGCCAGAACCTCTTCGCCAGCCGCTGGAGCGCCGAGTTCAAGCGCTCGATCCGTGACAGCCGCGTGCTCGGCACCGAGGCCGTCGTCGCCGCGATCGCCCGCGCCGCCCACCGCCCCCGCGTGCTGGTGCAGGCCTCCGCCAGCGGCTATTACGGCCCCCACGGCGACACCGAGCTGACCGAGGACGCGCCCCCGGGCGACGACTTCCTGGGCCGCGTCTGCGTCGAGTGGGAGCACGCGGCCGAGGCCGCCAGGGCGCACGGCGTGCGGGTGGTGCCCGTCCGCACCGGCGTCGTGCTCGCCCCCGGCGAGGGCGCCCTGGGCGTGATGACCCCGATCTTCAAGTGGCTGCCCGGCGGCGCCGCGCCCGTCGGCAACGGCGGCTCGTGGCTGAAGCCCGCCACCGGTCGCCAGTGGTTCAGCTGGATCCACCTGGCCGACATCACCGGCCTGTTCCTGCTGGCCCTCGACGACGACCGCGCCACCGGCCCCCTCAACGGCACGGCTCCCCACCCCGTCCGCAACGTCGACTTCGGCCGCGCCCTGGCACGCGTGCTGCACCGCCCGTTCCTGCCCTTCGGCCCGCCCGATGCCGTGCTCCGGCTCGTCCTGGGCGAGGTCGCCACCGTCGTCACGCACGGCCAGCGCGTGCTGCCGGCCCGTCCGCTGGCCCTGGGCTACGGCTTCCGCTTCCCCGAGCTGGGCCCCGCACTCCAGCAGCTGTTTTCCCCCGCGTCCACCCCGCCGGCCCATGCGGCCACCACGGCCGCCCGTTGAATGAGGGTCCTCGTTTTGCTACCGTCTTTGCCGCAGTTTTGACCCTCGCTCACGGATTCTACATCTTCCCATCTGACGCAATCACCCTGGCTTACCACGACCGGGACGCGGTACGGGTATCTGGGGGCCGAGGGACTCTGGCCCGTGACGATCAGCCCGATTCAGCATGGGGGCAACCAATATGCGATCCGCCAGCGGCTCAAGCTGGGTGACCGGCCGCTGCTGGATGTCTCGGTGAGCATGAACCCGCTCGGGCCGCCGCGCTCGGCGGTCGAGGCGGCTCGCAAGGCGCTGGACCGCGCCCACCAGTATCCGGAGCCCGGCTGCCCGCGCCTGGTCGACCAGATCGCGCAGCAGCACGGGGTCGCGCCCGAGAACGTGATGGTCGGCGCCGGCACCTCGGAGATCATCAGCCTGATCGCCCAGGTCAAGCGCGAGCCGCTGAAGCAGCTGGCCCGCGACCTCGGCCAGCCCGACCTGCCGCTGTCGCACCTGATCGAGCCGATCTACGCCGAGTACCGCCGCGCCAGCTCGCTCAACGACCTGCCCACCGAGATCTGGAGCCGGCACGCGCTGGCCTGGTCGACCGACTTCCTGCCCCCGAAGGCCCGCGGCATCTTCTGGACCGGCAACCCGATCAGCCCGCTCGGCCACGTCTACGAGCGCGACCAGCTGCTGGCGGCCATCGACGCGGCCCGCGACCTGCTGGTCGTGGTCGACGAGGCGTACCTGGCGTTCTTCGCCGACGAGCCGACCCGGACCGTCGTGCCGCACGCCCCGGGCCGCTCGAACCTGATCGTGCTGCGGTCGGTGACCAAGGTCTACGCCATGCCCGGCCTGCGGGTCGGCTACGCGATCGGCCCGGCCGACCTGATCCAGCAGCTCCGGCAGTTCCAGAACCCCTGGGCCGTCGACGCCGCCTCCGAGGCCGCCCTGGCGGCCGCCCTGGCCGAGCCCGACTACCTCGACCAGACCGTCGAGCTCATGACCACCCAGGCGGAGTGGCTCACCGACCGGATCTGGGACATCCCCGGCCTGCGGCCGGTGTGGCCCGGCCGCGAGCGCCCGGCCGACGCCCCCCCGAGGCCGAACTGGGTGCTGGTCAGCCTGGTCGACACCCCCTGGAACTCGGTGCAGCTCCAGGAGGGCCTGGCCCGCCGCGGCATCTACGCCCGCGAGTGCTCCAACTTCCAGGGCCTGGAACCCGGCTCGGTCCTCACCGGCGCCGACCAGACCGTCGTCACCCGCGGCCACCTCCGCTTCGCGGTCCGCAGCGCGGCCGAGAACGACAAGGTGGTCACCGCCCTCAAGGCCCTGATGAGCACCACCCCCGAGGCCAGCGGGGCCCTCAGCGCCGCCGAGCGCTGAGCCTGCCGACAGGCACCGAGGATCACCGACGGCGGCCACCGACCCCTCCACGGGTGCGGCGGCCGCCGTCGCTCGTTTTCCGGTCGCAGGCGCAGGCCACGGGCCCGAGGTGATACCGATCGCGTCCGGCGTCGAAGGATCGAGCAGGCTGGAACCGCCGCCAGTGGCCCCCGCCGGGGGCCCGGGTCCGGCCCGCCCGGATCCGAGCTCGACGGCCCATGTTCCCTCGCAGCCATTTTGCCGCCGACGCCTTCCCGCCACGCTACTTCGCCGACCGGACACGATCCCCCACGCCGCCCCCGTCACCGCCACCGATCGACCCGGTCCCGACACTCTCCCCGGACATCGCGAGGCCCTTCGAGAGCGGCTTCCCGGGCGCGCCGCCTGGATCCGGCTGGTCGGTCCGTGGCGGGAGCTGGGCGCAGGTGGATGGACTCCTGCGGGCCTCGGCCCGAGCGGACGAGGACCCGAAGGTGCTGGTCTGGTCGGGCACACCAGTCTCGTCCGAGGTCGAGGTGGGGTTGCTCGTGCGGCTGGATCGCCCGGGGGTGGACCCCGACGAGCGGGCCCGGACCGGGGTGAGTGTGCGGGTGGACGCGCGGACCGGCCACGGGTACGGGCTGGTGCTCCGCCAGACGCCCGCCGGCCGGGTAGTGCAGTTCCTCAACGACCGCGTCGCCTGGGGCCGTGCCTGGCGGTTCGACTGGTCGGCTGGCCACTGGTACGCCCTGCGCCTGCGGGCCCGGGGCCCCGTGCTGGAGGGGAAGGCCTGGCCCGCCGCCGCCCCGGAGCCCGAGGCCTGGCCCTACCGCCAGGAGGGCTGGGTGGACCGGCCCTCGGGGACCGTTGCCCTGATCGGCGGCCCCCCCGGCCGCGGCTTCGAGGGCTCGTTCCGCCCGCTCCCACCGGGTGGGGCCCGCCCCTGATCTCGGTGGAGCGCGGGACGGACCAACCACCGTGCCGCGGAACCAGATTTCCCCGCACACGACGGACCCCGCACGGCCCGCCGTCCGGACCGATCTCGTTGCCGTGAAACCAGATCGGCCCAGACGGCGGACCCGGCGAGGGATCAGGACCACGAGGCTCCCGGGTGCGACGGGAGCCGTCTCGCTCGGGTCTGGACGCGTGCGGCGATCGGTCCGGGGGCGGCTGGTACACGCTTCGCTGCTGGAGCCAGTCCCCCCGGATCGTCGCTGACAGCGGTCCCCATCGCTCGCCTCGCGGAGCCCAGCCGTGTCGCTGCTCGAGACCCTGCGGAGCTGGCAGCCGCCGAACCTGCTCGACCTGCTGCTGATCAGCGTCCTGATGCACCGCCTGCTCGTGCTCTTCCGGGGCACGGCGACGCTGCACGTCACGGCGGCACTGGCCCTGCTCTGGCTGCTGCAGGGGGCCGCCGTCGAGCTGAACCTGGTGCTGACCAGCCGGTTCCTGGAGTGGCTCGGCACCGCGGCCGTGCTGCTGATCGTGGTCGCCTTCCGTGACGAGATCCGCGAGGTGCTGCTCCAGACCAGCCCGCTGCGCCTGATCTGGGGCCGGCCGCAGCCGCAGTCCGCCTCCAGCCGGCTGCTCGACGTGACCGCGGCCGTCGCGCGCATGGCCGAGGCCCACGTCGGCGCCCTGGTCGTGTTCCAGAACCGCGACCGCCTCGGCGAGCTGGCCCGCGACGGCCTGATCGTGGGCGCCCGCCTCAGCGGACCGCTGATCGAAGCCCTCTTCACCAAGGAGAGCCCGGTCCACGACGGGGCCCTGATCGTCCGCGGCGATCGCATCGACCGCGTCGGCACCATCCTCCCCCTGACCCGCCGCCCCGACGTGCCCGCGCAGTACGGCACCCGTCACCGCGCAGCGATCGGCCTGAGCGAGCAGTCCGATGCCGTGATCCTGGTCGTCTCGGAGGAGCGGGGCGAGGTGTCGGTGGTGCATCGCGGCCAGGTGCTGGTGGCCGGGACGGCCGAGGAGACCGCGCGCCTGCTCCGGCGGCTGCTGCGCTGGGAGGACGACGAGGCCAGCCGCCTGCGGGCCCTGCGGCGCGAGGCGCTCCGTCAGGCGGTGGGCTTCGGGCTCACGGTCCTGCTCGTGCTCGGCTACTGGACGGTCTTCTTCGGCCGGCAGAGCTCGGTGACGTCGCTGGACGTGCCGCTGGAGTTCCGCAACACGCCGCCGGGCCTGGAGCTCGACGGAATCTCGGCCGAGCGCGTCGAGGTGCAGGTGCGGGGCCAGCGGCCCCTGATCGAGGACCTGAAGGCGCGCCCGAACCAGATCGGGGCGATCGTCGACCTCAAGGGCCTCCGAGCGGGCGGCCGTCAGACGGCCCCCCTGGGCGCCGAGAATATCGAGCGGCCGGTGGGGTTGACCATACTCCGGATCGTGCCGCCCAGCGTGTCGTTCGACCTCGAGCAGCTGGCCGAGCGCGAGGTGCCGGTGGTCGTCCGGTTCGATGGCCCGACGCCGGCGGGGCTCCAGATTGCGGTCAGCCCGCGCACCGTGCGGCTGATCGGCCCGGCCACCGTCCTGGGGCGGATCGAGTCGATCGGGACCGAGCCGCTTCCGACGGCCGGACTGGACGCCTCGCCACCGGTGCCCCCCCGGTCCGTGTCGCTGGCCCCGTTCGACGGCCGGCTCCGACTCGCCGAGGGCCAGGGCCGGAGCGTGCGGGTCACCCTGGGGCGGGCCGCGCCTGCGGCGCCGTCAGCCCCCGAGCCGGCCGGCGAGGTACCCCAGCCCGAAGAGCGTCAGGGCCAGCCCGAGCAGCAGCAGCAGGGTCGCGACGGGGGCGGCCTCGACCAGCCCGGCCAGGGCGCGGAACCACGCCGGCCAGACCTCGGCGAGGACCTCGACGTCGGACTCCAGGTCCACCAGCCCGTGCCGGCCGGCGGGTGCAACGGCGTCGGGGTCCGCCTCGATGCCGAGCAGCGTGGTGGTCCGCGACTCGCGGCCGCGCGGCATCAGCACGGCCTCCAGGGCCTCGGCGGCCGCCTCGCCGCTGGGGTACCGATCCTCGGGCCGCCTGGCGAGGAGCCGATCGACGACCACACCCAGGCCCGGCGGCAGGTCGATCAGGTCGCCCAGGGGGATGGGCTGGCCGCTGAGCCGCTGGCCCAGGCGCTCCAGGGGCGAGTTGCCGGGGAAGGCGTGGCGACCCGAGATCACCTGGTACATCAGGCAACCCAGGCTGAACAGGTCGCTGCGGCCGTCGACCTCGCGGCCGCAGGCCTGTTCGGGTGACATGTAGTCGACGGTCCCGACGGCGATCCCGTCGGCCGTGGCGAAGGTGGACTGCTCATCCCCTTCCATCAGCACGGCCAGGCCCAGGTCGAGTACCCGCACCCGGCCGTCCTCGCCGAGCAGCAGGTTGGTGGGCTTGATGTCGCGGTGCACGATCGCCTGGGTGTGGGCGTGGCCCAGGCCCCGGGCCGCCTGGGCGGCGATCGAGGCCACCTCGAGCGCCGGCAAGGGCCCCTCGCGGCGGTAGCGGGCGCCCAGGCTCTCGCCGGCGACGTACTCCATGACCAGGTACAGGGTGTTGCCGACCTGGTCGGCGTCGTAGGCCCGCACCACGTTGGGGTGGTCGAGCCGGCCGACCAGCTTCATCTCGCGCTGGAAGCGGGGGATGATGCGGGGCTTGCTGACGATCTCCGGCGCGATCACCTTGAGCGCCACCACCCGGCCCATGAGCAGGTGGTGGGCCTTGAAGACCCGGCCCATGGCGCCCGAGCCGATGCGGTCGAGGATCACGTACTTGCCGACGGACAGCCCCTGCGGCTTGTTCCGGAGCAGGCGGTCGGCCTGGTAGGTGGTGAGCACCCCCTCGCGGACCAGCCGGCGAGCCAGGGGGGCGGCGTCGAAGGGGAGCTGGCCGTCGAGGACCCGGCGCCGGAGCTCCTCGAAGGTGCGATCGGGCAGGATGCCGGCGCGCTGGATCACCCGCATGAGATCCGCCGGCGGCGGCTCGCCCCGGCTGGCTGGCTGGTCGGTGGTCGCCATCGCGCGGCCGTCGCTCCCGGTGGCCCCGCCTCGGGCCCGGATGCCCCGGCCCCCCGGCACGTGCCGGGGGCGCCCGCTCGGGAGGCCCGGACGCGGGCCGTCGAGCCTCCCCCTGGAAAAGACCCCAGGCCGCCGCCCGGGTCAAGAGCGTTCAGCCGCCCCCTGGAAAAACCCGGCCCCGACCGCCAGAATGGCCGCCAACGCTCCCGCCGCCCGGCGGGACCGCGCGAACCGCCCCGTCGCCCCGGCCCACCGGCCCGAGAGCCCACGACGATGACATCCGCCGCCGACCCCCAGGCCCCGCTCCGCTCCTTCCGCAAGACGGCCGACTTCTTCGTGGGCATCGACAGCGACGGCTGCGCCTTCGACACCATGGAGGTGAAGCACAAGGAGTGCTTCATCCCCCAGATCATCAACCACTACGGCCTGGCCGCCGTCTCCAAGTATGCCCGCGAGGCCGCCGAGTTCGTCAACCTGTACTCGAAGTGGCGCGGGATCAACCGCTTCCCCGCCCTCACCGGCGCCTTCGACCTGCTGATCGAGCGCCCCGAGGTCCGCCGCCGCGGCTTCCGGGTCCCCAAGGTCGCCGGCCTCCGCGACTGGATCGGCCGCGAGACCAAGCTGGCCAACTCCGCCCTCAAGGCCGAGGTCGAGCGCCAGGGCGACCCCGACCTGACCCAGGCCCTGGCCTGGAGCGAGGCCGTCAACCGCATGATCGCCGAGGTCGTCCGCCACGTCCCCCCCTTCCCGCTCGTCCGCGAGTCGCTCGAGAAGCTCGCCGGCCAGGCCGACGTCATGGTCGTCTCGGCCACCCCCGGCGAGGCCCTCACCCGCGAGTGGGCCGAGCACGACCTGGCCCAGTACGTCGGCCTGATCGCCGGCCAGGAGCTCGGCAGCAAGAAGGAGCATCTGCACCTCGCCGCCGGCCCCGACCGCTACGAGCGGCACCACGTGCTCATGGTCGGCGACGCCCCCGGCGACCGCGCCGCCGCCGAGGCCAACGGCGTGCTCTTCTACCCCATCGAGCCGGGCCGCGAGGACGAGTCGTGGCAGCGGTTCTACGACGAGGCCCTGCCCCGCTTCTTCGGCGGCACCTACGCCGGCCCGTACATGCACGGCCTGATCGAGCGCTTCGAGGCCCTGCTGCCCGCTACCCCCCCCTGGGCCACCGCCTGACCGCTCCCTGACCGCGCCGTCGCGTCCCGACCTTTCGACCCAGTCCCAGCCCAGCGGATCGTGCCATGCCCGCCCGCAACGTCGTCGTCGCCCAGTCGGGCGGCCCCACCTGCGTCATCAACAACTCCCTGCGCGGGATCATCGACGGCTGCCGCGCCCGGCCCGACACGTTCGGCACCGTCTTCGCCGGCCGCTTCGGCATCGAGGGCGTCCTCAAGGAGGAGCTGATCGACCTCTCGGCCACGCCCGAGGAGGAGATCGCGCTGCTGCGCACCACGCCGGCCGCCGGCTCGATCGGCACCTGCCGCTACAAGCTCAAGCCGGGGCAGGACGACGACTTCACGCGCGTCGTCGACGTCTTCAAGGCCCACAACGTCGGCTACTTCTTCTACATCGGCGGCAACGACTCGCAGGACACGGCGCACAAGGTCAGCGTCCTGGCCCACGAGCAGGGGCTCGATCTCGTCGCCGTCGGCGTGCCCAAGACCATCGACAACGACCTGGGCGACCCCGAGTTCACGCTGCTCGACCACTCGCCCGGCTACGGCTCGGTCGCCCGCTACGTGGCGCAGTACGTCCGCCAGGCGAACGAGGAAAATGCGGGGAGCTGCCCGCCCGACCCCGTGCTCGTGATCCAGGCCATGGGCCGCAAGATCGGCTACCTGCCGGCCGCCGCCCGCCTGGCCGACCCGCGCCGCGAGATGCCCCTGCAAATCTACCTCGCCGAGTCGGGCCTGAACCTCGAACAGCTCGGCCACAATGTCATCAAGCAGCTCGAACGCGACGGCCGCTGCATCGTCGTCGTCAGCGAGGGCTTCGACGTCGGCGACGTGGGGGCCGTGAAGGACAACTTCGGCCACACCATGTTCTCGGCCAGCCAGACGACCGTCGCCCAGACGGTGGTCAACTACCTCAACAGCCTCAAGTTCCCCGTGCCCGGCAAGGCGCGTGGTCAGGTGCCGGGCACCGACTGGCGCAATGCGATCGCCTACGCCAGCACGGTCGACCTCGACGAGGCCTACGCCGTGGGCCGGCACGCGGTGACGATCGCCCGCGAGGACGGCAACGGCTTCATGGCCACGATCCTCCGCGACCACGGCCAGTCGGCCTACGCCGTGCGCTACGACAAGGTGCCGCTCGAGAAGGTCGCCGTCCGCGACCGCGCCTTCCCGAAGCAGTGGATCGCGCCCAGCGGCTACGACGTCACCGACGAGTACCTCGCCTACGCCCGCCCGCTGATCGGCGACGACTGGGTGAGCATCCCGCTCGTCGACGGCCTGGCGCGGTTCGCCCGCATCAACCAGACGGCCCTAACGCCCCGCAAGCTGCCGGCCTATGTGCCGCAAACCTACCGCAAGTGATTGGCCTTCGACATTCTCACAAGCTGGGCCACTGAACCGGCCCGGCGGTCCCTCTCCTTCAGACACGAAACGCGAGACCCGCGATGGCTGCACCTTCCGCCGACATCGGCCTGATCGGCCTGGCCGTGATGGGCGAAAATCTGGTCCTGAACATGGAAAGTCACGGCTACACCGTGGCTGTCTTCAACCGCACCGTTGCGCGTGTCGACGAGTTCGTCCACGGCCGCGGCCAGGGGAAGAAGGTCATCGGCACCCACACGGTCCAGGAGCTGGTGGCGTCGCTCAAGCGGCCGCGCAAGATCATGATCATGGTCAAGGCCGGCGCCCCGGTCGACGCCGTGATCGACGAGCTGGTCCCGCTGCTCGAGCCCGGCGATATCCTCATCGACGGCGGCAACACCCACTACCCCGACACCACCCGACGCGCCCGCGCTCTCAAGGCCAAGGGCATCCTCTACGTCGGCACCGGCGTCTCGGGCGGTGAGGAGGGTGCGCTCAAGGGCCCGTCGATCATGCCGGGCGGCGACGCCGAGGCCTGGCCGCACGTGAAGCCGATCTTCCAGGCCATCGCCGCCAAGGTCGACGACGGCAGCCCCTGCTGCGAGTGGGTCGGGCCCGAGGGCGCCGGCCACTACGTCAAGATGGTGCACAACGGCATCGAATACGGCGACATGCAGCTGATCTGCGAGGCCTACGACCTGATGCAGGGCCTGCTCGGCCTCAAGGCCGACGCCCTGCACGACGTCTTCGCCCGCTGGAACACCGGCCGCCTGGACAGCTACCTGATCGAGATCACCCGCGACATCTTCGGCTTCAAGGACCCCGAGTCCGGCCAGCCGATGGTCGACCTGATCCTCGACACCGCCGGCCAGAAGGGCACCGGCAAGTGGACCGTCACCTCGGCGCTCGACCTGGGCGTGCCGCTCACGCTCATCGGCGAGGCGGTGTTCTCGCGCTGCCTGTCCGCCCAGAAGGCCGAGCGCGTGGCCGCCTCGGCCGTGCTCAAGGGCCCCGAGAGCCCGTATGCCGGCAACCCGCAGCAGTTCGTCGACGACGTCGAGAACGCCCTCTACGCCAGCAAGATCATCAGCTACGCCCAGGGCTATGCGCTGATGGACGCGATGGCGAAGGAGTCGAACTGGTCGATCAACAAGGGCGGCGTCGCCCTGATGTGGCGCGGCGGCTGCATCATCCGCAGCGCCTTCCTGGGCAAGATCAAGACCGCGTTCGACCGCGACCCGAACCTGGCCAACCTGCTGCTCGACCCGTACTTCGCCGCCGAGATCCAGCAGGCCCAGGCCGGCTGGCGCCGGGTCTGCGCCGCCGCCGTCACCCACGGCGTGCCCGTGCCCGCCATCAGCTCGGCCCTGGCCTACTTCGACGGCTACCGCACCGCCCGCCTGCCGGCCAACCTGCTGCAGGCCCAGCGCGACTACTTCGGCGCCCACACCTACGAGCGCGTCGATGCCCCGCGCGGCAAGTTCTTCCACACCAACTGGACCGGCACCGGCGGCAAGGTCTCGGC
>CAZUZD010000065.1:0-23140 GCA_964624465.1 uncultured Isosphaeraceae bacterium
CCATGGCCGTGGTCGGGGTGAACGTCCAGGTCGTGCCGGTCACCACGGCGGTGCCAAGCCTGGTACTGCCGGAGAAGAGCTGCACGGTCTCGCCAGTGTTCAGCGCCGTGGTCGTGCCCTGGAACGTCGGCCGGCTGTCGTTGGTGACCCCGCCATCGGTGATCGAGCCGGTCACCGGTCCGATGTCGTCGATCACGTCGCTCAGCGCCAGCAGGCTGGTCACGTTGAGCGTGGCTGCCCGGGTGGTGGCCGAGCCGGCGGAGTTCGAGAAGACGGCGCGGTACTGCTTGCTGTTGTCGGCGGTGGCCGCGGTCATGCTCAGGACGTTCGAGGTCGCGCCGGCGATGTTGGCCCAGGTGGAGCCACCATTGGTGCTGACCTGCCACTGCACGACCGGGGCGGGCGAGCCGCCGCCGGTGGCGGTGAAGGTGGCCCGGCCGCCGCTGGTGACCGTGGCACTGGCCGGGTGGCTGGAGACGGCCACCGAGCTGGCCGCGCCGGCGATTCGGATCGTAAACGGCTTCTCGGTTGTGCGGCCGGCCGAGTCGGTGGCGCGGATCCGGATCGGATACGCGTCCCGGATCGCCGCGTCAAAGACCAGAGCGGTTCGGAGCTGACTGCCGCTGATCGCGAACAGGCTGGCGTCATCGGCCGGGCCGGTGGCCGCCACGATCTCGTAAGTGTAGGTCTCACCCGAGGCCCCGCCGGCGACCGAGAGCTCGCCCACGGCCGAGCCGCTGGCCTGCTGCTCGGCGACCGAGCCGATCGAGAGCACAAGCTCGCCGGCGCTGGCGTTGACCTGGAATGTCACAGTGGCTGGCCCCCTGGCATCGACGAGGTTGTCGTCGGCGTAGACCTTCACGCCCGCCAGCCGGAGGTCGGGGGACCGGTCAATGAAGCCGGAGGCTGTGAGGGTCGTGCCCGCCACGGCGACCCGCCACGGCGACCCGCCACGACTCATCGGGGGTCTGCTCTCCGAGGGTGCCGTCATCCTGCCGCACCAGCAGCCGCACCCAGAAGTTCATCGCGGCGTTGCCCAGCAGAGTCGGCACCGTGGCCGTCGCCTCGAACCGCGACGCGTTGACGTACTGCTGAGTGGCCACCACGCTGGTCAGATGGAGCGCCGACGGCAGGACGGTGGTCGGGACAGTGGAGACGGCGGTGAAGGTCGCCGAACCACTCACCGTGGTCGACTGGAGCTGCAGCAGGCCGTCGCCGGGCACGAAGGGCAGCGAGCCCATCGGGTAACCACCGGTCGGGGAAACCAGGGTGTCGGACAGCGGGGCCAGCCGATCCAGCGGAATCGACGTGAAAGTGTCCGATCCAGGGGTCTTCCACTGCAAGCGGATCCAGTCGCCCCAGTACGAGCCGGCCGTGCCATTCTCGAAGAAGACCCAGAGCGGCACGACCTTGCCGGCGGTCAGGTTCATCGTGACCGTCGTCGGCTGGCCGCTGTCCCACTGGTTGTCCACCCGCTTGAGGTCAGACCCAGCCCCGACGTACATGCGGCCGTAGTCGTCGGCCTGGAACGAGAAGGTGTACGTGCCGGTGACCGTCGGCAGCAGGTAGCCCGAGTAGGCCCAGAGCGACTGCTTGACCTGGCCGTTGGCATCGCGAAGCGCATCGGGCACCTGCACGTTGCCGTAGGCGCCCACGGGCTTCTCCCAGAACGGCAGCGAGGTCCCGTTGTAGATCGGCGTCCGCCCCAGGATCTCCGAAGTCAGGACCTGGTCCAGCCCACTGGCGTTGCCACTGTAGGTGAATCCGGTCAGATCGACGACCCGCAGCTGCAGGCCCAGGTTGGTCTGGAAGGCGTCGGCCTGGTTGGCCGTCGGCAGCATGGCAGCCGGGTAGCCGGCGTCGGCCGGGAGCAGGTCGGCCGGCATCGGGGCCAGGCGGTCGGCCGGGATGTCGGTGAAGCTGCCGGCGCCCGGCTGCTTCCACTGCACCTTGACCCAGTCGCCCCAGTACGAGTCCGGGGCGCCGGTCTGGAAGAAGACCCACATCGGCACCACCTCGCCGGCCTTCAGGTCGACGGTGAAGGTGGTGGCGTTGCCCTTGTTCGTCCAGTGGCTGACGACCTTCTGGCCGGCGCCCGGAGCGCCCAGGTACATCCGACCCTCGTCATCGGCGGTGAACGAGATCGTGTACGTGCCGGTGACCGTCGGCAGCAGGTAGCCCGAGTAGGTCCAGAGCGACTTCTTCATCTGGCCGCTGGCGTTGCGGATCACGTCGGGCACCGTGACGTTGCCATAGGCGCCCACGCCCTTCTCGAAGTTGGGCACGGCGGTCCCGACGTACAGCGGGGTCTTGGCGAAGACCTCGCTGGTCAGGATCCGGTTGAAGCCGGTGGCGTTGCCGCTGTACGTGTAGTCGGTCAGGTCGACGATCCGCAGGTTCAGTCCCACGCCGGAGTTGAACGCGTCGGCCTTGCCGGCGCTGGGCAACAACGACGACGGGTAACCCGCGTTGGCCGGGATCAGGTCGTCCGACGCCGGGGCCATGCGGTCCAGCGGCACGTTGACCAGGGTATCCGAGCCCGGGGTCTTCCACTGCAGCCGCACCAGGTCGGCCCAGTAGGAATCAGGGGCGCCGGTCTTGAAGGAGATCCAGATCGGCAGGACCTCGCCGGCCGTCAGGTCCATCGTGAGCGTGCTGGTCCAGTTGCCGCTGATGTAGTCCGTCTTCTGCCGGCTGCCGGTGCCCAGGTAGATCCGGCCCTCGTCATTGGCCCGGAACGAGAAGGTGTAAGTGCCTGTGGTCTGGGGCAGCAGGTAGCCGGTGTAGGTCCAGAGCGACTCCTTGACATAGCCGCTGCTGTTGCGAAGCACATCGGGCACGTTCACGTTGCCGTAGACACCCTCACCCTTCTCGTAGTTGGGCGCCGCGGTGCCGCTGAAGATCGGGACGGCGTTCTGCACCTGGGGGCTCAGGTACCGGTCGAAGCCGGTGGCCGATCCGCTGTAGGTAAAGCCGGTCAGGTCGACCACCCGGAGCTGGAGGCCCAGGTTCGTGTTGAATGAGTCGGTCTGGAGCGCCGAGTGGAGCAAGCCGGCCGGGAAGCCCGCGTTCGCGGGCACGAACGAGGTCGGCATGCAGGCGATCTGGCTGGCCGGGATGGTGCTGAAGGAGCTGCTCTCCGGCGTCTGCCAGGTCACCTGCAGGGTATCGGGCCAGTAGGTGCCGCCTGGGCGGTAGTACAGCCAGATCGGCACCACTTGCCCCGCCTTGAGGTCGACGGAGAGGGTCTTGCCACCCGAGCTCACCTCACCGCTCTTGGTCAGAACACTCGTGAGCACGCCGTTGTTGCTCACGAACAGCTGGGCCGCATCGTCGGCCACCAGCTTGATGGTGTACGTGCCATCGACGGTCGGCAGCAGGAAGCCAGAGTAGGTCCAGAGGGAGTTGATCAGCTGGCCCGAGCCGTTGATGACGCCGGTCGGATAAGTGGACGAAGGATTCTGCCCCTGGTCCTTGTTCCAGGCGGGCATGACCCCGGACATGGTGAAGATCGGCACCCGATCGAGCACCGCAGCGCTCAGGAACGCGGGGACATTCTCGCGATCGGGGGCCGATCCGTTGACCTCGTAGTCGGTGACGTCGATGATCCGCTGCAGCAGGCCGCCGGTCGTCAGCGACGACGCCAAGACGGTCTTATACTGCATCGAGAACGTCTGCTGCTGGTTGCTGGTGAAGGTGACGGTCGCCGTGAGCGTCGCCGTCCCGTTGTCGAGGATCTGGCCCTGGGCGTTCAGCACAGTCCGGTCCGACGTCGACCAGGTCACGGTGCCACCCTCGACCACGCTGGGCAGCGTCAGATTGTTCGCCAGCAGCAATCCGTTGCTGATGCTCGCCTGGGCGTAGGGCCGGCCGAAGAGCTGGTTGGTGACGTAGGGCGTGCTGGTCGTCAGCGCCACGGCGGGCACGGCGTTGATCGTCAGGGCGTAGGTCTTGACGGCGCCGGTGTCGAAGGTGACGGTGGCCGTCAGCGTCGCCGTGCCGCGACCGAGCAGCTGGCCCGTGGTCGAGACGATGCTGGGGGCCGAGCTCGACCAGACGACCGTGGCCCGGTCGATCGTGGTGGGCAGGGTCAGGTTCGTCGTCTGCACGCCGGAGAGCGTCGCCTGTTCCGAGGCGTAGGCACGCCCGAAGAGCTGGTTCATCACGTACGGCGTGGCCGTCGTGAGCGCCCGCTCGGGCACGGCGTAGTAGGCGACCGAGTACGTCTTGACGGCGCCGGTGTCGAAGGTGACGGTCGCCGTCAGCGTCGCGAAGCCCTGGGAGAGCAGCGTGCCCTGGGCGTTGATGACCGCCGGGTCCGACGACGACCAGACAACGGCGGCGCGGTCGATCGATGTCGGCAGGCTCTGGTTGGCCGTCACGACGGTCGCCGCGGTGAGGTTCGCCTCGGTCGAGGGCGTGCCGATGAGCTGGTTCATCACGTACGGCGTGGTCGTCGTCAGCGACCGCTCGGGCACCGTGCGATACTTCATCGCGTAGGTGCGGACGGCGCCGCTGGCGAAGGTGACGGTCGCCGTCAGGGTGGTGTCGCCGGCCGAGAGGACCTGGCCCGTGTTCGACACGACCGCCGGGTTCGAGGAAACCCAGGCTACCGTCGCGCCCGTCAGGGTCGCCTTGAGGGTCAGGTCGGTGCTGATGACGAAGCGGTCGGCCGGAGCGGCGTCGTTGGTGACCTGGCCGAAGAGCTGGTTCATCACGATCGCGGTGTCGGGCAGGTTGATCACGAAGGACTGCGTCTGCAGCACCCCGTTCTCGACCCACTGCGCCCTGAGCGCCGAGCCGTTACCGATCTTCGTGCCGTCGACGGCTCCGGTCGAGAGGTTGACCAGGCCGGCGACGGTCGACGACCAGGTGACCTTCGCCCCGTTCCAGTACTGCGGCAGGGCCAGGGTGCCGTCCTGCGCCGAGAAGCTGGCGTTGCCCTTGAAGACGGTGTTGGCCAGGGCCTCGGAGTTGACGTAGCTGGCGACGACCTTGTTCTTGAGGTACTGCGCGACGTCGGCGTTGGCGGCCTCGACGATGTCGACCCGGACCAGCTCACCCTTGTCGGGGACGTTGAACCCCAGGTACATGTTGCCGTAGCTGCTGGGGATGATCAGGTGGTCGGTGATCAGCCCCGTCGCCGTGGCGTAGGTGATCCGGGCCACGTAGTCGCCCGAGCGGGTGGCGCCGTCGGCGGCGCGGCCGGCGCCGGTGAGGATGTCGCGGAAGGGCTGGGCCAGCTCCCCCTTGATCCGCACCGGCATGACCTTGAGGTTCTCGGCATAGGTCGAGCCCGGCGACGCCCCGTTGCCCTGCGGCGTGGTCAGGTTCATCGTCAGCCAGTACGCCGGCGCGTCGTGCTGCACCGGGATGTCGGCGACGTTGGCGCCGGTGAAGTTCTGGTAGTTGGTCGGGGTCAGCACCACCCACTGCTGGGCCGTGTTGTCCCAGGCCTTGTAGTAGCCCTCGCCCGCGAAGCCGCCGTCATCGGTGCGACCGTCGTCGGGCATCCAGTAGATCATGCCCCGCACCATCTCGGCGTTCAGGGCGCTGTAGTAGTCGGAGAACATCCCGAAGTTGTTGCCGGGATGGGTCTGGTAGCCGCCGGCTTGGGGGTCGGTGTAGAGCGAGATCTTGCCGTTGCTGTCGAGCGTGCTGGTCGGCTGGTAGACGCCGGTGAACTGGTTGTAGCCCCAGTTCGGCCCGAGCCAGCCATCCTGGACGCCGCCCGAGGCGCCGTTGGGCGTCTTGCCGTTATACGGGTAGTTCGAGTCGCTGGCGGCGTGGCCGCGGCCCATGCCGTGGCCGGCCAGCTCGTGCCAGAAGATGCCGGGGCTGGGGCCGCCACCACCGATCCGACCACCGCCCAGACCCCCGTACGGCTCGGGGTTCGCCGCCACGTACGAGAGCGAGCCCAGGTTGTTGCTGTTGCCGGGATACTGGCCGGCCATGTGGATCGCGTAGCCGATGATCCCCTGGAATCCGCCGCCCCACGGCAGCGGATCCGAGCCCGGCAGGCCGCTGTTGTCGCCGGTGTACGTCCCCCAGACGCCGCTCTGCTCCTTGCCGAAGCTGGCGACATTGATGTACGGGAACTCGACGATCCGCATCGACGCGATCGGCAGGTGCGCCAGCGCCTGCTGGCCCCAGTTGTTGATCGCCGACATGTAGGCGCCGTCGTTCAGGCCGTACATGGCGAAGTTGAAGAAGTAGAAGGTCAGCGGCACGTCGGGCCCGACCCTGGGCTGGAAGCTCGTGATCGGCGTCGGGTCGCCGGCCGCCGTGATCGCGATCGTGATCCCGGGCTGGACCCAGGCCCCCGGCAGCGGCGCCACGTACGAGTCGTCGTTGCTCTGCGAGCCCTGGCCGTAGTTGGCCATCGACGGCAGGTTCACCGCCGTCGGCAGATTGGCCGGCCCGGTCAACCGCAGGCTGCCGAGCGAGTTGCCATTCCGGTCGGTGACGGTGACCACGAAGTCCGGGGCTGCGGCGCCCGAGGCGCTCGTGGCGTTGAACTTGATCAGCGCCGAGCGGTTGGCAGTCACCTGGAGGTACGGGTCGTTCGGCCGCTGGACGTGGGTCTGCGCGATGAAGACGTCGCGGTACACGAAGTCGGCCGGCTTGGGCACCTCAGGACGCGCCGCCGGCTCGGTGTAGACCGGGTCGGGGACGGTGAACGTCTTCTCGATCGGGATCGAGACGGCGGGCGCATCGTCGCTGGTGATCCGGACCGAGACCGGGCCCGAGGTCCCGCCCTTGCCGTCGCTGATGCTGACAGCGAACTGGTCGAAGCCCTGGAATGGACCGCCGGCCGTGGGCTGGTAGAAGTACTGCCCGGTGGCCGCGTCCAGCGTCACCGTGCCGAACTGCGGCCGCTGCAGCAGGGTGTACGTGAGGCTGTCGGCGTTGGCGTCCTCGGCCAGCACCCGGCCGCTGATGCCGCCCAGGACCGCCTTCGATGCCGCGCCATTGCCGCCGGTCGAGGGCCCGGCCAGCCGGATCAGGGGGACGTAGGCCGACTGGTCCGTGAGCGCCGCGAAGGTGATCGGCCGGTTCTTCGAGTCGGTGAAGACGAGCTGGTTGTTGGTGCCATCCCAGGCAACGCTGACGTCGTCGTTGCCCATCTGGGCCCGGACCGCATTCTGGAGGAACGGCCCGATGTTCGCCGGGTCGCCGTAGCCGACGCCCTGGAACATCAGGTCGGCGATTCCCACCGCCGGCGCCGCGCCTGCGGCGCTCAGGGTCAGGCTCAGGCGGGTGGCGGCGTGCACGTTGGCGAGGTTGAACGCCAGGGTTGCGCGGCCGGTGCCGTAGGTCGCGGCGCCCGAGACCGTTTTGACATTGCTGCCAGCCTTCGTCAGGATGAAGTCGGTGATCTTCCGACCGTCGGTATCGGTCACCGTCAGCAGGTTGTTGCTGTAACTGACCGTGATCGTACCGGTGCTGCCCGAGGCCGCGTTGGCGGCGTTCAGCTTCGCCTGGATGGCCGTGGCCAGCGAGGCGCCGCTGGTCACGCCGGTCAGGGCCTGGTTCACCAGCCGGAGGCTGTCGGTACCGTCGGCGTTGACCAGCCGGATCGAGAGCGTCTGGACCTGCGCGGCGATCGCGTTGGTGAACCGCAGGTCGGCGGGCTGGAAGAACAGCCAGTTGGTGGCGAAGTTGAACTCCTGGGTCGATCCCGCCGCCGGCGCCTGGTTACCCACCAGCGCGGTGTACGACGCCTGGCTCAGGATCTGGGTCGTGCTCAGCGACGATCCGCCGGTCGAGCCGGTGCTGGCCCAGGGCAGCAGGTCGGTCGGGTATCCGGCGTTCGCGGGCAGCAGGCCGTCGGCGAGCTTGCCCCAGTACCCGGCCGTGATGCTGGTGTAGTCGGCGGCGTTCGGCAGCTTCCACCGGAACGAGAACGTATCGGTCCCGCCGCCCGGCTTGAAGAACGCCCACACCCGGTAGCTCTTGCCGGCCTCCAGGTTCAGGGTCCGCTCGCTGTCACCCCACCAGACCGCCGACTGGCTGGTGATGCTCCCGTTCGCCTCGATGTACACGCGGGCGCTGTCGTCGGCCGCCAGCTTGAAGCCGTACGTGCCGGTCTGCGTCGGCATCAGGTAGGCCGAGTAGACCCAGAGCTTGTTGGAGTCCGGGTTGCTGCTGGTCGTGAAGCTGGGTCGGGTGTCGGTCGTCACGCTTGCCGGCGTCTGCGAGAGCAGCGCATCGGTCAAGTAGGCGTTGATGTCGGTCTGGCTCGGCTTCTGGCCATTGACCTTGTAGTTGGTCGTGTCGATCTTGCGGAGCTCGACCCCGGTGTTCGCCACCGGCTGGAAGACCTTGTAGTACAGGGTCTGGGTCGCCGTCGTGCCGTCGAGGTACCGCAGCGTCGCCGTCAGGGTCGCATCCCCGGGGGTCCCGGCCACACCCTGGGCCGAGAGCACCGCGGCGTTCGAGGTCGCCCAGGAGACGGTCGCGCCGGGGATCTCGCCCGGCAGGCTCACGCTCGCCTGGAGGATGATCGGGCTGCCGACGGTCTGGCCACGAGTGCCCTGCTTCACCCCGCTCAGGGTCCGGAAGACGTAATCCGCGTCCTTCGGGTCCACGCCGCTGGGCGTGTAATTGCCGGCATCGAGCCGTGGGCCCGACTGGGTCGCGAGGTTCAGGCCCACGTCCGTCAGGAACGACTGGACCGGCGTACTGACCGAGTAGGACGTGTCGCCGTCGATCAGGACGCCGCCACCGGTCGCGGTCATCCACTGCTCGACCAGGTTGATCGTGGCCTGATCGGCGTTGCTCGGCAGCTCGACCACACCGTAGCGGCGCGACCAGGCGCCATCGGACAGCAGGGCCTCGCTGATCGTCCCGACGGAGGTGAATCCGGTCGTCGTGCCCGAGACCACGGCCTGGTTCTGGTCCGCGGCGATGTAATTCGTCTCGGTGGCGAAGAACTCCAGGAACATCGCATGGTTCGGGTTCAGGACGTTGCCCCAGCCGCCGTCGACCGAGGTGTCCGAGGCCCGCAGCACGTGCAGGGTGTCGGTCTGGCCCACCGTGCGCGACTCGCCCGCGAGCCACTCGTAGAGGTTGAACACCCCCCGGGCCCACGAGTCGGTCGCCGGGTCGGAGCGGAGCGCCGTCGTGAGCACGCCCGTGTTGCCGATGACCGCCACCCGGCCAGCGCCCGAGCTGGCCAGCCCGATCAACCCACCGTTGGCCGTGTCGACGACCGTGCTGGCATTGGTCGCCGCGTCGGCCACGGTCACGTAGTACGGGTTGTTGACCTGCGGCAGCGTGAGCGTGCCGGTCCCCTGGTAGAACGCCGACCGCTGCTGGATCGGCGTGATCGCCGTCATCAATTGCCGGGCTTCGAGCGGGTGCCACGAGAACTGCCCGGCGAACGCCCGACCGGCGCGCTCCCGCACCCGCCCCCACCGCCGCGCCGTCCCAGAGATGATCGCCTCCAGCGAGCGCCGGCCCAGGCCGCGAGCCCGCAACCCGTCCAGCTCCGCCTCCAGGGTCGATCCGACGAACCCCGGAGCCTGGGGCAGCATCCGCTCGCTCAGTCCGGCCCCAACACCGCTCTGAGCCCCGCGAAGACCCTGGATCAGGCGGAGCAACGTGGCGGAACGCTGGCGAGAATGCATGACAGACCTCGATGACAGACGATGATGCCGGTTCGCAATGTGTAGCGATCCGGTCTCATGATCGGAACCGAGTCGGGATTCGTCTTTCAGAATGTGACGGCAAAGGTTGACAGAATCTTCCACCGAATCGCCAGCGTGCCCCGGGGCCGTGGGGCCGTGGGGGCCCCGAACGTGACCATGCGGTGGGACCTGCGATCCGGGGTCAAGCGCAAAGGAGTTGCGGGTCCGCCAGGACCGCGCCGAGCGGCACGGGATCCGGCGGCGCTCCTGGGCAGCCCTGCTGGCTCGCGCGGTCGTCTAGTCGCCCCTCCACGCCAGTACCCCGCCCTGCGATCAGAACTGGATTGGCGCGCGTTCGGGGATGCCCGGCCTGAGCTTCAACAACGTGATCCGGCAGGACGAGGGGACCGTCGAGCTGTAAATTGACCGCGGCAGCGACGAGGCCGAGGCCAACAAGCAGATCTTCGACTGGTTCGCTCGCCAGCGCGGGCCGCTCGAGCAGGCCAGTCTGCTGGAATCGGTCGGTGACAACGGCACCTCACTCGACGCGATGATGAGCGAGCCACCTGACCCAGAGTTACTGGGTGCCCATTCGCAACGAAGCCGCCCTGGACCGAACTCGCAGCGACAGCGGGCTGGCAGTCCGGCGGGGGGTGGGACTCGGTCAGGGCTTGCAGGCGCCAGGCTTACGCACAACTCTGCCGGCGATCCGTGATGTGGACAGGCCGGGGGGTGAGACCGCAGACCGGAGGGTCGACGCCAGGGGCCGACACAATCTGTGGCAGATCGTCGCGATTTGCGCGGCACAGATTCGATGAGCCCTGTAATAGAGCTTTTGGGTGCGAAGGCAGACTGCGCCTTCGTGCAGACGGCCTGGCGCGGACAACATCCAGGGCACGCGCCCAAAGCCAGATCTGGGAATGCGTTACGCACGTCTGGGCCATGTCGTCCGCAGGTGCGGAGAATTGCAATTGAGAGTGCATTCGTCTGTGTCCGGTCGAACTGGAACCCTCCGGTGGTCCGCGGTCTCGGTTGCAGTGTTGGCGCTGGGGATCATGGAGGTCTCAGGCCCGGGATGTCAGTCCCCGGAGCCGGAGCCGCCAACGAGCACGCCCACAACGCGCCCGAAACCATCGGACGAACCGCCTGGGTCTCCGCAGGCGCCGCCAGAGGCGGCCATCGAGGACCCTCCGGGCTCCCACGCGGGTGAGGACGTGCGGCCGCCGGATGATACTCCGCCGGCCCAGTCTGAGGAGACTCCGGCGCCTCCCGGGACCACAACCGGACCGGCAGGCGGCAAGCTGAGCGCGGCCCGTGCCCTGCGCGCGAAGGCGGCGGATGCCGAGCGGCGGGGGGATGCCGGTCGGGCGTTTGGCGCCATGACCGAGGCGTGGTCGGGGCTCCGGGGCGAGACGGGGGCAGAGGCGGAGGCGCTGGCGGCCGAGATCCAGGCCGAGCTGAAGCGACTCGGGCAGCAGGCCAACCGCGACGCGGCGGCCAATGGCATCGGGACCCGGAAAGACGTCCCCTTGATCTCGCGTTGATTCCAGCCGGAGGTCGCGAAGCGATGGCGAAGGCGTTGAGTAGCGGTTCCGGCGGGGTTGCCCAGTCGGGTGGAGCGGTCCGGCTCCAGGAGCAGGTCGTCTGCCCACATTGCTGGCACCGATTCCTGCCGGAGGAGGTCCTCTGGGTCTCCGAGCATGTCGACCTGCTCGGTGACCCGGTGGTCGGGCCCGAGCAGCAGCAGCGGTTCCTGCCGAGCCGGTTCACACCCGGGGGCGACGCGATCGATGCGCGCAGCATGGCGTGCCAGCACCTGGCCTGTCCGCGGTGCCATCTGGTGATCCCGCGCGGGTCGCTGGAGCTGGAGCCGGTCTTCCTCTCGGTGCTCGGCGCCCCGGGCAGCGGCAAGTCGTTCTTCCTGACGGCAGCGATGTGGACCATGCGGTCGGCCCTGCCGCACGAGTTCGGGCTGGCGTTCGCCGACGCCGACCCGGCGGCGAACCGGACGATCAACGAGTACGAGGAGTCGCTGTTCCTGAACGCCGAGTCGGACCGTCCGATCCCGCTCGGCGACCTGATCCGCAAGACCGAGCTCCAGGGGGAGCTGTACGACACGGTCGCCTTCGGGCCGCAGACGGTCAGCTTCACGCGGCCGTACCTGTTCTCGATCCGCCCCGAGCCCCACCACCCCGGCGCCGGCTCGACGACCTCGGGCCACGCCCGGATGCTCTGCCTGTACGACAACGCCGGCGAGCACTTCCTGCCCGGTCAGGACACGACCGCCAGCCCCGTCACCCGGCACCTGGCGCACTCGAGGGCCCTCATCTTCCTGTTCGACCCGACCCAGGATCCACGATTTCGCGACGCCTGCCGCTCGCTCGGGACGCTCCGCGACGGCGGCGGCCGGGAGCGGGTCGCACGCCAGGAGCTGATCCTCGCCGAGGCCGGGGCCCGCATCCGGCGCCATGCCGGGCTGTCCCATGGCGCCAAGCAGGATCGCCCGCTGATCGTCGTGCTCTCGAAGTTCGACGCCTGGTCGGGCCTGCTCGGCGTGCACGACCGCACCGAGCCCTGGCGGAAGGGCTCGGGCTCGCCGGTCGGGGGGCTCGACCTGGAGCGGATCCAGCTCCAGTCGGCCAACCTCCGGCGGCTGCTCACGAAGCTCTGCCCCGAGACGGTCGGGGCGGCCGAGAGCCTCTCGGGCGATGTCAGCTACATCGCGATCAGCTCGCTGGGCGACTCGGTCGCGATCGACCCGGCCACCGGCGTCGCGGCGATCCGGCCGAAGCAGCTCCAGCCGTACTGGGCGGCCGTGCCGTTCCTGTTCGCCTTGCACCGCGTCGCCCCCGGGCTGATCCCGAAGGTGACCCGCAAGCCCAGGGCCGAGGGCGCGACGCCTCGGCCCGACCAGACGGACCCCGGCACCCTGGCGAATTCGTTGCCGAAGGTGGGACCCCGATGAGCCACGAACTGCACTACACGTCGGCCCCGCGCGGCCTGAAGCCGGGCAGCCGGGGGTTCGCCACGGTCGCCTGCACCGCCGGGCTCTCGCCGACCCTCGCCGAGCGCCTGGAGGCCCTCAGCGGCTACCGGCAAGTCTTCCCGCCGCACCACGCCCGCGCCGCCGACAACCCGGTGGCCTGGAGCCACCTGGTCGTGACGGTGGCCAGTAAGCCCTACCATGTCGTCTCGCGGGTCGGGGCGGCCGGGCTGGATTACTCCGACCGCGCCAACAAGTACGCGCACCACATCGCGCTCGAGCCCTCCGAGCGGCCCGCCGGCGGGCCAGGCTGGCTGCTGCGGCAGCCCGGCTACCTGGAGAGTGCCTGGTCGGGAACGCCCCGCGTCCTGCCCGGCGCCCGGTCCACCCCACGCGGCGATCGCGTCGCCGCCCCGTGCGCGGCCTGGCGCGAGGCCGCCGGCGATGCCGGCTGGGCGGGCGTGGTGGCCCAGGCGTTCCTCGACGATCCGAAGCGGGCCGTGTACCTCGTCTACGAGCCCGGGGCCGACCTGCTCCCGCTCATCGACGAGGCGCTCGGCCTGCTGCCGCCCTCGCGACGCTGGGAGGTGACCTTCAGCACCTACTTCACCAGCCTGCCGCCCGAGACCCAGTGCCAGTGGCGCGGGGTGCTGCTCGACTCGGCCGAGGCCCGCCAGGCCGCCCGGATCCCCAACGCCCTGGTGCTCGACCTGACCCAGCCCCTGGGCCGCGCCCCCGACGGCCCGCTCGTCGAGGCCGCCCGCACCGGCATCCTGCCCCCGACCCTCACCCCGCCCACCGCCCCCCTGCTCGTCCCGGCCGCTCCCGACGCCGACCCCTATGCCCCGCCGGTCTACGCCGACCGCTACCGTCCCGGCTCCGCCCCCGAACCTGATCACGGGCACGAGCCCGCCGACGGCACCGCCCTCCGCGTCGTCCCCGACCTGCCGCTCGACTTGCGCCCCCGGGCCCGCGTCCGCCCCGGCCGCGCCCCCAGCCGTCGCAATCGCACGCTCTTGATCGCCGGCTCCGTCGGCGCCGTGCTCCTGGCCCTCGGCAGCGCCGTCCTCTGGAACCGCAGTCAGCCGCAGCTCGGCTCGACCCCGGCCTCCCTTCCGTCGGACCCGGGCGCCCAGACCCAGAAGTTCACCCCTCGCGCTAACCCGGTTGATGGCCCGCTCCCAGTCAACGTGGCCCAGGCTGCGACATCAGTAACTCATCCGACTTCGGAGCTGACCCAGGATGACACTCCGAAGTCGGGGCTCAAAGAACAGAGCTCAGCCCCAGAGAGTCAACCAACTGTTGCCCAGCAAACAGCAGATGCGACACCAAAAGTTTCAGCGGACCGGAGGATTATTGCGATCGAGGATTTCAGTGATAAGACCGAGACACTGCCCCTGGGAGATTCCCCTGAAGACGAATCACGCGATTTCAGAACAGTAGATGTTGGCGTACCGATTTCCCGAATGAATGTGCTTGGCTTAGATCGTCCAGATGGACAAGACCCGCTCGTGAAAGTCTCACCTTACAAACCAAATTACGAAAAAACATTAATTTTAACTTGCGAGTATTCTGAAGACGGACGCAAGACGCTCTCTGGAAATGTCGGCGTAGTCATGCATAAGAACACGACGTTTGGGATCAAAATCTACGACGGAAAGTTTGCCACCAGAAAGGATGTTACCGATGCGTTGCGCGACATGGTTGTTCGGCTCGACCTCGCGGACCGATCCATAGTATATGTAATGCAGACACGTACACCAGTGAGAGTGCCCGATGGATTGCTTGTCGTGCCGGCCAGAGCGGATGGGCCATTGAGCAGTGCACCACCTTCTAAGTTTGAAATCTGCAAGTTTTCATTCGGTGGCGAGCATGGCTTAACTTTACTTAGTCGTAATTCGCTGCTAATTGAGAAGGCTTTTCTGTCTTTCCCTAGTAACGAGTCACTCCGACTGAATCCTGACCAAGGAGTCAAAAATTCATTCCGAGGTAGCCTAGACAAAATCCAGTTGCAGCTAAGTCTTGCATCAAGTCGTACCGACAGCCAAGAACCTGCCCAACTTGAACTGCGGATCGAACCCTCGCAACGGTATTTGCAGTACAGCATATATCGATTGGCGGTATTGAGAGATCTGGGAGGCGAACTAGCTAGGGCGATTGAGCCCAAAGAGGCTGGAAAACAAAACGCTCCTCCACCTGCAGAGACGATTATGGGCTGGAGTAGAACGGCCAAACGAGTTCAAGCTCAGGATATCGGAAAGCAGTTAGACAGCTGTATTCTGCGTGACGAAGAGGGCAACGCTTCGGTGGCACCCAAACGGTTTCACGACGCGGCCGTAAAGATCATTTCACAGATCACAGCTTACCGTGAAGGTCCTGGAGGCGAGGCTGCTACAGACAAGAGTCTTAAGGTAGCTCAGTCGCTAATAAATGCTCGCCTTTGCGTTGAGCTGGTTCGACAGGTCGGGGAAGAAAAGATCGTAACCTTCATGATCGGAACCGAGTGATGGCCGTCGCCGTGTCTACGAAATCTGTCGAGGCGATCCGCAGCTTCCTCGCCAACTCGGACCAGAGCTACAACGAGCGGCTGCCGGAGCTGGCGCAGGCGTATGGGGAGGCGTGCGAGCAGGCGAATGCGCGGCTGGTAAGGTGTGCGGAGCTGCTGCGGCAGGGGCTGAGGTCGGAGGCGCTGCAGGCGGCGGACGCGGAGCCGAGGCTGCTCGATGCGCTGGCGGAGCTGGACTTCGCGGGCCGGGATGTGTGGATCGAGACGTGCCAGCTCTACAACCTGCCGACGCCGCCGGAGCTGATGCTGTCGGCGGCCGAGTACCTGAACGCGTCGTACGCCGAAGAGGATCCGCTCCGTGACCTGCTGCGGCGCCACCGCCGGCTGGCGCTGGCGCGGGCGCCGCTGAGCGACCGGATCGCGGTGCTGGGGGCGCTGGCCGAGCGCGACCCGGATAACCCGGTCTGGGAGGAGGATCGCGGCCGGTTCGAGCACGAGCGGCTCAAGCAGATCAAGGCCGAGGCCTCCGACGCGGCGCGGGCTGCTGACCTGGCGACGCTCGCTCGGCTGAGGACCGAACTGGCCCTGCCGTCGTGGAAGCTCCCCGTCCCCCAGAGCCTGGTCCAGGGGCTCGTCAAGGCCCAGGACACGCTCGGCGAGCAGGCGGCCCGCCGTGAGCTGCCGAAGCTCGCGGACGCCCTCAACGAGTCGTTCGCTGCGTTCGATGTCGCGGAGGGGCGAATGCTCCGCGATCGCTGGCAGACGGTGCTGTCGAAGGCCCGGCTCCCCCACGATCACCCGGTCCACGAGAAGGTCGAGCCAGCGCTGCACTGGCTGGAGGAGCGCGACCGATCGGATCAGCGCGACCGGGAATTCGCCGTCGCGGTGGCCGACCTGGAATCGGCGATCGAGGAGCAGGCCCCGAAGCCTGACGTCGAGCGGCTGCTGCACGCCGCCCGCCGGTTCGACCGCGAGCTGCCACCGACCCTCCAGCAGCGGTCGGCCTCGTACCTGGCGGGGCTCGACCTCGCGGCCGGGCGTCGCAACCGGCTGATCCTCGCGGCGACGGTGGCCGGGCTGGTCGGGGCCTCGGGCCTCGGGTTCGTGGTCCTCCGCCAGCGGGCCCAGGATCGTGCCGTGCGCGAGGCCGCCGCCGCGATTGCCCAGGCGGTCTCCGACGGCCGGCTCGCCGATGCCGCGAAGTTCCGCGACCGGCTCGCGACCGAGAGCCCGGCGCTGCGGCAGGCTCCGCTGTTCGCGCAGGCCGAGGCCGACCTGGCCGCGGCCGAGGCCCGCGAGGCCGAGCGGCGGTCGGCGCTCACCCGCGCCCTGGCCGCCGCCGAGTCGGCTCCGATCGCGGCCGCCGAGCCTGCGGATCTGGTGGCCGCCGCCGGCCTGGCCAGCACCGACAGCGAGCGGCGTTCCATCGAGGATCTGCGCGCCCGCCGCTCCGAGGACCTGCGCCGCGAGATCGCCCGGAACGACACCGAGGCCACCCCGCGACTGGAGCAGGTCGGGCCCGAGATCGTCGGCGTCGAGAACGACCTGCGCAAGGCGAACAGCCCCCCGGATCTGATGGCCCGGATCGACGCCTGCTCGACGCAGCTCGATGCGATCGAGCAGGGCTTCCCGATGATCAGCGAGGCCGTGCAGTCGGTCGTGCGCGTCGAGCGGAAGCGGCTCGATGAGGCCCGCCAGGTGCTCCTGCGCCGGGAGGCCCGCGCCGGCCTGGAACTGGCCATCACGCAGGCCCTGGGACGCCCTGCGGTGGATCCGGACGAGGTGGAGAAGTCGCTGCGCGCCGTCGTGGCCGCGGACCCCGGGACCAAACGGACCCGCGACTTCGACCAGGTGATTCGTGATCGCTCTGCCTGGGGGGCCTACCTCGAGTGGCGTCAGCTGAGCGCCGACTGGCGCGGCGACCAGACCCCCGCGCCGGCCACCGCTCGGACCCGAGTGGCGCAGATCCGGGCCTTCCTGAAGCAGTACCCCGGCGCGCCCTCGACGCCCCAGCTCGAGGAACTGGCCCGGCACTACGAGGCGATCGGCAAGCTGGGCGACGAGGACGAGGGGCCGCGAGCCCAGCTCATCGCCCTGTTCTCCGACCCCCTGGTCAGCCCGGTCTACCTGATTCAGATCAACCAGCGCAGTACCCTGAAAAAGCTCTATGTCAATCGACGTCCTCAGCCCGTACCGCTCGGCCGGCAATCCTACCTGACTGGTCAGGGAGACAAGCAGAAGGCATTGACGATCGGCCCGAACGAGGTGCAGGGGACGGGCGAGTCGCCCCAGATGCGGCTGGCCGGCGAGTTCAAGCGTGAGCTGAACCGCGACGGCATCCTGCTGAGCTGGATTCCGCAGATCCTCAAGCAGGCCGAGCGGATCCACTCCGATGCCGACCTGGACCCGATCCTCAAGATCAAGCTGCTGCGGGGCCTGCTGCGGATCGCCGGTCAGGGGAACCTGCCGCTGGCCCGCGCCTCGGCCGAGGCGCTCCGGCAGCTGGAGGAATCTCCGGTGGACGAGAAGGTGGCCTGGATGGACCCCGACGATGCGCTCTCCGAGGTCGAGCGCACCCAGGCCAGGGCCGTGCTGGACGAGCTGCCGAGCTGGGGCTCGATCGAGACGAAGGCCCGGGAGCTGGAGGAGCAGATCCAGCGCGGCCTGATGGTCCAGTACGCGCCGGTGGGCTGGCTGGCTCAGGACGACGGCTGGAACGTCCGGCTGGCCGCCAGTGCCGCCTCGCAGGGCGAGCTGTACGTCCTGATGAATCAGACCGGCAAGCCGGTCTGGAAGTCGATCGGTCGCATCGAGAGCGGCCAGGCCCGCATCGACCCGACCGTGCAGACGCTCCTGACCGAAGGTCAGCCGGTCTTCTGCCGCGCCGGCGGGACGGCCGCACCCTGAGCGCCGGCCGCCACTCGCCCGCCCCCACTCCGATTCGATCCAACCCCGGCCCGCCGGAGCGCCCCGCCATGTCGTCCAGCCCCCCGAACTCCCTGACCGACGAGGACGTCGGGCCGATCGCCGGCCTCCTCCTGAAGGTCGTCGGGAAGCAGGCGAGCCTGCTGGCCGACGAGGCGCAGTACCGCCGCCTGGTGATCGACCCCGGCTGGGACCTGATGCCCGTGCCGGTGCGACTCCTCGGCCGGGAGCACCTCGGCTGGGACCGGACCCTGCTGGCCCTGCGCGACGAGGTGTTCGAGGTCCGGGCCGGCAGCGTGCGGCTCCGCGAGGATTACCGCGGCCGGCTGTTGGGTCGGCTCGGCGCGATGCTGACGCTGCCGGGCGGCGGGTCGGGCGGAGCCCCGGCCGGGGCCCCGGCGGCGTGGTACGTACGCAGTCGCGGCCGGGTCACGGGCCCGTTCCCGAATGCCGCGATCGCGACGCTCGTCCAGCGCGGTCAGCTCGCCCGGTTCCACGAGGTCTCCGTCGATCGTGAGGTCTGGCAGTCGGCCGGTGAGGTCCTGCCGGTCTTTCAGCGAGCCCCGGCACCGGCGCCCGCCCGCGCCTCGGCGCCGGCCAGCCACGGTCCGGCGGCTGGGTCCGGCGATGGGTACGGCCTGATCGAGGAGTCGGAGCCCGAGCGGCGACGCCGCGAGAACCGGGCGGTGGGCTGGTTCATCGGCCGCGGCAGCACGCCGGTCGGTCCGGTGCCGTTCACCGAGCTGGAGCGACTGGTCGACACGGGCGAGGTCGGCCCGGAAACCCTGCTCTGGAACGAGGCGATGCCCGACTGGGTCCCGGCTTCCGAAGTTCCCGAGATCGCCCCCCGGCTCGGCGCCGCCACGGCCCCGCCCCCCAACCTGCCGCGCGGTGCGGCCTCGTCGCGCCCCGCGCAGGCCCCAGAGCCCGTCCCGGGCATGGCGTATCCCGGCCCGGGGGTCGCGATGGCCTATGGGCCCCCTCGCACCAGTGGGCTGGCGATCGCCAGCCTGGTCCTGGGACTGCTCTGGCTCGGCGGGCTGGGCAGCCTGCTGGCGATCATCTTCGGCAGCGTCGCGGTCGGTCAGGTCAACAAGTCGAACGGTCAGGTCATCGGCAAGGGGATCGCCTGGTCGGGCCTGATCCTCGGGATCATCGGGCTGGCGCTGATTGTCATCGTCGCCGCCTCCACGTCGCCCGGACGGTTCTGATCGGGAGGAGAGCACGGTTATGGCCATCGCCGAATCCGCCAACCCGGTGCCACTGTCCTGGGCCCGGCTCGATCCCGAGCAGCGCCTCTCGTTTCGTGGCGGTCGCTTCACGCGGGTCAACTCGCTATTCACCCTGCTGGCCGGCCTCTTGATCACCGCGGCCTTCTACCTGGCGCTGCTGCCGGTGGAGAAGTCGATGGTCGGGCAGTCGTTCCTGAACCGAGGCCCGATCCCCTACACCGTCGTGTTCTTCACCGGGTGGTGCATCGCGATCCTGGTCGATAAGCAGCTCAAGCTGAAGTTGCAGCAGCGGGCGCTGGCCGAGCGGGTGGTGCCGACCGACCCAGACTTCGTGCTCACGCCGGGGACCGTCGACGACGTGCTGGCGACGGTGTACCGGACGGTCGACGACCCGAGGCAGTTCGTGCTTTTCAACCGGATCCTGATCGCGCTCTCGAACCTCCGCAACCTGGGCCGGGTCTCCGATGTCGATGAGATCCTGCGCTCGCAGGCGGAGAACGACGAGGCGGCGATGGAGACGAGCTACCACCTGCTCCAGGGGTTCGTCTGGGCGATCCCCGTGCTCGGGTTCATCGGCACGGTGCTCGGCCTGTCGCAGGCCATCGGCGGCTTCGGGGCCGTGCTGGCCACCACGGCCGACGTGGCCGAGCTCAAACCGGCGCTCCAGCAGGTCACTGTCGGGCTGGCCGTGGCGTTCGAGACCACGCTGCACGGCCTGGTTGCCGCCATGTTCATCCAGCTCTGGATGACGGCCCTCAAGATTGCCGAGGAGACGTTCCTCGACGACTGCGGCGAGTACTGCCTGCGGCACGTCGTCGGCCGGCTCCGGCTGATGCCCTACGATTCTCGCGAGGGCTGACGATCATGCGCAGGTCGCGCAGCAATGGGCCGACAATCTCCCTGTTCGCCTTCCAGGACATCATCACCTCGGTCTGCGGCATCCTCCTGTTCGTCACGCTGCTGCTGGCCGTCGAACTCTCGCAGCGCACCGAGGGCCGGCCCGACCTGCCGATCGAGCAGGTCTCGGACGACCTGCAAGCCGCGGTGGCCGAGGCTCGCGCCGAGCGCGACCAGCTCGCCGGATCCACCCGCCGCGACGCCGCGGCGCTCGGTCTCGCCGCCGGACGCTCGCTGGCCGAGGTCGAGCAGGAGGTCCGGACGCTCACGGGGGCAATCGTGGGCCGCGAGCGCGACGTAGCCGAGCTCCGCGACCGCGAGCAGGACGCTGGCCGTCGTCAGTCCGAGGCCGAAGCCAGGGCTCCGCAGCGTGAGGACCTGGAGCGCCGGCGTGCGGACCTCGAGACCCGAATCGCCGAGGACGAGCGGATGCTGAATGAGATGAAGCAGCAGGACCGGGTCGTGCTCGACGTCTCCGGCGTCCCCGGTGGCGTTGGCTGGGTGGTTGACCTCGGCCCCGATTCCATCCAGGTCGCACCCATCGATCGAGCCGCCCCACCCCGGACCTTTCGACCTCGGCTGGCGATCACCGGCAATTCGGCCGAGGACCAGCTCGTCGCCTGGCTCGACGCCGAGGCGTCGGGGCAGTACGTCCTGCTGCTGATCCGTCCCGGCGGCCACGATCGGTTCGACGCGATCCGTGACGAGTTCAAGACGAAAGGACGGCCCTTCGGCTTCGACCTGATCGGCGCCCGGCAGACGGTCTTCGACCCGGCCCGCGGAGTCTTCCGTCCATGAAGCGACGCTCGCGCGGGGCCGACAGCCTGGAACTCCTGCTCGACACCCTTTGCAACACGTTCGGCGGTGTGCTGTTCATCGCGATGCTCGTGGTCCTGCTTCTGCAGCAGACCGACGGTCAGCTCGATCGGCAGCGCACCGCGGCAGCATTGCCCGACGTTAACCGCCTGGAGGCCGACCTGCACCTGCTGCGAGCGGAGATCGACGGCCTCCGCCAGACCGCGCAGAGCCAGGCCCGGGTGGCCGGGTCGGCGCTGGTCCGCGACGTGTCGCGCCGCGAGCAGGAGGCCACCGAACTTCGTGACCGCCTGGCCGGCCTCGGCCGGGACCGCGACCGGACCCTGCTCGAGGTGACCCAGACCGAGTCGGAGCTGGCTCGCACCGCCCTCGCCGAGTCCGATCTCCGCGAGGCCATCCGATCCCTCCGTGAGCGGCAGGTCGAACTGGAGCAGGAGCTCGAACAGGAACGCCGCCGCCGCTCACGAACGATCGGCTCGCCCCGAGTGCATAGCACGGGCAAGGTCCCCGTCGCCTGCGAGCTGAGGTACGGCCGGTTCTACATCGTCCACCGCTACCGCGACGGTGAATGGGACGGCCCCGACCTGGAGGAATACGTCGTGATCGGCTCGGAGTCGGGCGCGCTGGTGATCCAGGCCAACCCCGCCGCTGGCGTCCCGGCTGAGCCCCCCGACTCGCTCCGCGCCCGGCTCGCGGGGCGACTGTCCCCGCACCCCGCCCGGCAGCATTACCTGGACCTGATCGTCCGCACCGATTCCTTTGAGCAGTTCCACGTCTTCCGTGAGGCCCTCTCGGGCCTGGGCTATGAACTCTCGATCCTGATGGCCGCCCCCGGCGATTCGATCGTCGATCGCGGTGGTACCGGGCGTGGAGTTCAGTAGCGGCCAGCAGGGATTGCTCCCCAACTGCTGCAACTCTCCCGTCGACGGCATCTACCTGGGACAGCCCGACACGCCACCGACCCGGGGCCGATCCCGGCTCACGCTCGGCAAAAGTTCGACGCGATTCCTGCGACAGGCGGGATCCTCGCTGGATACCAACGTGTGTGAGCGGGTGCTCAAGCTCGATCCTGTACCGCAAGATTGCGCTGTTCCACCAGACTGCGCCCCAGGCGTCCCTGCGGCTGGGCGCCGCCGCCATCGCCGACCGCAGGGGGTTCTTCCTCGCCGCGGCCGTGGCCATGCAACGCTTCCTGGTGGACTGCATCCGTCGCCGGAAGGCCGGCCGGCGCGGCGGGGACGGGCCGCAGGCTCTCCCTCGACGGCGACGCCCCGCCGCAGGGCCCCGACCTCGACGCGCCGATGACCCGGCTGGCGGCCGAGGACGTGAGCTCGGTCGTGGTCGCCCAGCACTGCCTGCTCGCCGACCTATTGGTCGAGGAGGCCGCCGAGGCGCTTGAGCGCTCGCGGGCTACGGCGTTCCGCGAGTGGGCGTAGCCCGATCCTGGCTCGCCACCACGCTGGTGCCTGACCGCTGATCCTCAGCAACCTGCCTCGGCTGACGTGCAATCGGAACCGAAGCCTCCGGCCGGAGCCCGGGGGGAGCGGGATTCTCGGCTCGCATGCCCTAGTGCGTTGTCATCAATCGGATTCAGGGTTCCGACCGTCGGCTCTAATCAGCGAATTTTTTTTGGGGGGGTTCAAGGAGGCCCCCATGCAGAAGAAGTAGATTGTCCGCCTGACCGACGAGGAACGGGCCGAACTGGTGCCTGTCATCAGGAAGCTCAAGGGCACGCGCCAGAAGGTCCGCCGGGCGCAGATCCTCTTGAAGGCCGACGCTGACGGGCCGAACTGGACCGACGCACGCATCGCCGAGGCGTTCTCGTGCCGTACCAAGACGGCCGAGAACGTCCGTCAACGCCTGTGCGAGCGAGGCTTCCGCGCGACACTCGATGGTGCCGAGCGGGCCGACCCACCGGTCCCCAAGATGCTCGATGGCAACCAGGAGGCCCAGGTCATCGTCTTGCGGCTGGGGACGACTCCGGCGGGCTACGCGAACTGGACATCGCGACTGCCGGCCCGCAAGGTCGTCGAGCTGGGGATCGCGCCGGCGATCAGTCACGAGACGGTCCGGCGCACTCTCAAATGGGAAAAACGAGACTTCTCGCTGAACCCGCCTGGAGGCTCGTCGCCTCAAGGGGCTCTTGACT
>CAZUZD010000066.1:0-23073 GCA_964624465.1 uncultured Isosphaeraceae bacterium
TCGCCACGGCGCCCCCGGGCTGGGCGAGCCAGGTCGCGGCGCCGGCCGGGTCCGACCCCGGCGTCGGGCCCACCACCGTCGTCGCCACCGCGGCATCGGCCCCCGGATCCGGCGCCGACCCGGACCGCGAGCTGCCGCCGGTCGCCCCGCCCGAGTGGAGCTCCAGCGAGTATCCCGCCGCCGAGATCTGGCCCGATCCGGAGCCGGAATCCGATCCCGAGCCGCCGGCGGCCGTGCCTGCCGACGCCTTCGCCGGCGCGGTCCCGTTCGGCGCCGAGGCCCCCGAGCCCCATCGGCCGACGGAGCCGCCCGCCCCCGCTCGCCCGGCCCCCGAGCCGCGCCGCGACGCCACCCGGGGGGGCCTGCCCGAGGCGCCCCGGCCCGAACCCCGGCCCCCCACCACGCCAGGACCGGCCCTGAGCCCGGCCGACGCGCTCCGCGAGGCCCTGAAGCGGCACAGCCGCAAGCCGTGACCCGGCGGCGTCAGCTCCCGGCGTAGAGCGTGGCCGTCGAGAGCGGGTTGCTGGTGCCGCTGGCCGAGACCGTCCCGCGCACGACGATCGTGCTCGGCCCGCTGAGCCGGCCGCGGTAGACGACCTGCACGGTGCCCTGCCCGATCGCGCCGGCGTAGCTGCCCGAGCTGAGGTTGTCGTCGACCACGAAGCTGAACTGCGTGGGTCGGCCCTGCCGGTCGACGGCGCCGGGCACCGCCGTCAGGTCGAGGCCCAGGATCGAGCCCGAGGCGCGGTTCTTGTCGAACATCGTCAGGATGCCGGTCGGGAGCACGGCCGGGTCGGTCGGCACGCTCACGGCGAGCTGGGCGTCGCCGTGCAGGAATCCGCTGGCGCCGCCCTTGCCGCGGACGGCGAGGATCGCCGCCTCCTCGCTGTAGCGCCCGGGGCCCTGCTGGAACGTGCCGTTGAAGCCGCCGCCGAAGCTCAGCCGCAGCGCCTGGTGGCGGGTCGGGGTGCCCACGGGGTTCAGGATGCGGTTGCTGGTCGGGTCGATCGTCTGGTCGATCGGGAACCCCGAGCGGACCAGCGGCCGGACCAGGGGCGACGCCGGCTGCACGGCCACGCGGGTCGGCGGGCTGGTGCCCAGCGTCGACAGGACCTCGCGGGCCTCGAGCCGGTCGAGTGCGGGCCTCAGGCCCCGGTTGCGCCGGTCGGACATCGTCGGACTCCCTCCCCGCCCGGGTCGGGCCCGATCCGTCGGTCCCCTGGCCCGGAGCCGTCCTCTTGGCGATCGGCGAGCGGCCGCCGTCCGGGCGAGCCAAACCCCCGCGACCGGCGCCGGCGCCGACCGACGGCTCAGGCTGGATCCGCTGGAGGGGTCGAGGGGGTCGCGTCGGTCGCCGGGGTTGCGTCGGTCGCGGCGACGGCGAGGCCGAGCCGGCGCTGGATCTCGGCGGCGATCTGCTCCGGCGGCGGCTCGATGCCCACCCGGAGCGCGTCGGCGGGCGCCTCGAGGGTCGTGAACTGGCTGTGCAGCAGCCCCGGATTCATGAAGTGGCCGTGGCGGCCGGCCAGCCGCTCGCGGATCAGGGCCTCGGGACCGTCCAGGAACACGAACGTGACGCAGGGGCCCTCGCGGAGGTAGTCGCGGTAGGCGTGCTTCAGCGCCGAGCAGGCGAGCACGAGGCTCTCGCCGCGGGCGCAGGCGTCGTCGACAAGGCGTTCGAGGCGTTCGAGCCACGGGCGGCGGTCGGCGTCGTCGAGGGGGATGCCGGCGCGGAGCTTGGCGACGTTGGCCGGCGGGTGGTGGTCGTCGGCGTCGACGAACCGCCAGCCGAGCCGGGCGGCCAGGTGCTGGCCCACGGTCGTCTTGCCCGAGCCGGAGACGCCCATCAGCACCACGATCATGGCCGCGCTCCCGAGGGGGCCGGGGCCGACCCGGACGGTTCGTCCCGATCGCCTGGCCGGGGAACCGGAACCGTCGATGAGTTCATTGGCTTGACGGCACCGATCGTCTATCTTAACGGATGGAGTGTTGGTGCGATGCACCTTCACGAGCCGATGGCCTTGCCTCGTGACTGGCGACCGGCTCCCTCCCCCGCACCTTCATCGATTCCCCAAAGGACGATCACCCATGCGTTCCAGCCGACGGTGGCTTGGCCTCTCCCTGGCCGTTCTGGCGAGCTTCGGCACCGGCACCGCCCGGGCCCAGTACGGTTACCCCGGCGGCTACGGGGGTTACGGCTGGGGCGGCTGGAACAGCCCCGGCAACGTCTACGGTGGCTACGCCACCGGCCTGGGCAACATGGCCGCCGGGCGGGGCCAGTACAACCTGGACACGGCCGCAGCCCGCTCGATCAACGTCAACACGAACATGAACCTCAACGAGTACATGTATCAGAGCCTGCTTCAGCGCGATCGGATGATGCTGGAGAACAAGGCGCAGGCCGAGAAGATGAACAAGCAGGCGTACTCGGAGATCCAGGACCGGATCCGCAACCACCCGACCGACGCCGACATCAACAACGGCGACGCCCTGAACATCGTGCTGACCGAGCTGGGCGACCCCCGGTACGCCTACCAGGTGGGCGCCGAGGCGTCGCAGATCCCGGTGCCGGGCGCCCTGGTCCGCCAGATTCCCTTCAACAAGGCGGCCGACGCCATCACCCTCTGCCTGGCCGATCAGCACGACGGCAGCAACGTGCCCGAGATCCTCAAGACCTCGACGTTCGACGCCGAGCGTGCCCAGGCGCGCAAGCTGGTCGCCGAGCTCAAGGAGCAGCTCAAGGAGAACGACACGCCCAAGCCCGAGACCCTGGCGGCGCTCCGCAAGGTGCTCAAGGGGGCCTACGCCAAGCTCGACGCCATGAAGTCGCTCGACGCCAACCAGCGGATGGCCGGCGAGCGGGCCCTCAAGGCGATGATCGGCCTGACGAACATGCTCGACGGCCCGTCGCTGGACGTGTACCTGGCCGGCGTCGAGAACAAGCAGATCAACCTGGGTCAGCTGCTCGGCTTCATGAAGTCGTTCAACCTCCGGTTCGGCGTCGCCAAGGACCCGAACCAGCGGAACGCCTACGCCAACCTGTACCCCGTGCTGGTGAACCTGCGCGGCAAGGTCTTCGGCGAGGGTCAGGGCACGCTGCCCAGCGACTACAACCCGGCCGTCGCCAGCGCCAAGAGCAAGGCCCCGGCCGACTTCTTCGCCGGCGTGCACCCCGACCACATCGACGCCAACGCCGTTCGCTCCCAGGCCGCGCCCCAGCCCCCCGCCCCGATGCCCTGATCCCGCCCGGATCGGAGCTTCCCAGGGGCCCCGAACCTTCGCCCCGACCGCCCGCCCGGCAGCTTGCCGGCGGGCGGTCGGGGCGATTCGCGTTTGCGGGCCCGGGGAGAAGCCGGGCGGCGGCTCAGCGGCTGCCGTCGAGCCAGTCGGCGAGCTCGCGGAGCGAGCGGGCGAGGTCGCGGGGGCGCTCGACGACCTGGCCCTGGCCCAGGCCGACGCGCGGCGCGCCGCCGGCGTCGGCCGGCTCCTCGATCATCAGCCGGCCGCCGGGCACCACCGTGTCGATCACGGCGTTGACCAGGTCGAGGGCCGAGCGGCGCCAGGCCTGGCCCTCGGTGTAGGGGCCGCGGGCGTACGGCAGCTCGGTGGCGATCAGGGCGCGGGCGACCTGGGGGCTCTCGGTGATCGGGCCGGCGGCGGCGGCGTGCTCATCGGCGAGCACGCTGTACAGGTAGCACTGGCCGGGCGGGCACGGCGGGTCCATCGTGCAGCGGCCGTCCGGATTGGTCTGGCACTGGGCCATGGTGGCAGCAACTCCCTCGGAGTGAAGACGGACGAGGGTGAGCCCGCGCCTGGCGGCGGGGCCACCCTCCGCATTGTTGGCGGTCGCGATCGGCGCCGCAACCGGGCGGTGCGGCGCCCCGGCTGGCCGGCCCGCTCGCGCCTGCGGCGCGCAACGACGGCGGCCGCCTCGAACGGGTCGAGGCGGCCGCCTGGTGGAGAATCCTCGGGGCCGGGTCAGGCCGGGTCTCAGAGCTTGATGACGCCCAGCTCGAGCCGCTCGTTCTTCGGGTCGCCGGCCGGGGCGACGGGCTTGGTGGCGCCGGCGCTCTCGGTGACGACCTTCTCGGCGGCGACGCCGCGGTCGGTCAGGGCCTTCTTGACCGCGTCGGCCTTGGCCAGGGCGGCCACGGTGCCGGCCTCGGTGGCGTCGGCCGAGTGGCCGGTGAGCTTGACCGTCAGGGTCGGCATCGCCTGGAGCATCTTGGCGAAGATGTCGAACTGGAGCTTGGCCGCGGGGGTCAGCTCGGTGGTGTTCGGCAGGTACTCGGCGACGTTGAAGGCCCAGGTCTGGCTCAGGTCCGGGCTGGCGCCGGTGACGAACTTGCCGAAGGTGTCGACGAACGAGCCCTCGGGCAGCTCCAGCGCGGTGCCGTCGGGGAGCTTGAACGGGATCAGCTTGGCGGCAACCGTCTTGGCGGCGTCGACCACGGCGCCCTTGGCGGCGTCGACCACGGCACCGGCCGTGGGGGGCTGAATCTCGACCGGCTTGGTCTTCAGGACGGCCGTGGTGTCACCCGGCGGGGCGATCGGCTCTTCGCCCTTGGGCAGCAGGAAGTAGACCAGGCCCAGGCCGAGCAGGCCGAGCAGGGCCGGCACCAGCCACTTGGGCAGGCCGGGGGCCTCGACGGCGGCGGTGGCGCGGGTGGCGGCGGCCGTGGTGGTGCGGACCGCGTCGGCGGCCTTGCCGGCGGCGTTGCCCAGGCCGGCGAAGCCGAGCTGGCCGGCCAGCTCAGGCGGCACCACGTCCTTCAGGAAGCCCTGCTGACCCTTGAGCAGGTCGGCCAGGCCGGCGGCGTTCAGGCCCTTGCCGGCGACGATCTTGCCGATGTTGCCCAGCAGCAGCGGCAGGATCAGGCCCATCAACGGGCCCAGGGCGCCCGAGCCCATCTTCAGCAGCGGGCCGAGGATGCTCACGATGTTGCCCAGGCCGCCGCCGAAGATCGCGGTGGCCAGGTCGGTGCCCTTCTTGCCCAGCTCGGTGGCCTTGGCCGGCGAGCCCAGGATGTCGCCGATGTTGCCCGGCAGGTCCTGCATGCCCGGCGTCGTGCGCAGGGTGTTGATCAGGCCGAAGATCTGGTCGGCACCGCCGGGGGCGGCCGCCTTCTGGCCCAGGCCGGCCAGGATCACGCCGATGATCTTCTCGATCATCGACGACGACAGCGCGCCGTCGCTCAGGCCGGCGGCCTTGGTCAGCTGGCCGACGATCGGGCCGGTCAACTGGCCCTTCAGCAGCTCGAGGATGTTGTCCACAGGTGCACCTTTCGAAGAGAGGGGGGGCCGGGACAGACAGCGTCCCCGGCCCAGTGAGACACGAGCCCAGCGGTCGGCGACGGGGCAACCCTCGCGGGTCGTCGCACCGTCGATGGCCGGGGCCTTTGGAATCCTTCCCGGGGATCGTCCTGAGTCGGAAGTCGATCTCTCGACAGGACTAAAGGCTGCGCTGTTCGAATCCCAGCCATCGGGCTCGAAGCTTGCATGCGGCCAGAGCCCCATTAGAGAGACGATAGCCTAAGAAGTCAACAAATTGGACAAAGATTCGATGCGTCGTCGAGTGCGTGCCGGACACCGCCCGGTCGCCGGCCCGGAGGTGACTGAGGTTGACCGGCGGCCGGGGGATCGCTATCACTCGCTCGCTCGGCTCCGAGAGGGTCCTCGCTGCGACTGCCCCCCTGTGCGCCTGCCCCCGAGATCACCCGACCGGCACCGCCCCGCCCGGCGACTGCCCCGACCGCCCCCCAGCGCGGGTGCCCGGGGGCCCGGCCGGGACCACCGACCGAGGGAGGCCAGGGAGGGCCAGGCCCATGCTCTTCAACTCGTACCCGTTCGCCTACTTCTTCCTGCTGTTCTTCCCGCTCTACTGGCTGCTACCCCACAGGCCCCAGAATCTGGTGCTCCTGGCCGGCAGCTATTTCTTCTATGGCTGCTGGGACTGGCGGTTCCTCTCGCTGCTGGTCATCAGCACGGTGATGGACTACGGCTGCGGCCTGGCCGTCGACCACTTCCAGGACCCGAGGCGCCGCAAGCTCTGCGTGGCGGCCAGCATGGCCCTGAACCTGGGCATGCTCGGCTACTTCAAGTACGTGGGCTTCTTCGCCACCAGCCTGCACGCCCTGGCCCTGCGCCTGGGCTGGGACATCCCGCAGTGGCAGCTCGACGTGGCGCTGCCGATCGGCATCTCGTTCTACACGTTCCAGTCGATGAGCTACGTCATCGACGTGTACCGGCGCGACATCCGGCCGACCCGCAACCTGCTGGAGTTCGCCGCCTTCGTCTCGTTCTTCCCGCACCTGGTCGCCGGCCCGATCATGCGGCCCACGACCCTGCTGCCGCAGATCGAGCAGCCGCGGCGGTTCGACTTCGACCGCTTCTACCGGGGCGCGTACCTGATCTTCTGGGGCCTGACCAAGAAGGTCGTCGTCGCCGACAACCTGGCCCTGCTCGTCAACGACCTGTACGGCAAGTGGCAGACGCACGACGGCGGCCGGGCGCTGTTCGCCATGAACGCCTTCGCGTTCCAGATCTACTGCGACTTCTCGGGCTACACCGACGCCGCCCGCGGCATCGCCAAGTGCCTGGGCTTCGAGCTGGCCCTGAACTTCAACCTGCCGTACTTCGCCACCAGCCCCAAGGAGTTCTGGAACCGCTGGCACATCAGCCTCTCGAGCTGGCTCCGCGACTACCTGTACATCCCCCTGGGCGGCAACCGGGGCGACCGCGCCCGCTGGGCCGGCAACCTGATGCTGGCGGCGGCCGTCGCCGGACTGGGCGTGGGCCTCGGCATGTACGCGGGCGCCACTCCCGGCGTGCAGAAGCTGCTGACGAAGGCCCCCTGGCTGCCCGGGGTCGCCGGGTTCCTGCTGGCGGCCGGCTGCCTGGCGATCGTCCTGATCCGGCCCGGCACGCCCGCGATGGTCCAGCGCAACCTGATGCTCACGATGGTCATCGGCGGCCTCTGGCATGGCGCCTCGTGGACCTTCGTGCTCTGGGGCTTCTACCAGGGGGCCCTGCTCATCGGTCACAAGCTGGCCGAGCCCTGGCTCAAGCGGGTGCAGCCGACCGACCCGGTCGAGGCCGCCTGCTGGAAGGGGCTGCGGATCTTCGTCACGTTCCACCTGGTCTGCGTCGGCTGGGTGCTGTTCCGGGCGCAGTCGCTGGACCAGGCCCTGGGCCTCCTGGGCGCGATCGTCCGGCGGCCGGCGATTCCGCCGGCGGCGGTGATGGTGCCGGTGCTCGTGTGCGTGATCCCGCTCTTGCTCGTGCAGCTGGCCCAGTACCTGGCCCGCGACCTCGAGGTCGTCTTCCGCACGCCGTGGTACGTCCGCTCGGTCTTCTACACGATCCTGTTCTACGCCTTCGTCATCGGCGGCGAGTTCGGCGGCGGGCAGTTCCTCTACTTCCAGTTCTGACCGCCCCGGCCGACCCGGTCCGGGCCGGGTCGGTCGGGCGCGCGGGCTGGCTCAGGCCTTGCGGAGCAGGGCGATTTCCTCGGCGCGTCGGCCCTGGCGGGCGGCGTCGTCGTCCCACTCCAGCTCCTCGCCCTCGAGCCAGGCGATGGCCTGGTCGCGGTCGGCCGGCGCGATGGCGATGCCCTTCTCGGCGTGCCGGACGATGATGCCGACGAAGCCGAGCTTCGCCTCGTCGTCGTCCCAGGCGGCGGCGTCGGCGCCGAACTGGTCGCGGAGGATGGCCAGGGCCTGCGCCAGCGTGCGCTCGTCGGCCAGGGTCTCGTGCACCTGCTCGACGCTGAGCGGGTTGTCGTCGTCCATCAGCTCGTCGTAGCGGTCGGCATGGACCAGCTCCATCGCCGCGTCGAGCGCGTCGTGGGCCTCGTCGGTCTCGTAGCTCTTCACACCCCAGTAACCCACGGCGAATGCTCCCGGTTGAATTTGGACGGGATCTTGAGCGAGGCAAGGACGGATCGATCGCTGGCGGTCCTGGGCGCGTCGGGTCCGCCCCGGAGGCTCGGTCTCCCGTAGGGCGGATCAGCGGAGCGTCATCCGCCGGGTCCGAACGAGGGCGGGTGCGCGACCCCTGCGATTGGTCCGAGCGAGGCTTCCGACCCATCACGGCGGATGACGCTCCGCTGATCCGCCCTACGAGGAGCAGGAAACCACGCGATCTGGCGAAGCCACGAACTGGGGACTCCGGACACTAGCGGCTCGGGGGCGGCTGGCGCCCGAGCCGGCCGCGGCTGTTGGTCTGGGGGCCGACCGGCTCGCCGGGCTCGCCGAAGCTGGCCAGGCCGATCGGCGTCGGGCAGTCGAGGTAGATCGCCTCGACCTGCGACCGGGGCACCAGGTACGACTCGTGGTAGATGCCGAAGTCGTGCTTCCGGCGCATGCGGTCGACGGCGGCGCGCCACCACTCCGAGTGCGGCGGCCGGTGCGACCAGGCGTCGAGCGCCTCGAAGCTCCGCCAGTACTGGAGCACGCCGTGATGCCGCAGGCCGAAGGCGAAGCGCTCCGAGTGCAGCAGGCCGGCGCCGTCGCGGTGGGCCGCATCCGCCTCGCGGTCGACGGCGACGGCCAGGCCCCGGGCATAGGCGAGGGCCGTCCAGCGGTGCGCGATGAACCCCAGGCGCACCAGGCAGAGCTCGGGGACCGACTCGGGCACTCGGGCGATCTGGCGCTGCATGGGAGGACGACGACTCGGGGACGGCGGGCGGCGAGCGGGCCCGGATCGCATCGACGGATCACTCCAATTCGTTAGAATACCCACCCGACGGCCCTCCCGACCAGAGGCTGAGGACGCTGACCATGCCGCGCGCTGTCCCGCTCCCTGCGCCTGCGTCGCTGCCGCCCGGATCGGGTGCGGCGCCGGCCGACTCGCCGGCGCTGACCCTCTTCGACGGCATGGTCCTGGTCGCCGCCCTGGCGCCCGGCCTGACCCTGAGCCGGGCACTGTGGGCCGTCCTGCCCTGGCCGTGGGTGGGGAATCTCCCCGAGGTGATCCTGGCGGGGCTGAGCCTCGGACTGCTGCTGGCCGCGCCGTTCGTGCTCGGCGGGTCGCTGGCCCTGGTCGGCCTGCGGCTGCGGCAGGCGGGGGCCAATCTCCGCGCCGTGATCGGCGAGCCGGGGACGGCGGCCGGCGTGGCGGTGGGCGCCGGCGTGCTACTGGGCGTGCTCATGCTCGCCCCGCTGGCCCTGCTCGACCCCTGGCGGACCCACCTGCTGAGCGGCCGGATCCCCTGGCCAGGGGGGACGCAATTGCTGGCCTGGGTCGCCGTGGCCGTCCCGATGCTCGGCGCCGCCGTCGCATCCGCCTGGCTCAGCCTCTGGGCCGGCGGCCGCTGGCGGGCGCGCCCGACCTGGACCGACCGCGCCGGCCGCCTCTGCGGCGCCTACTGGCTGCTGGCGACCCCGTTCCTGGGCGCCCTGCTGCTGCGCGATCTCGCCTGAACCCGGCTCCGGCTCGCTCAGAGCCGCCGGACCATCGCCCGCAGCGCCGCCAGCCGGCCCGGCGGGGCGATGATCGTGGGGTGCTGCACCGGGGTGCGGGCGACGAACTCGGCGGCCGTGAGGTCGTCGCCGTCGATCGTGCCGAACCGGCAGCCGGCCTCGCTGGCGATCACGGCGCCGGCGGCCAGGTCGTGCGCCTGCTCGCCCAGGAACACCGAGGCCCGCAGCCGGCCGCTGGCGACGAACGCCAGCTCGGCGCAGGCCGAGCCCAGGTCGCGGATCCGGCCCGGCAGGCTCCGGGGGTCGACGACCCGCAGCGCGTTCGTCGAGGCGCTCACGTTGTCGTGGCTGTGGAACGCCGCGGCATCGGTCGCCTCGATCCGCTGGCCGTCGAGCCAGGCCCCCTGCCCCTGCACGGCCCAGAACAGCTCGTGCACCGGCGGCACGGCGATCACGCCCAGCACCGGCACGTCGCCGTCGAGTAGCCCGATGCTGATGCACCAGAGCGGCAGCCGGTGCACCAGGTTGCCCGTGCCGTCGATTGGGTCGATGCACCACCGCCGGGGCCCGGCGCCGCCGCCGGCGGCGTACTCCTCGCCGGTCAGGCCGTCGTCGGGGTAGGCGGCGGCGATCCGCTCGCGGATCAGGCGCTCGAGGTCGAGATCGAGGTCGGTGACGAAGCTCTCGTTGGCCTTCTCCTGGGGCGAGATCGAGGCCGCGCGGGCCCTGGCGATCGCGGCCGTCTCGGTGGCCAGGGCCCTGGCAAACTCCAGCTCGGCAGCGTACGAAGGCGACGGCATGCGAACGGCCTCGGGGTCACGGACGGGAACTCGTGCGGGGCCCGGACACATCCGCCGGGCGGTCGGCACCACTCTAGTGCCCGGCTCGAACCCCCGGCAAGCGGAGTTGCCCGCCGGCCCGGCCCGCTCAGGGGCCGCCCGGGGCCGCCGCCGGCTTGAGCCGGGCGCCGTTGATCCAGTCCAGCAGCACGCGATAGGAGTCGCTGTCGGCCTCGAACCGGACGCCGCCCGAGTGCGCCTCGATGTTCGGGTCGTTCTGGGCCTCGGCCTCCTCGGCCGACTCCCAGGTCGGCTTCCGCAGCAGCAGGCTGGACGCCGGGTTGACCAGGTTCACGACCCGCAGCGCCGAGCGGTAGTTCGCCCGCACCCGGTCGTCGGTCCAGGCCCCGGAGTCATCGGGCCCGACCAGCCGGAGGATCGTGTGCGAGCGGTGGCAGCCGACGCAGCTCTGACCGTCCTCGGACGCCGTGGCCAGCACGGGCAGCACCCGGGCCCGGAAGAACGCGAGATCGAGGCCCTCCGCCGAGGCGTCCGCGCCGCTGGACTGGCCGCGGGTCTTGAGCAGGGCCGTGGCGATGTCGCGCTGGCGGGCGTTGTCCGAGGCGGCCAGGGTCGTCAGGGCCTCGGCCACCGCCGGGTTCTGCACCAGGGTCGGGTGGGCCTGGATCGCCTGCAACGCCCGCTCGCGCACGCCGCGGTCCGCGTCGGCCAGCGAGTCGGCCACCACGCCGACCAGCCGCAGGTCGGCCGCGTACGGCTTCGAGCCGGCGATCGCCTCCAGCAGGGCGCTCCGATGCGCCGGCGTCGCATCCTCGAGCGCCGCCTTCAGCGCCTTCTCGGGCACCAGGCCGCGATGATCCAGGGCCAGCCGCAGGGCGGCCAGGCGGGGGCTGACGGCGGGATCGGCCAGCGCCTCGCGGATCGTGCGGGCGGTGTCGGCCTCGGCCCGCAGCGCCTCGAACCTCCCCAGCGCGGCCAGCGCCTCGGTCCGCACGGCGGGGGCCGGGTCGGTCAGCCCCTGGCGAACGAGCGCCGCATGCTCGGTGCCGTCGACGGGCCCCCAGCGGCCAAGCACCCCGAGCGCCGCGGCGCGGCCCTCGGGCTGGTCGGAGGTGGCGAGCCCGGCGATCACGGCATCGAGCGGTGGGTCGGCCCTGCCGGGCGTGACGGCCACCGGGAACTCCTTCAGTTGCAACCCGGCCCACTCGCGCACGCCGGCATCGGCATCCCCCAGCCGGGCCAGCACGGCGCGGGCGAGCGTGGCGTCCTTCGAGCCGCGCACGGTGATGAGTCCCTGGAGGGCGAGGCGGCGGGTCGTCGGATCGGCATGGTCGAGGGTGCGCACCAGGGCGCTGGCGACGGCCGGGACGGCCTCGTCGTAGAACAGGGTCGGCTCGGTGTCGTTGCCGATGCGGCCCTCGCGCACCGCCGGCCGCTCGTGGAACTCGGACAGGGCCCGCAGCGCCCCGTCGCGCTGGAGGGCATTGCCGCCCTCGATGGCCGCGACGAACTTGCGGCCCAGGCGGTTGACGGTCGCGTGCTGGGCGTCGATCACCCGCTCGCGGTCGGCTTCCTTCGCCAGGGCGGGCGTCCAGTGGTTGAACAGGTAGCGGATGTTCTCGTCGGCCAGGATGTAGAGCGCCTCGGTCAGGTTCCGGCGGACCCACCGGTGCGCGGGCGTGCCGATCCGGACGAGGAAGGCGTCCTCGATCCGCTCGCGCAGCGCCAGATCGCTGGTCCAGTACCACCAGCGCCAGAGGCCCTTGACCGCCTGCATGGCGACGACCGGGTCGCCGTCGTCGAGCCGCTTCAGGAGGGCGTCGGCCAGGTCGGTCTCGCGCGAGAGGTCGCGGAAGTGGGCGGCGAACAGCCGGGTGGCGCCGCGGCGGGTGCGGTCGTCGGGCGACTCCAGCGCGGCCTCGATCGCGGTGACGAAGTGCACCTGGTCGAGCGTCAGGGTCGGACCCTGGCTCGCGTTGAGCCGGTTCCCGATCCGCCGCAGCGCCTCGGCCGCCGCGCGGCGGACGAGCTTGCTCTCGTCCCCGAGCCGGCCGACCAGCGTGGCCACCGCCGTGCGATCGCCCACACGGCCGAGTGCATTGCAGGCGGCGAACCGGACCAGCGGCAGCTCGGCCTGGGCCTCGCGGAGCACCTGGGCGGCCAGGTCGGTGTCGATCGGGTCCCAGATCGTCTCCAGGTCGCGGATGATCGTGGCCGCCGATTCCGTGCGGAGCCGGTTCACCTGCGGGCCGAGCGGACCGTCCCAGCCGGTGCGGCCGGCGTCCCGGGGGGCGGGGCCGGGGTACAGGCGTGACAGGGCCATGAGCGCCCACTGGGTCTCGCGGAACGGGGTGCGGAACTGTTCATACGGGTTCGGGTCGAGCCAGCCGCCGAACTCGTCCTGCGACTTGAGCAGGGCCACCACCCCGCGCCGCACCGCCGGGTGGTCGGCGCCGTAGCCGGCCAGGGCCAGGGCGAACAGCGACTCGCCGGTCTGCATCTCGGTGATCGCCGCGTCGGGCTCGAACTTCACCGACCAGTTGCCGTCGGGGCGCTGGAGCTCCAGCAGCCGCTTGCAGTTGGCGGCGATCCGGTCGGCGTGCACCTGCTTGTCGATCCGGCACAGGCCGATGGTCTGCGCGGCCAGGTCGCGGGTGTTCGAGGGCTCGCCGGTGGTGATCAGCTTGCCCACCAGATCGCGGGTCGCCAGGGCCGACTCCGAGTCGGTGCGGCGGCCGATGGCGTCGAGCTGCCGCCAGGCGTCGGCGGCGACCTTGTAGCGGCTCACCGGGTTGTTGCCGTTGGACTCGTCGGGCGCGATCGTCTCGCGGCCCTCGTAGTACAGCTTCAGGAAGGCGGCGATCTCGCCGTGCAGGATGTCGCGATGCGGGCCGCCCAGCAGCTCCTCGGCGTCCATCACGATCGTCGAGAGCCGCCCCAGCACGTTCGCCGGCGCCGGGATCATGCGGGCCCAGACCGCCCCGTCGTGCCCGTACAGCGGCACCGGGTTGTTCGCCAGCCGCTCGGTGAGGAACTGCAACGCGAACGGCTGGTCGTTGGCGTAGCCGTTGCCGATCGCCTCGATCGCCGACTGGGTGGTGAAGTGGGTCGGGTGGCAGGCCAGGCAGGTCGAGGTCTCGTGGTGCGGGTTGGCGACGCGGTCGGTCGGGTGTCCGCGCCGGGGGGTATTCGCGTGCCAGCTATCGCCCGAGGCGAGCTGGAACGGCAGCGCCGTGCGCACGGCCTGGCGGGCGGCGTCGGCCACCGCCTCGGGCGTGGCCGCGTCCCCCTTCAGGTAGGGCGGCACGGGGAACCGGCGGGTGCGGAGCTGATACTCGGGGTGGCAGGCGTCGACGAGGACGTAATACGTCCCCTTCGTGAGCACCCGGGTCGTGAACTTGTTCGCCCCCGGCCGCGGCGGCTTCTCGCGCTGGAGGCTCTGGGGGTCGATCCCCTGCGTGTACTCGACCGGCTGTCCGTCCTTGAGCTGATAGATGCGGACGTCGGGCGGTACGTCGCGGTCGACGAATTCGAGGCCGAAGTCCACCAGGCTCGGCGTGTCTCCGTCGTAGTCGAACCGGAACCAGTCGCGGCCGGCGGTCGACTCGGCCTCGGTCGGCAGATCCCCTTGGGGGAACTCGGGGCGGTCGTCGGCCAGGCCGTAGACGGTGCGGCCGAGGGTGAGCGGGTTGGCCGTCTGCGGGGTGTCGTTCGGCTCGGCCTCGAAGGCGACCGCGTCGTCGTCGCCGGCCGTCAGCTCGACGACCCCGACGACGAACGCCGCGGGCCGTTCGAGCGCCCGGTCGGCGTCGAGCGTGATCGCTCCCGCCTGTCCGGCGGGCTGGCGGTAGGTGACGGTCAGGTCGGGGTCGCCCCCGTGCAGCCGTTTTCCATGCGTGCCGTCGCCGAACCGGACGGTCGCCTGCACCGAGCCCGCCGCCGCCAGGTGGCCGGGCTGGTCGAGGCTGACGACGATCGAGAGCAGGCGGTCGCGCGGGCTGGCGGCGACCGGCAGCGACCAGGAACCGCCCGGTTCGACCCGGCCCGACTCGCGGGCGACGGCCCCCTGGGCGATGACGAGCGTGCAGAGCAGTCCGGCGAGCATGGGGCGGGCTCCGGGGGAGGCCGGGCGGGGCGAGGAGGGCGGTGCGGGCGGGTCGCTCAGCCGGCCTTGCGGGCGGGCGTGGCCGCCGGGTCGGCGGGCTTCGCGGGGTCGGCGGCGGGCTTCTCGAAGATCAGGATGTGCTGCCAGGGCAGGAAGTCGTGGCGCTCCTTGAGGCGGAAGCCCAGCGGCTCGACCTCCTTGCGGACCTGGGCGACCGACATCTTGTGCTCGGGCTTGATCGGCACGTCCGGGTCCTCGGCGCGGAACTCGACGAAGACGATCCGGCCCCCGGGCTTCAGCGCCTGTTTCCAGCCCTTCAGCGCCGTCTCGGGGTCGGAGCACTCGTGGTACACGTCGACCAGCAGGATCAGGTCGACCTGGCCCTCGGGCAGCTTCGGGTCGGTCTGGGTGCAGAGGATCGGCTTGACGTTGGTGATGCCCTGCTCGCGGAGGTTCGTCTTGAGCATGGCGATCATCTGCGGCTGCACGTCGGTGGCCAGCACGACCCCCTTGGGCCCGACCCGCTCGGCCAGCCGCATGCTCGTGTAGCCGGCGCCGGCGCCGACGTCGGCCACGGTCATGCCGGGCTGGATGCCCAGGGCGTCGATCATCTTCTCGGGCTGCTCCTCGACCTCGCGCTCGGGCCGGAACAGCCATTCGACGCCAAGGTAGCTCATGACGTCGGCGATCGGCCGGCCCATGTAGTCGGGGTGGCCGTCGGGCCCGAGCCGGGGTCGCCGCAGCGGCTTCTTGGCCTTCGCCTTCGGCGGCGTCGCGTCCGGCTCCTGGGTGCCGGCGTCGGCGGGCGGGGCCTCCTGGGCGGGCGCGGCGGGACCCGGCAGGAGCAGCGCCAGCAGCAGCAGGCACGACCGCCCGGGGGCGTGGCGGGGGGAACGGGTGGGCAGCACGGGGGGCCTCCCTGGCGAGCGGGGCGATCCTGGGGCGGACGAATGGTCCCGCGATCGTAAACCAGCGGCCCGACCCCTCGCCAGTTCGCAGCCGCCGGCTCAGCCCGGCTGCCGCAGGGCGCGGGCGACATCCGCCCAGCGCTCGAAGGGGCGAAACGGCTCGCCCCGTCGGGTCAGTTCCGCGGCCATGGCCGCGCGAGCGAACCGGAACCCGGGCTCGACCCGCAGGCCGGCCGAGACGTCGGCCAGGCTGTCGCCGGCGAATGCCACCGGCGCCCCGCCGGCCGCGGCGCGGGCCGCCTCGACCACGCCCACCTTGCTGATGCCCAGGTCGGCGTCCGGGTGCGGCGCCCCGACGGGCCGGGCCATCTGGAGCCGGCCGTCGACCAGTTCACCCGGGTTGGCGTGCACCTCCACCCCGCGCACCCCGGCCCGCTCCAGCAGTTGCTCGATGTACCAGGCGCACCCGGCCGACGCGACGACGACCCGCCAGCCGGCCGCCTGCAAGGCCGCCACCTCGGCGCCCAGGTCGGGGTCGGGCTCCATGCGGTCGAGCAGGCCGATCAGGGCCGCGTCGCCCCCCGCGCCCGAGGCGTACGTCCGCCGCAAGGCCTCGAAGTGGCTGATCTGGCCGGCCTGGTACTGGCCCCAGAAGTCGGCGGTGCCGGGCGGCTGGAGGTGGTCAATCACGAGCTGGTAGTAGTCGCGGCGGCAGACCGTGCCGTCGAAGTCGGTCACGAGCACCGGGCCGGAGGCGGCGGACGAGGCGGGAGCGGTCGACACGAGTCCCTCGCGATCGGGTCTGGGGCGGAGCGGCGTCCGGCACGGGCCGGTGGAGCGGCATCGGGCCTGGCCGCGCCGCCATGCGTTGGTACCCGAATGCACTCGCAACCGCCAGGCCGGACCCGGGGCGGCTGGCGCCTGCCGCGGGCTGGACGGCAAATCCGGTGGAGGGCGTGACGGCCGAGGCCGGCCGGTTGCGACTGCCTGGACAGAGCAGCAACCGCTTCCCCGTCAGCGCGATGGCTCCGGAGCGACCGGGTCGGCCCGAGGGCCGTGACCCCGCGACGCGACCCGGAGTGCGTCGCCCGGGGGGCCGTTGTCATGAGGCTCGAGTCCGCCCCAGGGCCGACCACCACCTTCCAGCGCTCGCTCGAATTCCTGACGTCCGGGATCGCGCCAGGCGCGGCCGTGCTCGATGTTGGCAGCGGCGAAGGGGTGTACCTGGCCGCCCTGCGCGAGCAAGGGGTTTGGGCCGTCGGGGTGGAGATCGATCCCCGGAAGGTGATCGCGTCCCGCGCCGAGGGGTTCGAGGTCCACCAGGGGGCGGCCGAGGCGCTGCCGATCGCAGCCGGCTCGATCGACGTGATCCTCTGCAGCGTGGTCCTGCCCTACACCGACGAGCGCCGCGCCCTGGCCGAGTTCGCCCGGGTGCTGCGCCCGGGCGGCCGGGCCGGCGTCACGGTGCACGCCCCCGGATTCGCGCTGGAGTGCCTGGTGCGCGGCGACCTCCGGCGCCGGGTCTACGGGGTGCGGATGCTCCTGAACACCGCCTGGTACGGACTCACCGGCCGTCGGCTGCCCGGCCGGCTCGGGGATACCCTCTGCCAGACCCGACGCCGGCTGATCCGAAACGCAGCCAAGACCGGGCTCCGGGTCGAGGCGGTCCGGGTGCTGCGACGCGACCTGGGGCTGCCTGCGATCGTCGGCTACCGGCTGGCCCGGCCGGGCTGAGCGGGATGGTCAGGGCCGAGGCGCGACCTGGCGGGCGACGGCGTCGATGATCTGATCCTCGACCCGCTCGGACCACGGCGCGGGCATGCCGTAGTACAGCATGGCGCCGCCCCCCTCGTAGCCGCCCTCCTTGAGGACGCGGAGCGAGGGGATGTAGCCCATGACGTCGTTGCAGTAGGCGGCCACCCAGGTGTGCGAGGTGCCGACGTTCCGCTTGATCCGGTGCGCGAAGTCGACGACCACCTCGCCGCCCAGGAACACGAAGTCGAGCGATCCCAGCCGCCACGACTGCACCGGGTACGGGTACGTCGGCTTCAGCGGGCCACCGGCGTCGAGCTGCGACAGGATCTGCCGGGCGCGGGCGACCTCGAAGCGGTTGTCCGACTTCGCGAGCTGCTCCCAGGCGGCGCGGTCGGGGATCGGGGCGAAGGCCAGGTCGATCTCCTCGTAGCGGCGCTCCAGGCGGTCGGCGGTGGCGATCGCTCGCATGCCGCCGCCCAGCACCCGCTCGACGGCGGCGGCCAGGTCCTCACCGTAGCGCTCGGCCAGGGCGACCTCGCGGCGCGGCAGCGGGTTCTGGTCGGCGCCGCAGCCGGCCCAGAACAGCGCCGTGGTGCCGGGGTGCGCCCGCTCGACGGCGATCTGGGCGAAGCCGGCGTAGTCGCCCGAGAACTGGTAGTCGTCCAGGGTCGTGCAGTGGCAGGCATAGCCGAAGAGGACCGCCTTGAGCCGGTCGCCCGAGCGGACCCGGAGCACGGGCACGTCGTGGTCGTCGGGGCCCATCAGCGCCAGCTTCGACCGCAGCTCGGGCACGCGGCCCTGGTCGTTGTTGCGGCGGTTCACGGCGAAGTCGCACCGGCCCGTCTCCCACGCCAGCCCGGCCGGCGCCAGGTCCGTCAGCGCCGCGGCCACCACGCCGACCAGGGCATCCTTGAGGAACGCCTCGTACGCCCGCACCCGGCCGAGCTGCTCGGCGTCGAGCGGGTACATGCCCAGCAGGTTGGCCCCGACGACGGGCCCGCAGTGGGTGTGCGAGCAGGCCAGCACGACGGCCGGTCGGTCCAGGCCGTGCTCGGCGCGGAGGCGGTCGCGGACGGCATCGGAGAGGTCGCGGCTGATGCCGCAGACGTCCAGGGTCACGATCACGCCGCGGGCCCCGGCGGGATCCTCGACGACCAGCGCCTTGGCCCAGAGGTCGTGGCGGGCCCCCTCCGACGGCTTCGTGCGGGCGGCGTAGCCGGACATCCACATCGACTGCTTCGGCGTGATGACCACCCGGCCGGCGCCGGCCTTCCAGCCCTGAGGCTGGGCCGCCGCCGGGGCCGTGGCGAGCAGGGCCAGCGCGAGCGCGGCCAGGATCGGGGACGCGAGCAGGCGGGCAGACCTCGGCATGGCCGGCGACTCCGGGCGGGAGGGATGGGGTGGGTGGGAGGCAGGCAGGGCGTCGGCGCCATCCTAGCGGACGCGTGGGCCGTCGGCGAGCGGCCGCTGCGCCGGGGGCCCCGACGGCGGCAGGGCCTCGAACGCGGTGCGCTCGGCCTGCCACTCGGCGTCGGTGAGGGTGTGGTACGTCTCGTCGCGGTTCAGGCCCAGGCCGGCGAGCACGCGGGCCTCGCGGGCCAGCCGGTCGGCGGGCTCACCCGCGGCGACCGGCACGGGCCAGGTGCGGACGATGTGGTCCTCGCCGCCGGTGAGCACGGCGCGGCCGTCGGGGCGGAAATCGGCGCACCAGATGGCGTTGCGGTGCCGCAGCTCGGGCCCGAGCCGGGCGCCGGTGCTCACGTCCCAGAACCGGAGGGTGCGGCCCATGCCGACGGTCGCCAGGGTGGTGCCGTCGGGGCTGAAGGCCAGGCCCGTGACCCAGCCCTCGTGCCGCAGCGCGGGGCCCAGCGGGGTGCCGGTGGTGGGGTCCCAGAGCTGGGCCGTGCCGGCGAGGCTGCCGGTGGCCAGCCGCCGGCCGTCGGGGTGCAGGGCCAGCACCCGCACCGCGTCGTCGTGCACCAGATCGGGCCCGCGACGCGCGCCGGTCGCAACGTCCCAGGCCCGCACCCGGCCGTCGGCGCAGCCGGTATAGACCGTGAGTCCGTCGCCGCTGAACAGGACGCTCTGCACGGCCTGCGGGTGCCGGATCGGCGGGCCCAGGGGGGCTCCGGTGTCGGCGGCGAAGAGCCGGAGCGTCTCGTCGCGGCTGGCGGTGGCCACCACCCGGCCGTCCCCGCGGATCGCGACGCCCAGCACGTCGAGGTCGCTGGCCAGGGGCGCCCCCAGGGGCGCGCCGGTGTCCAGGTCCCAGACCTGCGCGAGCCCGGGCGGATCGGTGCCGAGGCCGGTCGGTGGGCGCCCGCCCGGGCTGCGGCCGCCAGCCACCACCCGCCGGCCGTCGGCGCTCAGGGCCAGGGCCCGGACCTCGCCGGCAAACGGCAGGGGCGCGCCGACCGGGGCGCCCGTCGCCAGGTCGCGCACCAGCACGCGGGCACCGCCGGCGGTCAGCGCGTGCCGGCCGTCGGGCGTGACCTTCAGCGCCTGCACCGTGTCGTCCGAGCGCGGGCTGGCCGTCACGCCGAGCCCGCGGTCGCCGCCCATCCGCCAGAGCCGGACCCGGCCGGCGCGGGTCTGGGTGGCCACCGACCGGCCGTCGGGCGCCAGCCGGACCTCGATGACCTGCTCGGTGTGCGGCAGCGTGTTGCCCTGCCCACGCTGGCTGCCGGCGTCCCACAGGCGGGCAGTGCGGTCGAAGCTGCCGGTGACGAGGGTGGTCCCCCCGGCGCCGAATTGCGCCGTGGGCACGAAGCTGCGGTGCTCGATCGACCCCAGCCGGCTCAGGACCTCGGTCCCGGTTTCGACGTCCCAGAGCCGGACGACGGTCGAGTGGCCGGCCGTCAGCAGGGTGTCGCCGTCGGGGGCGAACTCGGCCCGTTCGAGGGCGCCGCGATGATCGAGTTCGTGGAGCAGCCGGCCGGTGGCCACGTCCCAGAGCCGCGCCTTGCGGTCGGTGCCGAAGCTGAGGAGCACGGCCCCGTCGTCGCGGAGCACGGCCCCGTTCAGGCCGCCGGGGTGGTGGATCTCGGGCCCGACCGGGGTGCCGCTGGCGGGCTCGACGATCCGGATCGTCCCGCCGGCGTCGGCCGTGAAGAGCCGCGTGTCGCCGGCGGCGAACCCGACGCTCACGACCCGGGCGGCGTGCGACGGGACCCCGGCGATCGGGTTCCCCGTGGCGACGTCCCAGAGGCCGCAGGTGCCGTCCTCGGCCCCGGCCAGCACCCGCGCGCCGTCGGCGCTCAGGGCGGCCGCGCGGACCTCGCGGTGCAGCTCGATCAGCGGCCCGCGCGGCTGCCCCGTGGCGGGGTCGCGGACGAGCAGGCCCCCGGCGCCGGTGGCCACCAGCAGGGCCGGCGCCTGGCGGGCGAACTCCAGGACGGTCACCCCGCCGCCGTGGATCAGGCCCTCGGCCGGGAGACCCAGGGGCCGGCCGGTGCGGGCGTCCCAGAGGCGGACGTGGCCCACCATGTCGCCGGTGGCGATCACGGCGCCGTCGGGGGCGAAGGCGAACCGGCTGATGGCGTGATCGCGGTGGTCCAGAATCGCCACCGGCGCCGTGATCCGCGCCCGGCAGGTGGCCAGGGCCGTGCGGATGGCGCGCTCGAGGTCGGCGCGGTGCGACGGCACCTCGGCCAGGGCGCGGGTCAGCCAGAGCAGCGCGCGGCCATACTCCTCGCGATCGGCCCACTCCAGGCCGCGCTCCAGCAGCAGGGTGGCGCTCTGCGCCTGGGCCGCCTGCTGCGAGGCGTTGGCCAGGGTCTCGTGCTGCTCGGCGAGCTGGCGCTGGGTCGTCTCGGCCGCCAGCGCCTGGCGCTCGCGGCCGTTGGCGCGCCAGACGATCACCGTCGCCACGGTCGCGATCGTGGCCGTGGCCAGCAGCGCCAGGCTGGCGCCCCGGATCAGCCGCCGGTGCCGACGTTCCCAGCGCGAGACGCGCACGGCCATCGGCTCGGCGACGCCGGCGATCGGCTCGTCGGCCAGCCAGTGGCGCAGGTCCGCGGCCAGGTCGAGCGGCGAGCCGTATCGGGCCGCGGGGCTGCGATGCATCGCCCGCCCGCAGATCGCCTCGAGCGCCGGCGGGATCGCGGCCACCCGGCTGCGCGGCGGGTCGAGCACGCCGGCGATGGTGCAGCGCACCACCTCGGCCGGGTCGTCGACCCCCGCCAGCGGCCGCGCACCGGCCAGCAGGTGGTACAGGGTCGCGCCCAGGCTGTACACGTCGCTGGCCGGGCCGACCGCCGTGGCATCGCCGAGGGCCTGCTCCGGGCTCATGTACCCCCGGCTGCCGACGGGCGTGCCCGGCTGGGTCGGGCTCGGGTCGAGCGACGACCCGCTCCGCATCCAGCCGCTGCCGCTCTCCTGCAGCGTGCCCGTGGTCTGCGCCCCGGCGGCCCCGTCGGCGGGGGAGCCTGGTTCGTCGCGGTCGAGGAGCTTGGCGAGGCCCCAGTCGACGACGAGGGTCTCTCCGAACTTGCCGAGCATGACGTTGGAGGGCTTGAGGTCGCGGTGCAGGACGCCGCGGTCGTGGGCGTAGGCGACGACGTTGCAGACGTCGAGGAACCGCGCCAGCAGGTCGCGAAACGCCAGCGATTGGAAGTCGGGGCCGGGCGGTGCATGGAACGCCGCGATCGCCTCCAGGAACGTGCCGCCCTCGATCAGCCGCATGGCGTAATAGGGCCGCCCCGCGTCGTCGTGCCCCAGGGCGTAGATCGGCACGACGCCCGGATGCTCGAGCCGGCCGGTGACCTTGGCCTCGATCAGGAACCGGGCGCGGGCCTCGTCGCGGTCGGCCAGCTCGGGGCGGATCTGCTTGATCGCCACTCGCCGCTCGAGCGCCTCATCGTGACCGACGAGCACCTCGCCCAGGCCGCCGGTGGCCAGGTGCCGGACGACCCGGTAGCCGGCCCGCGCCGCCGGCCCACGACCCGTCTGCCAGGCCCGGAACCCGGCCTCGGAGGCCGCCCACGAGTCGTCGTCGGTGGCGAATGTGCGGTCCGTGCTCATGACCGGTCCCCCGCGGCACGGCCGACCGGGGCCGGGGAGCGTGGCGCGCATCGGGGGCGGCGGCTGGTGGTGAGCGTGAGTCGGCGCATGGCGGGAACGACCTGGTGGGGGGCAGTCGAGCGGGCGGTGTGGGAGGCGGGGGCGGGGCGAGCTCAAGGGGCAGTCGGTTCGAGGGCGGCGCGGTCGGCCTCCCAGTCGGCGTCGGGCAGGGTCCGGTAGGTCCCGTCGGGGTTGAGCTGCTGGGCGGATCGGACCTGCGCCAGGCGGGCCAGGCGGGCGGGGTCGCCGGGGCTCGGCACCGGCAGGGGCCAGGTCCGGATCCGGCGGTCCTCGCAACCCGTCAGCACCGACGCGCCGTCGGACGCGAAGACCAGCGACCAGACGGCGCCGGGGTGCTTCAGGTCAGGCCCGAGCCGCCGGCCGTCGGGCACGTCCCAGAACCGCAGGGCGCGGCCGGTGCCGGCGGTGGCCAGAGTGGTGCCGTCGGGGCTGAAGGCCAGCGCCGTGACCCAGTCGTCGTGCGGCATCGGGGCCCCGATCGGGCGGCCGGTGGTGAGGTCCCAGAGCCGCGCGTTGCCGGCCAGGGTGCCGGTGGCCAGGGTCCGGCCGTCGGGGTGCAGCGCCAGCGCCCGCACGCCGTCCTCGTGGGTCAGCAGCAGCGGTCCGAGGGCCCCGGTCTTCGGGTCCCACGACCGGACGCGGCCGTCCTCGCAGGCCGTCAGCAGCAGCCGGCCGTCGGCGGTGAAGGTCAGCGCCAGCACCGTCTCGGGGTGCGGCAAGGGGGCGCCGAGCGGGGCCGCGGTGGTCGCGTCGAAGAGCCGCACGGTGCGGTCGCGGCCGCCGGCGGCCAGGGTGGCGCCGTCGGGGCTGAAGGCCAGCGCCACGATCTCGCGGCCGCTGGCCATGGGCGGCCCGAGGGCCTGGCCGGTGGCGACGTCGAAGAGGCGGGCGCGGCCGTCGATCCCGGCGGTGGCGACCCGGCGGCCGTCGGGGCTCCAGGCCACGGCCCAGATCAGCCCGGGGTGCGGGAACCCCGGCCCGACCGGGGCCCCGGTCCGGGC
>CAZUZD010000067.1:0-22888 GCA_964624465.1 uncultured Isosphaeraceae bacterium
GTTGGTCGTCCGCAGGGCGGCGGTGGCGGTGGCGGCCGGCCCCAGGCGGTCGCGGCCGGGACATACCGTGTCGTGCTCACCGTCGACGGCGTCGACTACAGCCAGGTGATCGTCATCGAGCCCGATCCCGATGCGCCTCGCACCGGGCTGATCGCCGAGCAGCCCGAGGAGGAGGAGGACGAGGAGCAGCGGGAACGCGCCGAGGTCGGTCGCCCGATCGACGACTGACCACGGCCACGCCCCCTGGGACCGCCAGCCAACGACGAGCCCCGGCCGCGCCTGCACAGGCGCGGCCGGGGCTCGGGTTCGTTCCGGGGGGATCGAGCGGGATCCAGCGGCCTCAGGCCGGGGCGTGCCCGCGACGCAGCCGTTGCCAGCCGCCCAGCACCAGGACGCCCAGGCCGGCGACGACGACCGTGCTCGGCTCGGGGATCGTGCCCCTCAACGTATAGGACGGGGTCGTGAGCGTCGTCTGGATGTACGGCAGGATGTTCGCCACCGCCGAGATCCCCGCCCCGCCGGCCAGCGGTGTCCCGCCGATCGAGGTCTGGATCGAGCTCGTGGCGTAGAACCAGTAGCTCGTGTTCGGCAGCATCTTGAAGTTCGGGTCGAACTGATAGACGCCGCCGATGATCCCCGTCGACTTGGTCAGATAGCCCGGGGCCGATGTGTCGAGCGTGTTCAGGCGATTCGGTGTGGCGAAGTTCGGGACCGTCTGGGTGAACTGCTGGCTCAGCACGTACACCGTGCCCACCGCCGCCGGCACCGTGTTCGAGATGTTGCTGTAGAAGTGGAACTTGATGTCATAGTACGAGTCGCCGGGCGCCAGCGTCACCTTCACGCCGGGAAACAGGTTCGTCGCCACGAACGAACCAGCCGTCACCTCCTGGATGATCTGGCCGGCCCGCGCCTCCGCAGTCATCAGCAGCACCAAGCCAACCACCCACCGGGTCGCAGTTCGAGACATGCCAGCACTCTCCGCATCCGGGGCCATGAAACGGCACAAAATCCGGACGCAGATTAACAAATACAATCAAAACTGCACCAATTGCGACGTGGCAATCCGCGCCGAAGCCGGGGATTTCCGGCCGGATTGGTGAGAAAAGGCGACGAGGGGCGCGCCAATCGCCAGGCGATTGGGGTGGATCCTCTAGGGAATTCCCCGGTCACCCGGACACCTGTAGGCGCCGGTGACCGGGGTGGGGCGCGCGGAGATGGCGGTCGGTGGCACCTCAGGCGGGCTGGCGCCGAGGGGCGGGGGAAGCGGTGTGGGGGGAGGAGACGCTGGCCGGCTGAGGGGGGTCGAGACGATGATCCGGGGACTCGGGGTCGCGGTCGGTCGGCTCGCCGACGAGGCTGACCATGCGGCGGAACTTGCCGGTCTTCGGGTCGGGACCGAGCTGGGGCACGACCGCCAGCCGCACGTCGAGCAATCCGGTGTAGCCGTACATGGCGAGCTGGCGGTCGAGGGCCGCGCGGGCGTGGGGCTCGTTCAGGGTGGCGCCGGGGAGCAGTTCGAGGCGGACCTCCACGCGGTTGCGCTCGGTCTGCACGGCCTGCCACTCGCGGACCTCGCGGGTGTAGTCGAAGGCGTTCTTGAAGACGCTGTTGATCACCTGACGGTAGCGGCGCGACTCGCCGATCCAGAATGTGTCGGCGCTGCGGCCCTCGATCCGCTCGACCCGGGGCAGGCGGTTGCCGCAGCCGCACGGGCCCGCGGCCATCGTGACCACGTCGCCGACCTCGTAGCGGAGGAATGGTTGCAGGCGGTTGGCCAGGTTGGTCAGCAGCACCTTGCGGCCGGGCGTGCCGGCGGGGACCGGCCGGTACTGGTCGTCGACAACCTCGAGGATCGCCCAGTCGGCGTTGACGTGGGCGCCGTCGTCGGTCGGGCAGCCGTTGGAGAGGAACGGCACCTCGCCGGTGGCGTAGTTGTTCATGACTCGCAGGCCGAAGGCTTCCTCGATGCGACTCCGGGCGCGATCGGTGAGGACCTCGCTGTTGTTGACGACCTGCATCAGCTCGGGGGCCAGCCGCAGGTGCCCGGCCAGGGCCTCGAGCGCCAGCATCTCCAGCACGCCGGCGTAGGCGGTCAGCACGGTCGGCCGGAAGGCGTTCAGTCGCTCGACGACATCGTCATCGGTCTGCGAGAGCCGCAGCACGTTCATGAAGCGCCGGGCGTCGGCCGGCATGTACTCGAAGGTGGAGGCCGAGGGATAGAAGCCCCGTTTGAGGGTAACCACCGCGAGCCGGGCCGGCTGGAAGAACTTGCGGACGGCCTCGGCCGCGCTGACCCGACCGGCGTTCCCGCGGGTCATCTGCAGGCCGAACATCAGCTCCAGGGCCCGCTGATCCTGGACCATCAGCATCGGCTGACCCTGGCTACCCGAGGTGTGGCTCGGGATGTAGCGGCCCAGGAACCGGCGGCCCTCGTTGGCCGGGTCGTCCAGGAACGCTTCCAGGAGCGGCCGTCGAATCGCCGGGTCGGTGACCGTGGCGTCGAAGTCGGCCATCAGCTCCCCCTTGTTCGTGGGGGGGAGGTCGGCCAGCCGGCACCGTTCGGGGTCAAGGCCACGGTACTTCCGGCGATAGAAGGCGGTGTGGGTGGTGGCGTGCCGCAGCATCGCCCGGAGCCGCTGTTCCTGGAGGGCTGCCACCCGCTCGGGGGCCAGGCGTTTGCCACGGCCCAGTGCCAGCGCTCGGACCGCAAAGGCGAGCATCGGGAGTTCTCCTCCGAGCCGTCACCCTACCCCCGACCGGCCCCCGGTCGGGCGCCGGCAGCGCCGTTCACGTCGCCCGGGATGCCCCGGTTCTGGGGATCCTGCCCACGCAAACCTCGGGCCGGCGCATTCCTGTTGGCAGGATATCGGCCGGTTCTGCCGGTGTTCTGGAATGTTCCGGTCACGAATGACCGGGGCCAGCCCGGAGTGGGGGAGGGCAGGTGCGCGGTGGCGGAGATCAGGCCCGGCGGGCGATGTCCTCGACGGTCTGACGCAGGCAGTCGGCCGAGTAGGGCTTCGGCAGGGTTTGCGCCACGCCGACGGCATTCAGGGCGTCCAGCAGCTCGTCGTTGAACGCCGCCGAGCAGGCGACGATCGCCAGCTCGGGTCGTTCGGCCCGCACCGTCTGGGCCACCTGGAGGCCGTCGACCTCCGGCAGCATGATGTCGAGCAAGACCAGGTCGAAGGTCTCTCGACGGCTGCAGAGTCGCTCCAGCGCACTGCGGCCATCGGCGGCCTCGATGATCTCGTAGCCCCAGCGGCGGAGAATCCGTACGACGGCCCGGCGCAGGTGTGGGTCATCCTCGACGACCAGCAGCCGCAGCGTGGGTCGCACGGGGCCTTCCAGGGGAACCTGGGCTCGACCCAGCATGATGTGCCTCCAGGTCAATGCGTTGGTGCAGTTGTAGCCGCCGGGCCAGATGTTGTTCAAGCCTTTTTCGATCGGACTTGGACACGAACCTCGTCACGCCCCCGGCGAGTGGCCCGGCATCGGCCCCACCACCTGGGACTTGTTTGACCTGGCTCGGGCCGGCATGGTGGGTGGCCGAGTTCGCCGGCCATCGCACCGATCGATCCGCGTGGTCGTCTGGGACCATCACCTGGACCACGTCGTGCTCACCCGCTCCCGGCCGGCCTGGTTCCCCCTCGTGGCGGAATTGCTGGTCATCCTGGCCGTCCAGGCGGTCGCGGAAGCGATCCGGATCGCGAGTCTGGGACGGACCTTCAATACCGACGCCGTGTCGTATCTCCAGGTGGCCAGACACTATCGAGCGGGGAATTTCGGCCAGGCGGTCAACGGGTACTGGGGCGCGATGATCAGCTGGCTGATCGCCCCTTCCTGCGGCTGTTCGCGACCCCCAGGGCGGCAGGCTAGGCGATCACCGGTCTGAGCGGGCTGGGTTCCACCGCGGCCTGCTGGGCGCTGTACCGGGTGCTGGGGCTCTCCACCCTGGGCCGCCGACTGGCCACTGCCCTGACGGCCACGGCCACGGCCACCGTCACGTCCCTGACCGCCATCGTGCCCGACTGGCTCATGAGCGCGCTGCTGCTGGCCTGGCGCTCCTGTTGCGGGCCGACTGGCCGCAGCGCCGGGGGCTGGCCTACCTGGCGAAGGCCCCGGTCTTGCCCCAGGCGGTCCTGGCCGTCGCCGGTCTTGCCACGCTGCGCTGGTGGATCGAACCCGAACCTCGCGGCGACGTGGTCCGTGCCCTGGGGCTGACGGTTCTCGGGCTGGGGCTGATCTCCGGTCCCTGGATCGCCGTGCTCAGCCTGAAGTATGGGCATTTGACCATTTCCACGGCGGCCAGCATCAATTCCTCGCTGGTCGCCCCGAAGCACCGAACCCAGCTCAAGCATGTGAGCGTCCGGCAACTGATCAAGCCGGCGGCGGGTCGGCTCACGGCCTGGGAGGAGCCGTCGCAACTCGGCTACGAGCGCTGGAATCCACTCGAGAGCCTGGCGATGGTCCGCCATCAGCTCGAGATCGTCAGGTTCCACTGCCGTCGGGCGCTCCGATTTCTCGGATACCTCGACCGCTGCAGGCTCGGACTGGCAGCGCTCATCGCGGCGTTCGTGGGCTGCTGGCCCTGGCGTGAGCGAATGCGAGGGGAACGCTGGCGCTGGTCACTGATCCCCGCCGTCGCCATCTGTGCACCTTACCTCCCGATCTGGGTCGAGCTGCGATACCTGTACCCGCTCGATCCATTCCTGCTGGTGGCCGCATTTCACCTGGCCCGACCGGCGGAGGTGGGTTGGCTGGGGCGTCGGCCGGCGATCTGGATCGGAGTCTGGGCCCTGATCGCCCTCTCGTTCGCAGCACCGCTCGTCTCGAGCCTGCGAGGCCTGGCCCGGCCGAATCGTGACGACGCGTGGTTCAAGGTCGTGGCGGCCGCGCGGGCCCTCGGCGTGACGGGCCCGGTTGTCGGGGACTCCGACACGGCGATGAAGGTCGGCTTCGAGCTGGGGCAGATCCACGCGGGCACGTCAGTCACCCTGAGCGCCGAGGAGGTGGGAGCCTCGGACGCGGCGATCGTCATCGTCTGGCGGATCTCGACGGTGGCCAGCGTGCTGGGCCGGGATGCGACGTTCACCGAACTGGAGCTGGTTCCCCGTCCCGGGGTCACGCTCAATCAGCGGGCCTTCGTGAGACGCCTGCCGCCACCCGGCCCGCCGGCGGGGAGCGGGCGCCCCGGAGCCGTGGCCAGAACCCGCCCCCCCATCGGGCCACCGTGACGAGCGCGCTCGGGCCGCTCGCCACGGAGGGGGCGGGCCGGATCAGGTTGGGGTACCGGCCGAGAAGACTCGGATGCGCAGGCCGAGTGCCTGGCTCAGAGCGACCATCTCGCCGAAGATGTCGCCGTAGACCACGGCGATGTGGTTCGACATGTAGTGGGCCATGATCGTGTCGGGGTCGCACCCGAGGTCGGCGGCCATGAACGGCCACTGCCGGGTGGTGCCCTGCCACCAGCGCTCGCGGACGGCCTCGGGCAGGTCGACCGACTCGCCACGGCCCAGGTCCATCACCAACTCGCCGTCGCGGTCCAGCCAGGTCCGGGCCCAGGTCAGCGGGCCCGGCTGGCTGACGCCCGCGAAGGTGCCGCCGGGGATCGGGAAGTAGCCGGCCGGCTGGCGGTAGCTGTGGACCCCCTTCAGACTGCTCGGGTCGTGGTTGAAGGCGTAGGCCGAGCAGCTGCCGGAATTCAGCAGCACCCAGAGCCAGCGGCCGTCGTGCTCGGCGCCCCAGCGGACGTCGTGGAACATGACCGCGCCGGGCAGGCCCTTCGCCTCCAGCACCCGCTTCATCAGCTCCATCGGCACCAGGTTCCCCTGGTCGGCCTCGGTGCTGGTGATGATCACGCGGCCATCCCCCTCGGGGCGGGCGTGCGAGTTGAGCAGGCCCTCGCAGAAGTCGCTCGGCGGCAGCAGCTTCAGAAGCCCGAGCTGGTACTGCCAGCCCAGGCAGTCGGCGTGGAACTCGCCCATCAGGTCGAGCACGGCCAGGTAGGCGCGCAGCTGCTGCTTCGTGGAGTCCGGCGTGAAATCGGCCGCGTCGGCCTCACCCCAGTGGAAGGTCACGCCCCGGGACTGCACGAACTTGAAGGCGTCCTCGACGCGGCGGTCGGCAATTCCCGCCATCCGCTCGATCAGCCACGCCTGGTCCACCTTGTGCTCGCTGAAGCCGATCGGGTAGAGCTCGCGCGGGCCAAAGTAGCCGTTGATCATGCCCATGGAGGTGTCGCCGAGCATCAGCGCCAGGATGCGCTTGCGGCGGATCCCGGCGGCGATGCTCTCGGCCGTCTGCAGGGCGGGGCGGCTCACCGGAGCGGCGGCGTGCAGCTCGCCGGTGTCGTAGGCGATCTGGCCGGTCGAGCACCAGGCGTCGAGCCGATCCAGGAACGTCGCGTCGGCGGTCCAGTCGGGGGCGTCGGTCCAGATCCGCGAGGCGTGCCGGCCGACGGACTCCAGCGACGCCGCCGTGTTCAGCAGCGCCACCAGGCCGGGCCAGGTGCCCGAGAAGTTCGAGGCCAGCAGCAGCGGGCTGTCCTTGCCCACCACGCCGTCGACGGTGTGAGGGGCGTAGGTCCAGTGCACGAAGATGCCGATCATCGGGTCGTCGATCGGGCCGAGCTTCGCAATCGCCTGGTCGGGGCGGGTCAGGTAGCCGTCGATGACCTCGGGGGTCCGGCCGAGCTTCTTGAGGGCGGCAACCAGCTGCGCCGTGGTCTCGCGGGAGTGGGGCAGGGCCCACTGGTTGGGCTGGTTGCGGTAGTCGCCCGGCCAGAAGAGGTAGACCTTGCGCCCGGCCTTGCGGGTCGGAGCCTTGGCCCTGGCGGCCGGCTTCGTCGCCGTCGCGCGCGCGAGCGTCGGGGCGGGGGCGGCCTTCGCCGGGGCCTTGGCGGTCGGTTTGCGGTCGCTAGCCTTGCGTGCCATCGCGGAGGGTCCTGACGAGAGTGGCTCCGACCGGTCCGTCGGCGGCGGCGTCCCGGGGCGCCCTGCGCCGGGATGCTGGCCGAGCCGATCGGGGCAGGCGGCCGACGCGGCGGTCGCCCTGGGCTCCGGGGTCGGATAGAGTGAAGCCCCGTTCTACACCCGCCGACGCCGGCAACCAAGGGGCAACGGGCCGACATCGTGAGCAAGCCGTACTACGACCTGATGGTGCTGGGGGGGGGCTCGGGCGGCCTGAACGTCGCCGGCGCCGCCGCGGCGGTGGGGGCGAAGGTCGCGCTCGTCGAGCGGTTCCGCCTGGGCGGCGAATGCACCTTCACCGCCTGCGTGCCCAGCAAGGGCCTCATCGAGGCCGCCCGGATCGCCCACCAGGCCCGGCTGGCCGGCGGATTCGGGATCCGGATCCCGCCCCCGGAGGTCGACTTCCCAGCCGTGATGGCCCGCGTCCGGTCCGTGGTCGACGGTTTCGCCGGCAGCGACTCGGACGAAGTGATGCGGGCTCGCGGCATCGAGGTGATCCACGGCTCACCCCGGTTCACGGCCTACGACACGGTCGAGGTCGACGGAGTTCCCGTGCACGCGCGTCGGTTCGTGATCGCCACCGGATCGCGGCCGGCGGTGCCGGCGATCCCGGGGCTGGCGGAGGTCGGCTACCTCGACAACGTCTCGATCTGGGACCTGACGCAGGTCCCGCGCGAGCTGGTGGTCCTGGGCGGCGGGGCCTCCGGCATCGAGTTCGGGCAGTCGCTGGCCAGGCTGGGCGCCCGGGTCACGATCCTGCAATCCGGGCCGCGCCTGATGCCCCGGGAGGATGCCGAGGCCGGCGAGCGGCTCCAGGCCGCCCTGGAACGGGAGGGCCTGCGCATCCTGACCCGGGCCGACGTGCTCGGCGTCGAGCGCCGCGACGGCCGGATCCGGCTGCGGCTCCAGGCCGGGCCGCTGGGCGCCCGCGCCGACCTGGAGACCGAGGCGATCCTGGTGGCGACCGGCCGGCTGGCGAACGTCGAGGGCCTGAACCTGGAGGCGATCGGGATTGCGACCGACCCGGTCGGGGGCATCCCGGTCGACGACTCGCTCCGCACCAGCGCCCCGAACGTCTGGGCCGTGGGCGACGTGATCGGCCGCGAGCGGTTCACCCACGCCGCCGAACGCCAGGCGGCGGTCGCCTTCCAGAACGCCGTGCTGCGGGTGCCGAAGCGTTATGACGCCACGGCAATTCCCCGGAGCCTCTTCAGCGACCCCGAGCTGGCGTCGGTCGGCCTGACCGAGGCGCAGGCGCTGGCCGCGAGTCCGGGGGCGCGGGTCTTCCGCGTGGAGATGGCGGACATCGACCGGGCCCGGATCGACGGCCAGACGGAGGGGTTCGCCAAGGTCTTCGCCACGGCGAGCGGGCGGGTGCTGGGGGCGGTGATTCTGGGCCCGCAGGCGAGCCTGGTGATCCACGAGTTCGCCATCGCGATGGAGCGAGGCCTGACGCTGGGTCACCTGGCCGAAATCGTCCACGTCTACCCGACGGTTGCGGGCCTGGTCCGCAAGCTGGGCAACCAGTTCTCGGCGACCCGGCTCGATCGCCCGTCCGTGCAGCGGGCACTGCGCTGGGTGTACGGCTTCGACCCGGTCCCCCGACCCTCGGGGTCGGCCGACGGTGAGGGTCCACGGGCGGGGTGACCGACGGTCGTGGGCGGGTCGGTCGGCTTGATCCGGGGTGTCCGTCGGAGCATAATCCGACACAGTGCCCCGATCCTGGACGCGATCGCCGAGACCGCCGATCGATCCGGGGGTCGGGTCCGGGTCGAAGCTGACCCCCGGCGCCGTCCTGACGGTGTTCGCACCGAACATTCGCTCTCGAGTCGCCTCACACCGCCGGGGCGGCATCCCAGTTCGGGTGATCCGGCCGGCCGCGACTCGTGCCACCGGCCACCGGCCATCGGTACTCCCCCCCATTTCCGCGCCCTGGTCCGCCCCCCGTCGGCGTGGGAACCTCTCGCACCGGAGAACGTGCCTTGAAACCGCAACCCTTCCCGATCGCCTACCTCGCTCGCGCCGCGACGGCGATCCCCCTGCTCCTGGCCGGCTGTGGCGGGTCGGGGGATTCAGGACCGGTCGCCACCACCGGCACCGCCGCTCCGGCCGCCGGCTCAACGCCGCCAGCGGCTGCGACGACCCGCGCAGAACAGGTGCCCGCCCAGTCGGTGACGCCGAACCGGAAGATCGACCCGAAGGCGGTCGTGGACGTTGTCGAGGCCGAGGTCAAGGGCGGCGAGGCCAGCATGGGCCCGAGCCCCGAGGGGATCTACTGGTCGTTTCCCGATACGTCGAAGATCCAGGACGAGCCGCTCGTCGTCGAGGTGCCCGCCGGCCTGCCTGAGCTGACTCTCGGCCAGTTCGTGCCGGCCAACAACCCGATCACCAAGGGGAAGTTCGAGCTCGGCCGCCAGCTCTACTTCGATCCGCGCATCTCCAAGAACGGCACCGTGTCGTGTGCCACCTGCCACAACCCCGGCGAGGGCTGGGATGACGGGATGCCGACCTCGGTGGGCATCGACGGCCAGATCGGCGGCCGCAATGCTCCGACGGTCATCAACACCGTCTATGGCCGCACGATGTTCTGGGATGGCCGCGCCCCCTCGCTCGAGGGCCAGGCGCAGGGGCCGGTGCAGAACAAGATCGAGATGGGCGACCAGTCGTACGAGCAGATCGTGAACCGGCTCCGCGAGATCCCCGGCTACCGCGAGCAGTTCCTGAAGGTCTTCGGCACCGACGTGAACCTCGACGGCATGGCCAAGGCGATCGCGACCTTCGAGCGGGTCGCCTCGCTCTCGGGCAACTCGAAGTTTGACCGCTATCGCGCGGGCGATCAGGCCGCCCTCAGCGAGGCCGAGAAGCGGGGCATGGTCCTCTTCGGCGAGCGTCCGAACCCCGACGACGACTACCAGGAGACGGCCTCGCTCCAGAAGGCCAAGTGCTCGCTGTGCCACCAGGGGTTCAACTTCTCCGACGAGAGGTTCCACAACCTCGGCGTCGGCTGGGACGAGTCGGCCGGCAAGTTCAAGGACCCCGGCCGGATGGCCGTGGCGGCGATCGGGGCCAAGGACCTGAAGGACCTGGGCGCCTTCAAGACCCCGACCCTGCGCGACATCGAGAAGACCGCGCCGTACATGCACGACGGCTCGGAGGCGACGCTGGAGGCGGTGATCGCCTACTACGACCGCGGCGGCAACAAGAACCCGTACCTCGACAAGGACATGGTTCCCCTGAACCTGACCGACGCCGAGAAGGCCGATCTGGCCACGTTCCTCAAGGCCCTCGCCGGCGAGGCGCGGGTGGTCGAGCTGCCGCAGCTACCGCCCGGCCCCGACGGCTCGGCCCCCGATCCGAAGGGGGCGCTCGAGCCGCCGATCAAGAAGACCGCGCAGCGGGCCGACCTCCACGGCCTGTTCGCCCGGGATTGATCCCCCGGGGCGGGATCGACGACACTGATGCGCCCGGCGGTCCCCACCGCCGGGCGCTTTCATTTCCGGTGCTCCGTCCGGTCCGGCCCGACCCGGCCGCGGAGCCCGATGGCTGGACGCCGCCGTCCCGGACGCGGGGAACGATGCCCGATGCGACGTGATGCCCTGCTGATCCTGGGTCTCTGCCTGGCCGGCCTGGTGCTCGCCTGCTTCGGCACGGTCCTGTTCCGCGACCGGCAGTTCGCCTACCGCGACGCGGCACACTTCTATTACCCCCTCTACCAGCGGGTGCAGCAGGAGTGGGCCGCCGGCCGCTTGCCGCTCTGGGAGCCCGAGGAGAACGGCGGGATGCCGCTGCTCGGCAACCCCACCGCGGCCGTGCTCTATCCGGGCAAGCTCCTGTTCGCCGTGGCCCCCTCGTACCCCTGGGGCGTGCGGCTCTACACGATCGCGCACGTGCTCCTGGCCGTCGGGGCGATGGTCGCCCTCGCCCGGTCCTGGGGCATCAGCCGCGCCGGCGCCAGCCTGGCGGGGCTGTCGTACGGGTTCGGGGCGCCGATCCTGTTCCAGTACTGCAACATCGTGTTCCTCGTCGGCGCCGCCTGGCTGCCGCTGGGCCTGCGGGCCGTCGACCGCTGGGTGCGGCTGGGCCGTCGGTGGGCGCTCGGGGAACTGGCCGTGGTCCTGGCGCTGGAGGTCCTGGGCGGTGATCCCCAGGTCGCCTACCTGACCGGCCTGTGCGCCGCCGGCTATGCGATCGGCCTGTCCCGGGTCCGGGGTCGAGCCGACGCGCCCCGACGGCCGTGGCTGGGCTGGGTCCTGTGCGCGCTGGCCGTGCTGAGCTGGATCGGGCTCGTGCTGGTTGGTGCCTGGCTCTTCCCGCAGTGGCGCCCCGAGCGCCGGCCGCCGGCCCCGTTACCGTGGATGATCTGGGTGCGCCGCAGCACGACCGTCGTCTGGGCCCTGGCGGGCCTCTGGTTCGTCAGCCGGTTGCTCCGGCGCGGCCCGCGCCCGGCGTGGGCCGGAACCCTGGCGGGCTTGCTGGGCGCCGGCCTGCTGGCCGGTGCCCTGGCCGGGGTGCAGATGCTGCCGGTCATCGAGTTCACCAGCCAGTCGGTGCGCGCCGCCGACCAGGGACCGCACGACATCTACCCCTTCAGCCTTGAACCCACCCGGCTGATCGAGGCGGTGATCCCGAACTTCTACGGCACGGCCTTCGAGGGCAACAAGTCCTGGCTGCCGCTGGTGCCGCCGCTGCACGCACCCGACCTCTGGGTGGCCTCGATCTACGTCGGGGCCCTGCCGCTGGTCCTGGCGCTCAGCGTGGTGGGCCTGCGCTCGGGCCCGGCGTGGCGGGGCTGGATGACGGTGATCCTGTTCGTGAGCCTGGTCGGCGCGTTCGGCAAGTTCGGCAGCCCGCTCTGGATCGCACGCCAGGTGCCCGGAACCGCCACCTGGCTCGGGCGGCCCGACCGCCTCGACGACGCCGTGATCCGCTTCGACGGCATGCTCCGCGACGGCGACGGCAGCCTCTACTGGCTCATGGCCACGGTCCTGCCCGGCTTCAAGGAGTTCCGTTACCCGAGCAAGCTGCTCACCTTCACCTGCGCCGCCCTGGCCGTGCTCGCCGGCCTGGGCTGGGACCGCGTGATGGCCGGCCAGGCCCGGCGGGCCCTGCGGTGGACGACTGCCGGACTGGCCGTGGCCATCGTCGGACTGCTCGGCGTGCTCGTTGGCCGGGGCGCGATCCTCGCCATCTTCCGCGCCTCCACCATGACGCGGTCGGGCAGCTCGCTCGGCCCCTTCGAGCCCGACGCCGCCTGGCGCGACCTGGCCTGGGCGCTGGGGCAGGGGGGCGTGACCCTGCTGGCCACGCTCGGCCTGCTGCGGCTGGCCCGGTCGCGGCGCGCGCTGGCGGCGGCGCTGGCGCCGGTGCTGCTGGCGGTGGACCTGGGGCTGGCGAATTCCGGCCAGGTGCTGAGCGTGCCGCAATCGGACTTCGAGGCCCGGCCCGAGGTGCTGGAACTCATCGAGCAGGCCGAGCGCGAGCGGCCGTCGCCTGGTGGGCTGTACCGGGTGCACCGCATGCCGGTCTGGGACCCGATCGACTGGCGGCAGCAGCGCGACCCCGAGCGGTTCCGCGAGTTCGTCCGCTGGGAGCGCCGGACGCTCCAGCCGAAGTACGGCATCCCCCTGGGCCTGCACTACACGCTCACCGAGGGCACCGCCGAGCTCTACGACTACGTCTTCTACTTCGCCGCCTTCCCCGGCATCCACGACCCCGAGCTCGGCCGCCGGATCCTGGGCGACCCCAAGGCCCGCATCCTCTACTACGCCCGCCGCGGCTTTGACCTCTGGAACACGCGGTACTTCGTGCTGCCGTATGTCATGGGCAACGACGAGAACCGCGGCATCCGCGCGTTCCTGCCCGAGTCGACCCGGCTGGCCCCGGCCGAGTTCGGCAACGACCAGGAGGCCGAGAAGCGCTGGGGCATGGGCCAGGACTGGCAGCTCGTCCGCAACGACGCCGCGTATCCGAGGGCCTGGGTCGTCCATCAGGCTCGCTTCCCCGCACCGATCAGCGGCCTCAGGCGCGAGGACCGCGACGGCCTGATGCAGGAGATCCTGTACCAGGGCGACCCGTTCCGCGACCCGCTGTGGTTCGTTGCCGGCAAGCCGTCCTACGACCCGAAACGCGTGGCCTGGATCGAGACCGACGACCGGAGCGCTTTCGGGCCATACCTCTCGGGCGGTCCGTTCGATCCGACCGAGAACCCGCGGATCACCCGCTACGAGCCCCAGCGCATCGAGCTGGAGGCCGAGCTGAAGTCTCCGGGGCTGATCGTGCTCGCCGAGGCGTTTTACCCCGGCTGGCGGCTGACGATCGACGGGGAGCCGGCGCCCATCCATCGGACGAACCGCGTGATGCGCGGGGCCGCGGTCCAGGCCGGCCGGCACACACTCGTCTTCACCTACCAGCCCTGGTCAGTGCGCGTAGGCGCCATGGTCACCCTGTTCGGCTGTTTCGGGCTCGGGGCGCTTGCGCTCTGGTCGTTCCGCGAGCCGGTCGAGGCGGCGGTCGTCGAGCCGTCGAGCCCGTCAGTCCCGGCCGGCGTCTGAGCCACCGACCGCGGACCATCTCCGGGAGATCCCCCATGAAGCGGATCGCGTGCTGTGCCCTCCTGTGTGCCCCGGCGCTGATGGGGACCGCTAGTCCTCGCCCGGTTGCTGACCGCCAGCCGATCGTCCAGCCGGGGCCGGTCGAACCGGACTGGATCGCGATCCTCCGCGGGGTCTACGGGCTGGACATGACCCGCGACCTGGCCAACCCGGTCGTGACGACCGTCGACGCCACCGCGGGCCGCTTCCGCAAGGCGGGCCCGGGTCCGGTGACGTTCCGGCCCGAGATGGCGCTCGGGCTGGAAGTCATCATCCGGGGCGGCTTCTACGACCCGGCCCGGGCCGACACCGCGGGCGAGCACGAGCTCTGGTCGTACCAGTTCAAGAACACCGGCAGCGACATCGAGACGGGCAAGAACCTCCCGCCGACGCTGCGGGATGGGTCGCGCACGGAGTTCGATCCCGGCGCGGCCCCGTTCGGGCTCTACGTCGCCAACGACCAGTTCCGCGACGCCGTCTTCAGCGAGCCGGCCCGGGTCCGGGCCCGCAACCCGAGGCTGGCGGCCCAGCCTTACAAGATGATGGTCTACCCGTACCGCGACCCCGCCACCGGGAAGCCCGTGCCGCACAGTTACCTGATCGGCTGGGAGTACTCCACCAACGACGACTTCCAGGATGTCGTCTGCCGGATCGAGAACGTCGATCTGATCGCCCCCTGAACGGCAACGGGCGGCGGGCCCCCGGATGAGGTCCCGCCGCCCGATGGCTGGATGCCGAGGCCGTCGCTGCCCGCGCTCAGGGCTGGGCCGGCGCGGCGGCCGGGGCCGCCGCCTCGGTGGGGGTGGTGGCCGGCGGAGTGGCTTCTTCGGCGGGCAGGGGGGGAACCTCGACGCCGAGCTTCTCCAGGTAGTGGGCCAGCAACGGGCGGATCGGGTGGGTCGGATCCAGCCGCAGGGCGGCCTGGAAGTGGCTGGCGGCGCCTTGCTGCGTGACGATCCCCTTGTCGTCCTTCACGTCCTGGGGCACGCCCTGCTCGAGCTGGCAGAAGCCAAGCTCGATCTCCCAGTTGGCCTGGTTCTCGATCAGGCCGGGCGAGGCCGGCGTGCCGGTGATCTCGAGGATCGACCGCTCCGACGGAGCGGCGCCGCCGTCAACGAGGCCGCGGACCGAGTCGAGGGCCTGGAGCACCTCGGTGCTGCGGATCTGCGGGATCGCGTAGAGCTGCCAGTGGTAGACGGCATTGCTGTAGTAGCCCAGCAGCATGTACGTCAGGCCCTGGCGGTACGCGGCCGTGCCCGGCCCGGTGGCCAGCGACGGGTCATTCGGCTGCGTGACCTCCATCATGTTGAACGCCTCGTCGGGCTGGCCGACGCGGCAGTACAGGTCGATGAGGAAGGCCCGCACCTGCGCCTGGCTGATGCCCGCGCTCTCGGCGGCCAGGAGCTGGTCGATCGCCAGGCCGGGGAACCCGGACTGCGCGGCCGCGTTGGCCTTCTCGATCGGTCCGATCGGCTGCGAGCTGGCGGTGTCGTCCAGCCGGGCCTGGAACTGCTCGACCCGCTCGTTGAGCTGGTCGAGCTGCTGCTGCATGCCGTCGGGGAACTCGGCCGAGCCGACCAGCTCACGCACGGTCCTGAGCCGGTCGCGCGCCAGGTCGAGGGCCTGGTTATTCAGGTACAGGTTGAAGAGCTGGTAGTTGAGGCCCGCCAGCTCCTGTCGCTCGGCGTCGGTGCGGGGCGGCGGCGTGGTCCGGACGGCGAAGTTCAGCGATGCCAGCCGCTGGCGGAACCGGAACGAGTCGTACTGGACGGCCGACCGGGTCGGGGCCTGGATCACGGAGGCCGCAGCGTCGGACTCCAGCCGGGCCAGGAACTGGCCGGCGTGGATCTGGAAGGCGTCGGGCACCGACTGGGGCGGGGTCGGTGGCGACATCATCCGGAACGCCTCCTGCGTCAGGGGCGAGCGGAAGGCCAGCCGCTGGGCGTCGGGCTGGCTGGCCAGCACGGCGCGGTCGAGGATGAGGCCTTCGCCCTGCGCCAGCAGACCGTAGGCGGCCTGCAGGAGCCGGAACGCCGTGGCGTCGTCGGGATTGCGCGTCAGGGCCCGGCGGGCTTCGCGGATTGCCAGGTAGCAGCAGGCCAGGTCGATCGACGCGCCGTTCTGGGCCTGCGACAGCCAGCGGCTGGCCGAGGCGACGTGCGGATCGGCGCCCTGGAGCGAGCGATAGCGGAGGATCTGGTCCATCGCGCCGGTGGCCGTGGGCGGCCGGGGCGGCTCGGGGACCAGCTTCGTCTCGCGGTAGACCAGGCGATCGGGGTCGAGCCGCCGCTCGCGGAAGAGGTTCCCGTCGGCGTCCTGGCGGTCGACGCGCCCGAAGAGCATCGAGCGGCCGTCGTCGTAGATCGGCAAGAAGTACTGAGGGCTGCTGGCCAGGGCCTGATACACCTGCGGCTCGTCGCCAGGCGAGACGACCAGGGCGCTCACGTTGTACTTGTCGAGGATGGCCGACCAGGCGGCGCGATCCTCCTTGCGCAGGGCGTTGCGAAGGTCGCGGAGGGTGAGGCGGGTCTCGTCGTCGTAGATGCCCTGACGGCTGTCGATATAGACCTTGCGGGCCGGGTCGCGCCAGATCATGGCGTCCCCCTGCGACAGCATCAGGTTCATCACGTTCCCCTCGATGCCCGCCTCCTTGAGGTAGTCACCGACCTCGAAGGCGAACCGCGTGTCGTCGACCCCGAAGCCGAAGGGAATGTCGCCGGCGGAGCTGGCGTAGCCGGTGATCGTCATGGCCAGCAGTACGAAGGTGGCGACGATCGTCAGGGCCCGGCCGCCGTCGGAGAAGAGTTTCCAGCCGCCGCCGACCTTGCCTTCGGTGCCGAAGACGCCCTGATACCATTCCTGGCCGTTGAGGATCAGCACGGCGACGAACACCACCGCGAAGAACGGAGCCATCGAGATCTGACCGGCCCAGACCAGGGCCGCGAACAGGTAGGCGAGCAGCCGGCCGGTCGAGAAGCGGGCGCGGTTCAGGGCGAACGAGGCGAGGCCGGCGACCACGATGGCCAGGAAGTAGGCGATCTGGAGCCGCGCAGTGCCCGGGCCCGAGACCTTGTCAAAGTAGTCCTGGCTCTCGCGATCGAAGTAGGCCAGGCGGTCGCTGGTCAGCGGCATCGTCCGCTGGCCGACGAGCGACTTCAACGGCTCGATCACCATGTCCAGAGCCACGCCAAAGGCATGGATGTGCGACGGGTTCAGGAGGCAGGCCACCACGCTGGCCGCCACGATCCCCAGCGCCAGCGGCGGGGCCGGCCGCTCACGGCGGGGTCCGGCCAGCGACCCGAGCAGCCAGAGGGCGAGCACGATCAGGCCGAAGCCGAAGCTCTCGTCGCAGTTGGCCCAGAGCAGGAACACGACCGGGATCGCGTAGAGCGCCCGGGTGGCGCCCCGATGCAGGGCCCGGTGCAGCAGGAACAGCTCCAGCGCGAGCAGGAAGAGGCCCCAGGTGGTGGGGTCGACCGAGAGCCGGGAGCCGATTCCGCCCAGGCTCGGCGCCAGGGCGCCGGTCGTCGGCACCAGCATGCCGCCGAAGCCGATCAGCAGGCACACCGCGGCCCACCAGAGGCCCGGCCCCCGGTGCCGGATGCCCAGCAGCAGCAGCCCCATGCCGGCCGCGACCAGCGCGTTGAAGCCGGTGAGGACGCTCGCGGCCACCTGGTCGGCCCGGGCCGGATCGGAGCTGAACAGCGAGCGACCGGCGCTGTACAGCACCCAGTTGACCGCCTGGAACAGCCAGGGGATGTTGACCCACCGCTGACCGGCGCGGCTGAACGAGAACGGATCGGTGGTGACCGGCCCCGCGCTGGTGATGAGCTGCCCGGCGCGCAGGTGAGGCCAGATCGAGGACGTGATGATCGGATGAACGGCCGCCAGCAGGACCAGCAGGACGACCCCGCCCGCAACGTAGCGGTCGAGGTAGCGATTCCAGGCGAACACCTTGGCAGGGGTCATCGGCTCGGGCGGCGGCGACGCCGAGGCCGACTCCGGACCCCGCGACTCGGGCTCCCGGGCCGGTTCGGTCGATTCGAGCTTGGTCATCGTGGACTCGCCGGGCGGCGAAGGAAAGGCGGGGCGCCGCGCCAGGATCGGTGGCGCCCCGGGGATGTAGCAGAGAAAAACGCAAGCCTCATGCTAGGTAGGACAACCGGCCGGGGTCAAGGGGGCGGCCGGCGCCGGCCGGGTCGATCATGAACTCGTTGACTTCGCCTTCATCTCGCCTACAATTTCCGGACGATCGCGACGCCCTCCGGCGGCCCGGGGCCGGGTCCGGAGCCCGCCCATGACCGACGCCGACCCCTTACGGGACGCCCCATGCGCGTGCTGACCGCGATCCCCGTCCATAATGAAGAGGCCTACCTCGTCGGCGTCCTCCAGGAGGTCACCCGCCACGCCGAGCACATCCTGGTCGTCGACGACGGCTCGAAGGACCGCACCCCCGAGCTGCTCCGCCAGTTCCCAAACGTTCAGGTCATTCGCCACCCGACCAACCTGGGCTATGGCGCCGCCCTCTGCAGTGCCTTCGGCGCGGCGATCGCTGGCGATTATGACGGCCTGGTGACCCTCGATTGCGACGGTCAGCATGAGCCGTCCCGCATCCCGGAGATCGCCCGCCCCCTGGACCGCTTCGACATCGTCTCGGGCAGCCGGTACCTGCAGGTCTTCGACCCCGCGCAGCAGCCCCCGGAACGGCGACGGCGGATCAACCGCGAGGTGACCGGCTGGCTCAATGCCTGCCTGGGATTCGAGCTCACCGACGCCTTCTGCGGTTTCAAGGCGTATCGCACCTCCGCCTTGCGGCAACTCGGCGTCCACGACCTGGGTTACGCCATGCCGCTGGAGATCTGGGTGCAGGCGGCCAAGCTCGGGCTCTCGATCGTCGAGGTGCCCGTGCCCTTGATCTACCTGGATGAGTCGCGTGCCTTCGGCGGGGCCCTGGACGATGCCGACTACCGCCTGAAGCATTATCGCTCGGTCTTCCAGGCGGCCATCGCCCGGTACGACCTGACTGTGCCCGGGGGATGCGCCGGATGAGCCCCCGCCGCCTGAGGGCGCCCGCGCAGGACGGCGGCGTGCTGATCGAGCCGGCCCTGGCCCAGGCCGAGCCCCTGGCCCGGTCGAACCACCGCCTGCTCGCCGCCTGGGATCACGACTTCCAGGGCCGTCGCGCCGACTGGCTCCGCGCCCGAGCCCAGGCCGAGGTGGCTGCGGCTGCGGCCAGGTTCCAGGCCGCCTTCGGCCTCGAGGGCGGCACGCTCGACGGCCACGGTCCGCTGATCCTCACCGGCCACCAGCCCGAGCTGTTCCACCCCGGCGTCTGGATCAAGAACTTCGCCACCGCGGGCCTGGCCCGTCGGATCGGCGGCCGCTCGCTGAACCTGATCGTCGACGACGATACCCCCAAGCGGGCCGGCATCCGCGTCCCAACGCGCGGCGGCAACGGTTCCGGCCTCCACACGGTCTGGGTCGACTTCGACGCCGCGATCCCCGAGGCCCCCTACGAGGACTGGGCCGTCGGCTCCGAGGCGACGTTCGATTCCTTCGCCGAGCGGGTGCGGGCCGCGCTCGGTCCCCTGATCGCCGACCCGATCCTCGACGACTTCTGGCCCTTGGTCCGGCAGCGGGTGCCGCTGACCGACCGCGTCGGCCTGCGGTTCGCCACCGCGCGGGCGGCGCTGGAGCGACAGTGGGGCGTGGCCAACGCCGAGGTGCCGCTGAGCCGCATCTGCGAGACCGAGGCGTTTGCCTGGTTCGTCAGCCACGTGCTGGCCCACCTGCCGCGATTCCAGCAGGTGCACAACGACGCACTGCTCCGCTACCGGAAGCTGTACCGGATCCGCAGCCGGAATCACCCGGTGCCGGCGCTGGCCGTCCAGGGGGAGTGGCTCGAGGCCCCCTTCTGGGTCTGGCACGCCGCGCACCCCCGCCGCCGGCCCCTGCTGGCGCGCGCCGTCGGCGACGACCTCGAGTTGCGGATCGCCGGCGAGGCCGAGCCGTTCGCCAGGCTGCCGCTGTCGGCCGACCGCGACGCCTGCTGCGCCGTCGACCAGCTCCTGGAACTTCCCGGCCGCCGCATCCGGCTCCGCACCCGGGCCCTCACGACCACCCTGTTCAGCCGCCTGCTGCTGGGCGACCTGTTCGTGCACGGCATCGGGGGCGCCAAGTACGATGAGCTGGGCGATGAGGTGTGCCGCGGATTCTTCGGGCTCGAGCCGCCGCCGTACCTGACCGTGTCCATGACCCTCCGCGCCGGCCTGCCGGCCGATCCGGCCACCTCGGCCGACCTGTACCGCGTCGAGCGGGAGCTGCGTGACCTCGACTTCAACCCCGAACGCTACCTGGCCCCGCCGCTCGACGCGGTGCAGCAGGACCTGATCCGCCAGAAGCAGGCGGTGATCGCCGGGCCGCAGGACACCCGCGCCCAGCGGGTCCACCGGTTCCACGCCTTCCTCGAACTGAACGCCGCCCTGGCCCGGCCGCTGGCCTCCCGTCACGATCAGCTCGCCGCCCGCCGCACGGAACTGGCGCAAACCTTGCGACACAATGCCGTCGCGGCGAGCCGCGAGTATTCCTGCATCCTCCATTCCCAGCGACGCTGGCTTGAGGCGGCCCGACCGTTCGGTCCCGCGCCCTCGGCCATTGCCCCCCTCCGATGACTTTCTGGCATCGGGTCGAGGCAAACCCCTTCCGGACCCCGTAGAATGAGACGAGCACAGGACGATGTCCGGCCCTCCGCTCCCATCACTCGCGGGGGTGCCGACACGAGTGCTTGGTTGGTATCACGCCTGATGAAATCGCCATCGCCGGCCGATCGGCTCCCCCTGAAGCGTGGCCCCGTGGAGTACGCGCTGGGGAGCGAGGCCGACCACGAGGCGGTCTATCAGATGCTCCTGCACGTCTTCCACGGACCGGATCGCGAGTCGTTCCTGGGGGCGCTCGGCGACCCGAGTTACCGGCCCGACCAGCGGCTGGTGGCGCGGGTCGAGGGGCGAATCGCCAGCCACGTGCACCTGACCGAGCGGCAGATCCGCTTCGCCGCCCAGACCTTGCCGATGAACGGCGTGATGTGGGTCGGCACGCTGCCGGAGTATCGGGGTTTGGGCTTCGCCCAGAACCTGATGCGGCTGGCCGACGGTCGGGCGCTGCAGACCGGAGCCGTCGTGCAGGCGTTGACGACCTCGATGCCGCAGTTCTACCGGCCGCTGGGCTGGGGCGTCTGCGGCCGGCACACGTTCGCCACGATCCTGAGCCGCAACCTCCCTTCGGGCGGTGAGGTCTTCACCGAGTCCAAGGGCGGGGCCTGGCACGTCCGGCCCTGGCGGCAGGTCGAGCTCAACGACCTGATGGGACTCTACGACCGGACCTTCGCCCGCACCTCTGGCTCGGTGATCCGCACCGAGGACTACTGGCGCTGGATCATCGGCCGCCGCTATGCCCACGTCATCTGGGTCGCCTGCCAGGGCGACGTCGTGCGCGGGTACGCCTTCGTGAAGGACCACCGCATCCTGGAGATCGCCACCGACCCCGACTCGCCGCAGGCCCTCAAGGCCCTGCTCGGCCGGGTCCGGGCCGAGGCGCTCGAGCGGGCCTATCCCGAGGTGGTCATCCACGCGCCGCCCGACCACCCGGTCCTGGAGGTCGTCCGCGAGGGCTCGGGCAAGGTCATCGACCGCGACGTCTGGGAAGGCTCGTCGTCGATGTACCACATCCCCGACGTCGGCTCGTTCCTCACGGCGATCCTGCCCACGCTCGAGGCCACGGCCAAGGCCGCCCAGGCCGAGCTGCCACTGGAGCTGGGCCTGGCCGTCGACGACCACCGCTGGCTGATTCACCTCCAGCCCCGCAAGTCGCGGGTCGAGGCCGACAAGCTCAGCCGCCGGTACCTGACGCTGAGCCGGGCCGCCCTGGTCCGGCTGGCGATGGGGCACACGGGCATTGATGCAGCCATCGAGACCGATGCTGTCGTGCCCGCCACCGCCACGGCCGTCGACGCCGCCCGCATCCTGTTCCCGAAGCGCCCGCTCTGGCGGAGCCCGCTCGACTCGGCTACCGCATTTGGCCGCAAGTCGTCTCGATCCCGCGTCCGGCCCGCCCAAGCCCGTTCCCGGGTGCGGCGGGCCGGGCCCGTTTCAGGCTTCCGACCGGGCGCTGGTGGCCTCCGGCAGGACCGGGCCGAACTGGCCGGATTCGACCAGCTCGCGGGTCACGGCGTGGCGGTGGGCGAACATCTGGGCCAGCATCCGCCGCACGATCGGGCCGCCGAGCCAGGCGCCCAGGAAACCACCGTGCGGGCGGTACTCGACCTCGTCGCGGAGCAGGGTGCCGCCCCGACCGTCGTCGAGGAAGCGGTGCCGGTGGTACCAGGCGGCGAACGGACCGCTGACCTGACGGTCGGCGAACAGGTGGGGTGGCTCGTACTCGGTGTGCTCGGCCACCCAGGTGACGGGGATCGGGCCGATGGCCGTGCGGAGTACGACCCGGCTGCCGGGCCGCAACGAGCCGCCGCCCGAGACGACCCGCACCGACTGGCCGGGCGGGGTCAGGCGTTCGAGGGCCCCGGGGCTCTCGTGGAAGGCGAAGACGGTCGCTGGCGGCGCGGCGATGCGGGTTTCGAGCACGAACTGCATGGGTGGCGGTCTCCGCGCGGGGGTCGGCGACGCCCAGTGGATCTGGATGCGTCGGAGACCCGGAGGGTCCTGCGCGTTGTTGTAGGCGCGAGGGCGAAAAGCGGTGAGCGGGGCCGGAACCCGGTTGCAGCCGATCGTCGCGCGGGGCAGGATGAGGGGCGATCCGGAGTCCGGAGCCAGCCCGAGGGTGCGGGCGGCGGCCGTACCCCTTCCGGGAGGTTCCTCGCAGATGACCAAGAAGAATCCGATGTCCCGCCGTGGGTTCCTCGGCACGTCCGGGACGGCCGCCGGGGCCCTGGCCGCCGGCACGTACGCCCACCCCGCCATCGGCAAGGTGCTGGGCGCCAACGACAAGCTCAACTTCGCGATCATCGGCCCCGGCGGCCGCGCCCAGGAACACATCAAGATCCTGCTCAACCTCAAGAAGGAAGAGAAGGGCGTGGACATCGTCGGCGTCGCCGACGTGTGGGACGGTAACGACAAGGTCGGCCGTGGTCTCTACCCCTCGGCCAAGAAGTGCGGCCTGAACGTCGAGGACAAGAACGCGGTCACCAAGGATTATCGCCGGATCCTGGACCGCAAGGACATCGACGGCGTCGTCATCGCCACGCCCGACCACTGGCACGCCAAGCAGACGATTGACGCCCTGAACGCGGGCAAGCACGTCTACTGCGAAAAGCCGATGACG
>CAZUZD010000068.1:0-22874 GCA_964624465.1 uncultured Isosphaeraceae bacterium
CTTCGTGAACAACCCGCAGACGATGGAGGCGGTCCTCGACGACCCCTTGATCCTGCTGCACGAGAAGAAGATCAGCAGCCTCCGCGAGCTGATCCCGCTGCTCGAGAAGACCGCCCAGAGCGGCCGCCCGCTGCTGATCATCGCCGAGGACGTCGACGGCGAGGCCCTGGCCGCGCTGGTCGTCAACAAGCTCCGTGGCGTGCTCAACATCTGCGCCGTCAAGGCCCCCGGCTTCGGCGACCGCCGCAAGGCGATGCTCCAGGACATGGCCATCCTGACCGGCGGCACCGTCGTCAGCGAGGACCTGGGCCTGAAGCTCGAGAACCTGACCCTGGCCCAGCTCGGGCAGGCCAAGCAGGTCAAGATCAACAAGGACAGCACCACGCTGATCCAGGGTGCCGGCAACAAGGCCGAGATCACCAAGCGGGTCGACCAGCTCCGCCGTCAGATCGAGGAGACGGAGAGCGAGTACGACAAGGAGAAGTTCCAGGAGCGCCTGGCGAAGATCTCCGGCGGCGTGGCGGTCATCTCCGTGGGCGCCCCGACCGAGGCGGCCATGAAGGAGCTGAAGGCCCGCGTCGAGGACGCCCTGCACGCCACCCGCGCCGCGGCCGAGGAGGGTATCGTCCCCGGCGGCGGCACCGCCCTGCTCCGCTGCATCCCGGCCGTCGAGAAGGTGCTCGCCACCCTCAAGGGTGACGAGGCCCAGGGCGCCGAGATCGTGCTGCGGTCGCTGGAGGCCCCGGTCCGCAAGATCGCGACCAACAGCGGTCACGACGGGGCCGTGGTCGCCGAGGAGGTCAAGACCCGGGGCGGCAGCTTCGGGTTCAACGCCAACACCGGCGAGTACGTCGACATGTTCGCGGCCGGCATCGTCGACCCGACCAAGGTCACGCGCTCGGCCCTGCAGAACGCGGCCTCGATCGCGGCCCTGATGCTGACGACCGAGGCGATGATCACGACCCTGCCCGAGGAGGAAGAGGGCAAGCGGTCGCGGATCGAGGGCAGCGTCCGCTGAGCCCAGCGGGCCAGCCTCGACGCCCTGCGGAAACCCGCACCACCGGCCCGGAGCCCTTCCTCGTGAAGGCCCCGGGCCGGTGGGCGTAATCGGTCCGGTCGGCGGATCCCCTCCCGAACCACGGCCCCCCTGCCATGACCCCAGCGCTCGACGAGTTCGCTGCCAGGCTCCGGGATCGGCTGCCCCGCCGCCCCACCGTCGTGGTCGTCGGCAGCACGGCCTTCTGGCACGTCGAGAGTGCGGGGCTCTGCGAGGCCATTGCCACCGAACTCGCCCTCCGGACCGACCTCGTGATCGTCACCGGCGGCATGCCCGGGGTGGCCGAGGCGTTCGCCGGGGCCTTCGCCCGGCGGCGCGTGCAGCTCGACGCCGACCCGGCAGTCTTCCACTTGATGCCGCGCGGCATCGACTCGCTCGCGACCGGCGAGACCCTGGAGGCTGGCGACGACTTCGCCGAGCGCCGGGAGCTCCTCGGCCGGGTTGGGCCGGTGTACCTGGTCATCGAGGGCGGTCCCGGGACCGAGCACGAGGTCCAGGTGGCCCGGCAGCACGGGGGTGTGATCGTGCCGCTAGCCCGCACGGGTGGCCACGCCGGGGTGGTGTTTCCCTGGACATTGCCCCCGCCGGGTGCCGATCCGGGCGACTGGGCCAGGCTCGCCGACCCCGACGCCCCTCTCGAGGCCGTCGCACGGTCGGTGCGGCGGATCGTCGAGGTCGTGCTGCCGACCGATCCCTGGACGGGCCGGGCGCACGGGACGGAACCGGACGAGCAGGCGACAGGATCCGAGGCCGATTCGGGTCGGTCCGGCTTGCCCGGCGCCGGGCGGCGGAACCGGCTGTCGCGACACTTCGGCCCGATTGCCAGGAACGGGTTCAGACGTTACTTTAGGAGGTAACGATGGGCAGCCTGCGCGCGGCCGGTTTCGATCGGTGGCACGCGGGACTGGCTGTCCCCCCCAGGGCTCCTGGCTCCGGGGTGCTCGTGATTGGACCGAATCATTGCAGAGGCAGTACTCGAACTCAGGAGCGTGATCGTGGGCAAGGGTGATCGTCGGAGCAAGCGCGGCAAGATCTTCCGGGGCACGTTCGGCAAGAAGCGGCCCAAGACCGACAAGTCGAAGAAGACGGTCGTGGCCGAGGGCTGACGCCGCCTCAGCGGGCGACTTTACCGGCGTGGGCGGCGAACCCGGTGTGCCGCCTGCGACCGGTTGCCCGGCTCCCGAGAGGGTCCGGGAAATCATGCCAGCGACCGGCTGCCGTCGGTCCTGCCCTGGCCAGCACGAGCCCGGCGGGCGACCGCCGGGGGCCGTCGCGCGGATCCCGCCCGATCCGCCGTCGCTGCCCAGTTCCGGCTCGGCTCCGTTCGCGGGCCGGCCGGGCTCCATGCTATACTGGCCCACGAATTGCGTCGAAGTCCGGCCCCCAGCGAGACTCCGTGCCGATGGCGACGACCAAGCGCGACTACTACGAGGTCCTGGGCCTGAAGCGCGAGGCGACGGCCGACGAGATCAAGAAGGCCTATCGCCAGATGGCCCTGAAATTCCACCCGGACCGCAACCCGGGGGACGCCGAGGCCGAATCGCGGTTCAAGGAGGCGGCGGAGGCCTACGAGGTCCTCTCCGACACCGAGAAGCGGGTCCGGTACGACCGCTATGGCCACGCCGGCCTGGGCAGCTCGGGGGGACCGAACTTCCGCTCGACCGACGACATCATGTCGGCCTTCAGCGAGATCTTCGGCGGCGACCTCTTCGGCGGCATGTTCCAGCAGCGGCGGCGGGGCCCCCGGCCCGGCCAGGACCTGCTGATGAAGCTGGAGATCGACCTGGTCGAGGCCGCCCGCGGCGCCTCCAAGCCGGTTGATCTCACTCGCCAGGAGATCTGCGAGGACTGCGGCGGCAATGGTGCCCGCCAGGGTACCCGGCCGGTCACCTGCGACTACTGCCGCGGCTCGGGGCAGGTCGTGCAATCGCGCGGCTTCTTCCAGGTGGCCACCACTTGCCCGGCCTGCTCGGGCGCCGGCACCCGGATCGTCGACCCCTGCTCCAAGTGCAAGGGCAACGGGCGCGTGCTCCAGAGCGCCCGGATCCAGGTCGACGTGCCTCCGGGTGTCGACACCGGCATGTGGCTCCAGCTCCGCAATCAAGGGGAGCCCGGCGACCCGGGGGCGCCGCGAGGCAACCTCCGGATCCAGATCCAGGTCCGGCAGCACCCCTTCTTCGAGCGGGAAGGCAACGACCTCCACTGCCAGGTCCCGATCAGCTTCGCCCAGGCGGCCCTGGGGGCCCAGATCGAGGTGCCGACGCTCGACGGCACCGAACACGTCGAGGTGCCCCGCGGCACCCAGAGCGGCGAGGTCCTGCGGCTCCGAGGCCGGGGCATGCCCTCGGTCGATGGCCGCGGCCGGGGCGATGAGCTGGTCGAGGTGGTCCTCGAGACCCCCCGCAAGCTCTCCACCCGCCAGGAGGAGCTGCTCCGCGAGCTGGCCGAGCTGGAGCACCTCGACGTCAGCCCTCGCCGCAAGGGATTCTTCGAGAAGCTCCGCGACTACTTCACCGAGGAAGACGAGGGCCAGCAGCCCCACATCGCCCACTGACGCGACCCAAGCGATTCCACAACGACCCGACCGCCGCCCGCGGCGCTCGACGGGCCGGTTCGCACCACCAAGCCACGACGGCCCGGCAGCCCGCGGTGAGATCCATCCCCGCCGCGACGGCCGACGCCCCAGGGGGACATGAGCCACGATGAGCGAGAAGTCTCGACCCAGCGATGCCTCGGATCCGGCCAGCCCCAACCCGGAGGCCGCCCCGGCCGACGGCGGCACCTTCGGCGGCCCCGAGGACCTGATGCGTGTCCTGGCGGAGCGCGATGGCTACCTGGAGCAGCTCCAGCGCGCCCGCGCCGAGTTCGCCAACTACCAGAAGCGGGTCAGGACCCAGGCCGAGGCCGACCGGCTCTACGCCGCCGGTGACCTGGCCAACGACCTGCTGAACGTCATCGACAACTTCGACCGCGCCCTCCAGAGCGCCCGCTCCAGCGGCTCGCAGTCGATCGTCGAGGGCCTGGAGCTCGTGCATCGCCAGCTCCTCGAGGCACTCGGTAAGCATGGCGTCGAGCCGATCACGGCGCTCGGGCAGCCGTTCGATCCGCATCAGCACGAGGCCATCGCCCAGCAGCCCAGCGCCGATCACCCCGAGGGCACGGTGATCCACGAGCTGGGCCGCGGCTTCAAGATTCGCGACCGCGTCCTGCGGCCGAGCCGCGTGGCCGTCTCGGTCCGTCCCTGAGTCTCACCGGGCCGCCACGCTCGCCCGGCCATCGGCGCCCGAGGCGCGTGCCGCCCCCGGTCTCCATCCCCACGAACCCGTCAGGCGCACCATGCCCACCTACGACTACATCTGCGACGCCTGCAAGCACGAGTTCGAGGCCTTCGAGCCGATCACCGCCGATCCCCAGAAGACCTGCCCGGAGTGCAAGGCCGACCAGCTCCGCCGGAAGCTCGGGCCGGGCGCGGCGATCCTGTTCAAGGGCTCGGGCTTCTACCAGACCGACTACCGCAGCGACTCGTACAAGAAGGCCGCCAAGGCCGACTCGTCGGCGGCGTCGGCCTCCTCCTCGTCCAAGTCGGGCGGCGACTCGGGCGGTTCCTCCAGCTCCTCATCGAGCTCCGCGTCCTCGGGCTCGTCGTCGAGCAGCTGAGCGGCCCCGGGAGCGACAGGTCATGATCCGAGGCAAGTGCCCCCTGTGCGGCAAGGCGTTCGAGGCCGACAGCCTCGGCGCCTGGCCCAGCTTCCCCTTCTGTTCCGAGCGCTGCCGCCTGGTCGACCTCGGTCGCTGGATCGACGGCGCCTACGCCATCCCCGGCAAGCCGGTGGACCCGGAGCCTGATCAGGACCCCGATCCCTCGGACGACTGAACCGCCGGCGGCCTCGGCCCGGGACTCGCGGGCTCGGGCTCGGCGCCGAGGATCTCGGACGCGTTGGCCAGCGGGGCCAGCGAGACCCGCATGGTGCCGTCGAGTGGTCGGTTCAGCTCGAGGATCAGGAAGATGGCCCCGGCCATCGAGAGGGCCGTGATCACCTGCGCGCTCAGGGTGGTCGGGTTGCGGGGCGTGATCAGACCGAAGATCGCGAACAGGACGAAGAGCCAGACGATGAGCATGACGACGAACATCGTCGGTAACTCGCTCTTGGTCTGCTCGATCAGCAACCAGCGGGCCTGCAGCACCTGCGAACTCAGCTCCTGCGCGTCCTGCTGGAGGGACTTCTGCACCTCATTGGCCGGCTCGAGTGCCCGGATCGCCCCATCGAACTTCTCGACGTAGGCCGGCCGATCCGCGCGGGTGACCGAGGCGGGAATCGACCCGGACCCCGCCTCCAGCTGATGGTAGGCCGTGTGGATCGCCTTCCTCAGCAGGCTGCGGGCCTCACGGCTCTCCGGGCCATACTGAGCCAGCAGGCCGTCGAGCGAGAGGATGGCCGCGCCGGTCTGGACGATGGTCGTGGTCGTCTGATCGAAGGAGTTCTTCGACGAGCTGACCAGCAGGCCGATCACCAGCGCCACCAGCGTCCCCATCACGGCAGCCGCGAGCTCGAGGCTCTTGATCGAGGTCTCGTCACCCACGTGATGTTCCGGGATCCGGCACCTGAGCCAGCTGCCGAGGAACAGCCCGATCGTCGAGATGAGGACCACGAGCAGAGCGAGCCAGACGGAGGACACGCGTCGTCTCCAGGGCCGCCGGGCGACTGCCCGGCGCATGTCGTTGGGGTGAGCTCGGTCGGGGTCGCGGAGCGCCGCAGGGCGATCCGAGTTCCTGAAATCACCCCGCTGGTCGGCCCGGACCTGGCCAGCCGGCGGGGTGAGGAAATGCTTGCACCGACCGGGTTGGGAGCGTCTCAGCTCAGCCGGCGGTCGGCCATGCCGATCAGCGCGACAACCGGCAGGCCGTGGGGGCAGGCCCGCTCGGCGGCGGCCAGGTCGGCCTCGGCGAGGCCACGAGCGGCCGGCGGCAGCGCCTGGTAGAGGGCCCGGGCCTCGGCCCGCTTGCCGTAGACCGAGTAGTACCGCAGGTAGCGGAGCACGGTCGAGACGGGCACGCCCTTCGCCGCGGTCTCGCAGAGGTGGCCGCAGCCGTGGCAGTAGAGGTTCGCCGTGCGGGTGCGGTGCTCCTCGAGCAGCTGCGCCTCCTTGGGGCTCAGCGGGTTCATCGCCGCGGCGCGGTTCTCGCGGAGCTGCTCGCGGTTGGTCATCTCGCTGACGACGACCTGGAACCGCTCATCGGCGAAGACCGCCTTGATCGCGGCCTGCGCCGGGTTGAACCCCTTGGCAACGAAATCGCCCAGGCGACCGTCCTTCTTGGCGTCGTCGGGTGCGACGGGCTCGGCACCGCCCTGGGTCTTCATGGCGACCAGGCCGATGTTCGCCTTGCTGGCGAGGTCGACGGCCCGCTTGAGCGCGTCGGCGCCCATGGTGCGGTAGTTGTACTGGATCATGATCTGGTCGATCCAGCCGCACTTGGCCGCCGCCTCGACGCACTCGACCAGCTTGGCGTCGTGGCAGGAGAAGCCGGCGAACTTGAGCTTCCCCTCCTTCTTGAGGTCGGCGAAGGCCTTTTTGACGCCGTCGTCGAACAGCAGGCCGGTCTGCTCGCCCTTGATGCCGTGCAGGTAGTAGGCGTCGACGTAGTCGGTCTTGAGCCGCTCCAGGCTCTTCGTCAGCCGCTCGCGGAATACGCCGGGATCGCCCTGGTTGCGGTAGCCGGCGCACTTGGAGACCAGGAACACGTCCTTGCGCTTGCCGGTCCGCTCCAGCACCTCGCCCAGCGTAATCTCGGAGTTGCCGTTCTCGTAGCTCTCGGAGGTGTCGATGAACGTGACGCCCGAGAGCAGCGCCGACTGCACGAAGCTCGGCTGGACGGTCCAGCTCGTGCCCATGCCCAGCCGGGGCACCCGGGCGCCGGTCTTGCCCAGGATGGTGGTCGGAAGCGACCCGACCTGCTGCACGGCGCCGAAGGCGTCGGCCGTGGCGAGGGCGGCGCCGGTGGCCGCAGTTGTCCGGAGGAAGTGTCGTCGCGTGCCGCCGCATCCACCGCCGCCGCAAGACTGACTCATCGCGCACACCTCCGGGTTGGGTTCCATCGGATCGCAACGGATCGCCCCTCGGCCGGGGCCGATGGGGACGATTCCGAGCTGCCGCCGCCGGGGCGTCATTCTCGCGCCGCCCGCAGAGCCGGTCAACAAAGATTCGACAACCTCGGCGGTCGGCTCCCACCCTCGATCGCCAGCGTCTGCCGGTTGACACCGAGGCCCTCGAACCTCTACACCCAGGAGCTTCCATTGATCCGAAGGCCCGCGCCGCGCGGGACTCGCCGCACCCCTGGATCGAGCACCACCGACGATGCGACGCCCCCACTCTCCCGTCCGCCTGCTGGGCCTGGGCGCCTGGTTCGCCCTGCTAGCCGGCGCGGCCACCTCCGCCACGGCGCAGCCCCAGCCCCTCGGGCCCATGCGGCCGCCGGCCGTCCCGCTCGTGGCCCACGACCCGTACTTCAGCGTCTGGTCGGCCGCCGACCGCCTGACGGATGTCGACACCACCCACTGGACGGGTAAGCCCCAGCCGATCCGGGGCCGCCTGGTGGTCGACGGCCAGAGCCTCCGCGTCCTGGGCGGCCCGAAAGACGCTCCCGCCCTGCCCCAGACCGGCCTGACGGTCCTGCCCACCCGCACGATTGCCACCTTCGCCGGCGCAGGCGTCGAGCTCATGCTCACCTTCCTGACCCCCGCCCTGCCCGACGACCTCGACCTGCTCGCCAGGCCGACGACCTACGTGGTCTGGGACGTCCGCTCGACCGACGGCCGGGCGCACCAGGTCACGGCCGAGCTGGAAGCCTCGCCGCTGCTGGCGGTCGACACTGCGGACCAGGTCGTGCACCGCGAGGCCGTTGGCGGCGCGGACGCTGGCTATCTCGGCCAGCGGGTCGGGACCGTCGATCAGCCTGTGCTGGAGCGGGCCGGCGATGACCTGCGCATCGACTGGGGTCACCTGGTCCTCGTCGCGCCCGCGGGGGCCAACGCGACCGCCCGCGGACCCGCCGAGGTCGTGGACGTTGCGGCCGAGGCGATGGCCCCGCTGGCGCTGACGCTGGGCTTCGGCGAGGTCGGCGCCACCGCCGTGTCGCGCTGGGCGGTGCTGGCCTATGACGACGGAGCCTCCATCCTCTACTTCGATGAGCCCTTGCGGCCGTACTGGAAGCGCGATGGCCTGGAGTTTCCGGCGCTGCTGAGCAAGGCGATGGCCGAGTATCCGGCACTCCGCCGCCGCTGCGAGGAGTTCGACTCCGCGCTGATGGCCGACCTGGAGCGGACCGGGGGCGCCGGCTACGCCCGCCTGGCCGCGCTGTCGTATCGCGAGGCGATGGCGGCGAACAAGATCGCCTGCGATCGCAACGGGAAGCCGCTCTGCTTCTCGAAGGAGAACTTTTCCAACGGCTGCATCGCCACCGTCGACGTCTTCTACCCCATGGCCCCGATCGCCCTGTCCCTGAGCCCCGCGCTGATGAAGGCGACGCTGGTGCCGCTGCTCGACTACGCCGCCTCGCCGCGCTGGAAGTTTCCGTTCGCCCCGCACGACCTCGGCACCTATCCGCACGCCAACGGCCAGGTCTATGGCGGCGGCGAGCGGACCGAGGAGAACCAGATGCCGGTCGAGGAATCGGCCAACATGATCCTCCTGATGGCCGCCGTGGCGAAGGCCGACGGCAATCTCGACTTCGTCGCACCGCACTGGCCCCTGCTGGTGAAGTGGGCCGGATACCTGAAGGACAAGGGCTTCGACCCCGAGAACCAGCTCTGCACCGACGACTTCGCCGGGCACCTGGCGCACAATGTGAACCTCTCCGCCAAGGCCATCGTCGCCCTGGGGGCCTTCGCGCAGCTCGCCCAGGCGAAGGGCGACATCGCCGTGGCCCGGACCTTCGGCGAGCTGGCCCGGACCTATGCCGCCCGCTGGATCCAGGAAGCCGCCGATGGCGACCATACCCGGCTGGCATTCGACCGACCGGGCACCTGGAGCCAGAAGTACAACCTGGTCTGGGACCGCGTCCTGGGCCTGAATCTGTTCCCCGCCGAGGTGTTCGCGTCCGAGCTGGCGTACTACCGAACGCATCAGAACACCTTCGGCCTGCCGCTCGACAATCGGGCCGATTACACGAAGCTCGACTGGATCGTGTGGACCGCGTGCCTGACCGGCGAGCGGGCCGACTTCGAGGCGCTGCTCGCGCCGGCGGTCCGGTTCGTCAACGAGACCCCGAGCCGCGTGCCGATGACGGACTGGTACGACACGAAGACCGGCAAGCAGGTCGGCTTCCAGGCCCGACCGGTCGTCGGTGGGGTGTACTTGCCCCTGCTGACCGACGCGGCGCTCTGGTCGAAGTGGGCCGCGCGGGGGGCCCAGGTGACCGGGCCGTGGGCCGCACTCCCCACGCCCTCGGAACGTACCGTCGTGGTGCCGACGGCACGGGAGGCGAAGTCGACCTGGCGCTACACCACCGAGGCGCCCGCGGCTGACTGGATGGCGGTCGCCTTCGACGCCTCTGGCTGGCGCGAGGGGACTGGCGGGTTCGGCTCGCCGGGCACGCCCGGGGCGGCCATCGGCACGCCCTGGACGGGCCGGGAGATCTGGCTCCGCCGCTCGATCGATCTGCCCGAGGGGTCCACGGACGACCTGCGGCTCTTGATCCACCACGACGAGGATGTCGAGGTGTACCTCAACGGCGTGCTGGCCGTCCGCCGGCCGGGCTACACCACGGAGTACCGCGCGGTCCGGATCCGGCCCGAGGCGCTCGCGAACCTGAAACCGGGGGTCAACACGCTGGCCATCCGGTGTCGCCAGACCACCGGCGGGCAGTACATCGATGCCGGCCTGGTGCGGGTGCAGGCGACGCCGGCTGCCCGCTGAGCCTGGTGGAACGGCGACGATCCGAGAACGCGAACCGACCGCGTGGGCCCGGAGGCTCACGCGGTCGGTTCGGGTTTCAGGCTGGTCCGTCCGTCGTCGTGGTTCAGAACCCGCCGGGCAGGCTCGGGAGTTCGGCCGGGGCGGACGGGAGGTCGAGGGGGACCTCCTCGAACGTCGGGGCGACGGGGGCGGCGGCCGGGGCCGGCGCCACGGCGTTTGGCACCGGGGTGGGCAGCGGAGGCACGCCGGCGGGGGCCGCAACGGGCAGCGGCGGCACATCGACGGGAGCGGAGACCGGGATCACGCCGGGCTCGGCGCCCCGGCCGAGGGTCGGCCGGTTCGAGAGGATCGGGGGCTCACCGGCGGGGGCGGCCGGCGAGGCGGGGTATGGTCGGGGGCCGAGCGGGCCCGGAGGGGCCGGCAGCGCCGGGATGGGATCGGGCCGGTAGTTCGGCGGTGCCAGCGGATTGACCGGGTCGGGAATCGGGGGACCGCCGGCGGGCCTCGGGATGTAGTTGCCGTTCTCGCCGACCGGGTGCTGGCCGTGGGCCTTGCGCTGGTCGTGGGCCTGGATGTAGGCCCGGGCCGGCCAGGGTCCCTCGGTCATCGCCACGTTGTCGTAGGCGAGCAGGGTGCCCTTGGCCTCCTCGAGCAGGACGATCGAGACGTTGTACCGGTTCTTGTAATCGGCCTCGGTGGCGACGGCGGTGGCCCACTTGTTCACGGCGTCGAGGTAACGGTCGATGGTGATCTGACCCTCCTCGTAGTACGCCTTCTGGGCCTCGAGCCGCTGCAGGGCCGCTTCCTTGACCCGGCTGGCTCCCTTGAAGGCCTTGTAGTTCAGGTCCACTTCCAGGAAGAACCGGGCGAGCTGGTGCGAGGTCTGGTGCACGAGCTGCTGGACGAAGGCCCGCGACCGCAGGAGCTGGTACTGCGAGAGTCGCACGTCGGCCAGCGGGCCGCGGTAGCCCAGGGGCATCTGGAAGGTGAAGCCGACCTGCCAGTTCTGGAAGTCGCTGTAGCGACTGGCGATCGGGTTCAGGCCGGCGGCCACCTGCTGGGCCCGCACCATCGGGTCGATGGCCCGGATCGACTTGCCGGTCATCACGCCCAGCGACTCGTCGAGCTGCTTGCCGATGCCGTTGAACTGGTACAGGGCGTCGAAGTTCAGCACGGGCAGGAGCTGGTTTCGGGCGACGAGCAGCTGGAGCTCGGCGACGCGGACGAGCATCTGGCCCTGGATGATGTCGGGCTGGAAGCTGAGCATCTGGGCGACGCTCGACTCCCAGTTCGGCTCCAGGCGGGCCTCGGTGGGGGCGGTGACCGGCACGATGCGGCGGTTGTCCGCCGGGGGCAGGCCGAGCAGGTTGCGGAGCTGACGCTCGGCGGTGATCAGGTCGGCGGTGCGCTGGATCAGCTCGAGCTTGAAGCGCTCGAGCTGCTCCTCGGCCTCGGCGACGTTGGGCACCGAGCCCGAGCCGACCTCGAACTTGGCCTGCTCGCGGCGGAGGATCTGCTCGCCGAGCTCGACGGCGGTCTCGGCCGCCCAGTGCTGGACCTGGGCCTGGGCGACGGCCCAGTACTGCTGCTCGACCGAGCGGACCATGCGCTGGACCTCGGCCTTGAACTGCCAGACGCTGAAGTCGGCGTTCAGGCGGGCGATCACGATGGGCGCCCGGTTGGCCTCGAGGCCCGCAGGGTTGGGGCTCGGGTTGAACTGTGAGGTCGGTGCCGAGCCGAGCAGCGGGTGGCTGAAGCCAAGCTGCAGGTTCGTGTTGTAAACCGACGGGTACGTCTGGAAGGCGTTGTTGACGTACTGGTACTGGATGTTCTGCTGGACCCGCACCGTGCCGCCGGTGGCGATCTTCTTCTGGAGGGTGGCGGCGAGCTGGGCGGTGTCCTGGAACAGGATCACGAAGTCCCGCCGGTTGGCGCTGGTGGCGAAGATACCGCCCTGGATGGCGTTGTTCAGCGGCGTGACGTTGCGGTTCCAGAACAGCGTGGTCGAGAAGTTGGCGTCGAAGGCCGACAGGGCGCTGGCGATGCGCGTCTCCTGCGCGGCCGGGTCGTAGATCGTCTGGAGGTTGCCCGAGCCGAGGGTGTTCAGGCTGCTGATGGCCAGGAACTGCGGCTCGAAGCCCGCCACCTGCACGCCCTGAGCACCGAGCGGGATCACCCGGATGACCTCGGAGTTGTCCAGGGCGATGCGGATCGCCTCGGGCAATTCCAGGTACCAGATCTCCGGGCGTTCCGGGTCGCTGGTGGTGCGGGGCGCTGCCAGTCGCGGCAGTGGCAGGTCAGGCGCCTGGTCCATCAGCGCAACCTGGCGAACCTCGCGGTCCTCCTCGGCCACGCGGGCGCTCTGACCCGGCTCGCCGGGCACGATTTTCGACTGGTCGAGATAAGGGACCCTGCGGCAGCCGGCACCGGGCAGGCAGGTCCCGGAGAGGACCGCCAACAGTGCCAACCGGTTCCCGAGTACGGTCAATCGCATGGCCAGACCGTCCTTGACTGTGGGGAGCCATGTGACGTGAGGCCGGATGCTCAGGAGCTCCGCAGCGCGGTGCGATCCGCGACCACGGCGCGGGCCAGGGCCCGCCATCCGGTCGGCGATCCGGGGTGCTTCCTTGCCCCCGTCCGCCTCTGTCCTCGGCGCTCGCAGCCGGGGCGTCCCAAAAGGTCGCCGTGGGTCCGGCCGGGGAACGGATTCGTTCGCCCGCCAGGACTCACCCGACCGGGGAGGACTCCCCGATCCACGATCTCAGCAAGAACCGCAGGACGAGCCTCACGGCACCCGGGCGTGACCCGGCTCCGAGAGCTCGACGCATCGACCTGTCAAACTTGATCGGTCGCGTGGGACGTGCGTCTTGAGAGGACGGCCGGGATTCTACGGATTGGCGCGAGCCTGGCTAGGCCAGTTCCCGACGGTTCCTTCAGCCCCGGCCCGTCACCACCGAAACGGACAGCGAACCGCCCCGCGTTCCCGCCGATTCGGGTCCGCAGGCACCGGAGCGCAGCGCATCGGATCGGCGGCGGCGTCAGCCCACCGGGCGGGGGGCGTCGGGTCGGGGCAGGCCCGAGGGCCGCGCGGCGGTGCGGGCCCGGGCGGCACGGCCGGCCAGCCAGCGCCGCAGCTGCGTGATCTCGCCGGGCTCGCTGCCTTCAATAGCATGGCCCAGGAACTGGATCACATACCCACCCAGGAACAGCGCCATGGAGAAGACGAAGATCGGGAGCGAGACCAGGGCCAGGTACAGGGGGGCCAGCAGCACGCCCACGATCGTCGGGGGAATACCGATCAGGTGCAGCAGGAAGCTACCCGGATGCCGGTGGCGCTCCAGCCAGTCTTCGACCACGGGTGCGGGCGCATGCGGAGGACAAAGCATGAAGCGGGCTCGATCCTGGTGTGCATCACGGGCGAGCGGGGGGGAGGTCCGGCCCGATCGGCCGGCGGCTCGCCTCGAAAGCTCCTGACGCGAGCCGCAGGCCGGGCTCACGTCAGGTTCATCATAATCCGTCTCGCGGGAGGGCCGCAATCGCGTCCCGTCCTTGCCTTTGAGTGAATTGTCGGGCCGACCGGAGCGAATTGCCCCGCCGCCCCAGGTCCCCGACCAATCGCGAGGGCCGGCGCCCACCGAGAACGGGAACGCCCGGCCGATCTGAGCTTGAAGGAACGCCCCGCCGACCCGATCCTCTGAGACCATGAGCGCCACCAACGATCGACTCCGCGAACGGTATCTGACCCTCGTGCGGCACCCCGGCGGCGGCCCGGCGGCGGCCCTCGCACGGCTGGCCCTGAGCGGGGCCGCGGTGCCCTACCGGCTCGGCGTCGCCTGGCGAAACCGCGGCTACGACCGGGGCCGGACCCCGATCGCGCGGGCAGAGGCGCCCGTCGTGGCCGTCGGGAACCTGACGCTGGGCGGCACCGGCAAGACCCCCATGGTGGAGTGGGTGGCCCGCTGGTTCCGCGAGCGCGATGTGCGGGTGGCGCTCCTGAGTCGCGGCTACGGCCAGTCCGGCGGCCTGAACGACGAGGGCCTGGTCCTCGACCAGAACCTGCCCGACGTGCCTCACCTGCAGGACGCCGATCGCGTGCGGCTGGCCGGGATCGCGGTCGAGGAGCTGGAGGCCCAGGTGCTCGTGCTCGACGACGGCTTCCAGCATCGCCGCCTGGGCCGCGACCTGGATCTGGTCCTGCTCGATGCCCTGGACCCCTTCGGCGGCGGCCGCCTGTTCCCCCGCGGTCTCCTGCGCGAGCCGATCAAGAGCCTGAAGCGGGCGGGCCTGGTGGTGATCTCCCGGGCCGACCTGGTCGATCCCGAACGCCGCCGGGCGATCCGGGCCGAGGCGGAGCGGCACGCCGGCCCGCTGCGCTGGGTCGAGGCGCGGCAGGCCCCGCTCGACCTGATCGACGCCGACGGCGGGTCGACACCGCTCGACGGCCTGCGCGGCGCGCGGGCCCTGGCCTTCTGCGGGGTCGGCAATCCGGAGGGGTTCCGTCGCACCCTGGCCGGCCTGGGCGTCGTGGTCGCCGACTTCCGCGTCTTCCCCGACCACCATCCTTATGGGCGGAGCGACGTCGAGGCCCTGAGCCGGCGGGCGAGCGAGCTGGGGGCCGAGGTGGCCTTGACGACCCAGAAGGATCTGGTGAAGCTTCGCACCGCCACCCTGGGCCCGGTCCCGCTGCGCGCGGTGCGGATCGGCCTGGAGGTGCTCGACGGCCTGCCGGAACTGGTCCAGGCGCTGGAGGCGCTGCCCGTCCCGGCCTGATCGCCACCGCCACCCGCTCCAGGGTCCGGGGGGATCGGCCCGATCCCCGGACACACGGAGGTGCGGCGCGATGCGGATCGTGGTCTTCAGCCCGAACCTCATCGGCGACACGGTGATGGCGACCCCGGTCTTCCGCAGCCTCCGGCGCGGGTTCCCGGACGCCCACCTGGCCGTGGTCCTCAAGCCCGGCGTCGCCCCGACCCTCGACGGCTCGTCCTGGTTTGACGAGACGATCCGCTTCGACCACCGCTCGAAGGACCGGCAGGTGCGCACCGCCGCCGTGGTCCGCCGGCTGCGAGCCCGGCGGTTCGACGTGGCCGTGCTCCTGCCCAACTCGATCCGCACCGGTTTGGTCGCCTGGCTCGGCGGGGCGCGACGCCGCATCGGCTACGACCTCGGCGGCCGGCGCGCCCTCCTGACCGACCGACTGCTCCCGGTCCGCGACGCCCACGGCCAGCGGGTGCCGGTGCCGGCCGTCGACTACTACCTGGCCCTGGTGCGGCAGCTCGGCTGCCCGGTCGACTCCAACCGGCTCGAGCTGTTCACCACCCCCGACGACGAGCGGGCCGCCGACGAGGCCTGGACCCGGCTCGGCCTACCCGCCCCCGGCACGGCGCCGGTGGTGTGCCTGAACACCGGCGGCGCGTTCGGGCCGGCCAAGGCCTGGCCGGCCGACCGCTTCGCCGCCGTGGCCCGCCGCCTGGCGACCGAGACCGGCGCCCGCGTCCTCGTCGTCTGCGGCCCGAGCGAGCGCGAGCCGGCGCGGGCGATCGTTGCCGGGGCCGATCACCCGCACGTCGTCAGCCTGGCCGACGGCCCGCTCTCGATCGGCCTGACCAAGGCGTGCGTCCGCCGCTCGGCGCTGATGATCACGACCGACTCGGGCCCGCGGCACTTTGCCGCGGCCTTCGGCGTCCCTGTGGTCAGCCTGTTCGGGCCCACGCACATCGCCTGGACCCGCACCCACCACCCGATGGCGATCCACCTCCAGCAGCCGGTGCCGTGCGGACCCTGCCAGCAGCCCACCTGCCGGCTCGGCCACCACCGCTGCATGACCGAGCTCACGCCCGAGGCCGTCTTCGCGGCGGCCACTCGCCTCATCGGGCGCGGTCCGCACTTCCGCCTGGCGCGCTCCGGGACGCCCACATGACCACCTGGCTGGTGACCGGCGCCTCGGGGTTCCTCGGCCGTCAAGTCGTCGGCACGCTCTCCCGGTCCGGCGCCACCACCGGGGATCGGATCGTGGCCCTCGGCCGTCGCCGTCCCGACGACAACCGGACCGCCGCATTCGTCGCCGCCGATCTGCTCGATCCGCAGGGCCTCGACGTCGCCCTCGACGCGATCCGCCCCGACGTCGTGATCCACTGCGCCGGGGCCACGCCCCCGCAGCCCGACCCGACCGCCTACGATCTCTCGAACCGGCTGGCGACCGAGCACCTGCTCGCTGGCCTGCGGCGACTGGATTGCCCGGTCCGCGTGGTGCTCGTGGGCTCGGCGGCCGAACTGGGGCCCGTCCCGGTCGCGGAGCTGCCCGTCGGCGAGTCGTACCCGGCCGCCCCGGTCGAGGATTACGGTCGGAGCAAGCTCGCGGCCACCCGGCGCGGGCTGGCCGAGGGTCCGCCCCTGGCGGTGCTGGCGGCTCGCGTCTTCAACCCGATCGGTCCGGGCACGCCGGCGACCAACGCGTTCGGCCGGTTCGCCCGGCTGCTGACCGGGCCGGGGCCCGACCCGCTGACCCTCGAGGTGGGCGACCTGGCCGCCCGCCGCGACTTCATCGACGTCCGCGACGTGGCCGACGCCCTGATCGCCCTGGCGGCTCGGGGGCGATCCGGTCAGCTCTACCACATCGGAACCGGCGGCTCACACGCCGTGGGAGCCGGCCTGGAGCGGTTGATCGGGCTCAGCGGCCGGGCCGTCACCGTCGTCTCCTCGGGCCCGGGTCCGGGGCCGAGCGACTCGCGGGCGGCCATCGATCGGATCGTGGCCGACACCGGCTGGGCTCCCCGGATCCCGTTCGAGCGGTCGCTGGACGACCTCTGGGTGGAGGTTGCCGGCGACGCGGGGGCGGCCTGAGCCCCACCGCTTGACCCTGGCGCGGAGGGCATGGCAGAGTGGGCCGCATGCCCGAGCCCCCACCCGCGGTCGACCTCTGGATCCCGGATGCCATCGTCCGGCAGCTCTACGAGCACTGCCTGCGCGAGGCGCCCGGCGAGGCATGCGGCCTGCTCTCAGGCCGCGACGGCCGGGTGACCGCGATCTTCCCGATGCGCAATGCCGCCGGGACGCGCGAGACGCGCTATGAGGCCGATTCGCGTGACCTGATCACCGCCGCCAACGCCCTCCGCGACCGAGCCGAGTCGATCCAGGCGATCTATCACTCCCACCCGCGCTGGCGGGCCGAGCCGAGCCGCACCGACCTGGAGCGGAACTACCACGGGGCGACGCCGCACCTGATCGTCTCGCTGCTGGGCCCCGAGCCCGAGATGCGGGCCTGGCGGCTGGCGGCCGATTCGGCCGTCGAGCTGACCTGGCGGGTTGCCCCCCCCGCCGGGGGCTGACGGCCGCGCCGGACGTTGGCGTTGCCGGGGCCGGTTCGGCCGACTAGACTGACGCACTTCGAGCCCCAGACTCTCGCGGGCTCGCGTGTTGCGGCATGCGTCCGACCCGGTTGCGGCGACGCAGGCCCCTCGTGTCCCCGGCCCGGCGGCCCGCCGCCGCGGCCAATCCTCCCGACATCGACCCCTTCCCGAGGCGACCGAATTCCCATGCAGCGCACCCTCATCATCTTCAAGCCCGACTGCGTCCAGCGCCGCCTGGTGGGCTCGATCCTCGGCCGCTTCGAGGCCAAGGGCCTCCGCATCGACGCGCTGAAGCTGATCCAGGTCGACCGCGCTGTGGCCGAGCAGCACTACGGCGAGCACAAGGAGCGGCCGTTCTTCGGCGGCCTGATCTCGTTCATCACTGGAGGCCCGGTGGTCGTCGGCGTGCTTTCGGGCCCCGACGCCATCGCCGTCGTCCGCACCATGCTCGGCAAGACCAACGGCGCCGAGGCCGACCCGGGCACGATCCGGGGCGACCACTCGATCAGCAAGCAGAACAACCTGATCCACGGCAGCGACAGCCCGGCCTCGGCCGAGCGCGAGATCGCCCTCTGGTTCCAGCCCACCGAGCTCTGCGACTACCCGGTCGCCGGCCAGGAGTGGGTCGTCGGCGCCTGAGGCGTCACGCCGCGATGACGACGCGGGCGGGGCCGTGACCGACGCCGGTCCCCCCGCCCGCCACGGCGGACCGACAGCCAGCAAGCCGGCCGGGAGCCTCGTGCCCGGTCGGCGCGGACCAGCGGCGGGGGACCGCCCGGAGGAGACCTCGGATGGCGGCGCGTGACCTGGCGCAGGAAGCGGCCCGGCTCCGGGCGGAGCTCGACCGGCACAACCGGCTCTACTACGTCGACGCCGCCCCCGAGATCACCGACCTCGAATTCGATCGCCTGCTCAAGCAGCTCGAGGCCATCGAGGCCGAGCACCCCGAGCTGATCACGCCCGACAGCCCCACCCAGCGCGTCGGTGGCCAGCCCGTCGAGGGCTTCGCCACGGTCAAGTACGCCGTGCCGATGCTGTCGATCGACAACACGTACAACGAGGACGAGATCCGCGAGTGGGACGCCCGCGTCCGCCGGGGGCTGAACCCCGGTGAGGTCGTCCGCTACGTCGTCGAGCTGAAGGTCGACGGCGTCGCCGTCTCGCTCCGGTACGAGCACGGGGAGTTCGTCCTCGGCTCGACCCGCGGAGACGGCGACCAGGGGGATGACATCACCCAGAACCTCCGCACCGTGCGCGGGATCCCTCTGACTCTGGGGGACTCGCCGCCCGAGCTGCTGGAGGTGCGTGGTGAGGTGTTCATGCCCAACGCCGAGCTGGCGCGGCTGAACGACCAGCGGCGCGCGGCCGGCGAGGCGCCGTTCGCCAACCCGAGGAACTCGACGGCCGGATCGCTCAAGCTGCTCGATTCGAAGCTCTGCGCCCGGCGCCGGCTCCTGTTCGTCGCCCACGGCCTGGGCGAGACCCGGGGGCTCCGCGAACCGACCTACTCGGCCACCCTGCGTGACCTGAAGCGCTGGGGCATCCCGACCACGCCCCACACGGCCGACTTCGACTCGATCGAGGAAGTGATCGCCCACGCCCGCCGCTGGGCCGACGAGCGCAACCGCCTCGACTTCCAGACCGACGGACTGGTCATCAAGGTCGACGACCTGACCCAGCGCCAGCGGCTGGGAGCCCGGAGCAAGAGCCCGCGCTGGGTGATCGCCTACAAGTACGAGGCCGAGCAGGCGATCACCCGCATCGAGGGGATCACCGTCCAGGTCGGCAAGACGGGCAAGCTCACGCCGGTCGCCGAGCTGACGCCGGTCGCCCTGGCCGGGACCACGGTCAAACGAGCCAGCCTGCACAACGCCGACGAGATCGCCCGCAAGGACGTCCGCATCGGCGACACCGTCGTGGTCCAGAAGGCCGGCGAGATCATCCCGCAGGTCGTGCGCGTCGAGGTCGAGGCCCGCACCGGGACCGAGCAGCCGTACGCCTTCCCCGCCTCGTGCCCGAGCTGTGGGGCCCCCGTCGACCGGCCCGAGGGCGAGGTCGACATCCGCTGCTCGAACACCCCCTCGGGCTGTCCGGCTCAGCTCAAGGAGTGGATCCGCTACTTCGCCGGCCGCGACGCCATGGACGTCGAGGGACTGGGCGAGAAGCTCATCGACCAGCTCGTCGATGCCGGCCTGGTCCGCAGCCTGGCCGACCTGTACCGGATCGACGAGGCGACGCTCTCCGAGCTCGACCGCATGGGCAAGAAGTCGGCCCGCAACCTGGTGCTGGGCCTGGAGCAGAGCAAGACCCGCTCGCTCGACCGGTTCCTGACCGGGCTGGCGATCCGGCACGTGGGCACCCGCGTCGCCGAACTGCTCGCCGAACGGTTCTCGACACTCGACGCCGTCATCGCCGCCACCCAGGAGGAGCTGGCCGGCGTCCCCGGGCTCGGGCCGGTCGTGGCCGGCAGCGTGTTCGCGTTCTTCCAGAACCCGGAGCACCATCGCCAGCTCGACGCGCTCAAGGCCGTCGGCGTCGAGCCCCGGCCCGTGATCGTCGACCCCAGCGACCGGGTCGGCCTGCCGCTGGCGGGCCGGACGTTCGTGATCACCGGCACCCTACCGAAGCGGAGCCGGGCCGAGGCCGAGGCGCTCATCAAGCAGGCCGGCGGCAAGGTGACCGGCTCGGTCTCGAAGTCGACCAACTTCCTGCTCGCGGGCGATGAGGCCGGCAGCAAGCTGGAGAAGGCCCGGACGCTCGGGATCACGATCCTCGACGAGCCGGCCCTGGAGCGGCTGGCCGCGGGTGAACCCCTCTGAGCCCCGGGCTGCCGTGGCCTGTTCGAGCGCGGCCTGGTCCTGCTAAGATCTTCTCCGAGAACCTGATCCGTCCCGGCGGAGTGCCCTGGCCTTGAACCCGAGCCCCCACTCGACCGTGCCGCTGAAGAACCGGCATCTGGCCGCGCTGCTGGCGTGGCTGGTGCCCGGCCTGGGCCACTATTACCAGGGACGCCGCGGCAAGGCGATCCTGTACTTCGTCTGCATCGTGGGCCTGTTCGTCTTTGGCCAGTACCTGGGCGCCTGGCGGAACGTGTTCTGGCGCTGGACCAGCCCGACGCAGGACGCCGAGAACTTCCGCTTCAGCTACCTCTGCCAGTTCTTCGTCGGCCTGCCCGCCCTGCCCGCCCTGCTCCAGGCCACCCTCCAGCACTACGGGGTCGGCCCGATCCAGGTCCGCATCCTGTCCGATCCGACCGCCAATGAGCTCAACGGCCTGCACGCGCGGCTCGGCAATCTGGTCGAGATCGGCTGGGTCTACACCGTCATCGCCGGCCTCCTGAACGTGCTGGCCATCTACGACGCCCTGGAAGGGCCGGCGCTGCCCGACGAGTCGCCCGCGCTCGCGGCGTCCACCACCCAGTCGCTCGACGCGGGACTCCGGGCGGAGGGCCGGGCATGATTTACGGTTTCGTCTTCCCGCTGGCCGCCGCGATCAGCCTCGTGTACTCGGCCACCCGGCACGAGGACTGGGGCCGGATCCTCCGGCACGCCGCCCGCCTGTTCGCGACCATCGTCGCCATCATGGTGGCGGTGACCGCGCTGCTGGTGATCCTCAACAGCCAGATCTGAGCCGGCCGGGCTCGCTCTATCGACGGCGCGGACGCTCCGGTATTTTGGCGGCGTCGACCGTTGCGAGCACCCGCGCCGGGGCGTCGCGACGACGATCCCCCGCGAGCCCGCCGCGATGAGCACCGCACCCGACTCGTTCGCCCCCGGGACCCCTCGGGACATCACGACCATCGTCGAGATCGTTCCGGCCGGTCCGGGCCGACCGGGACGGCTGGCCTCGGTCGACGCCTATCGCGGCCTGGTCATGTTCCTGCTCATCGCCGAGGCGTTCCACTTCGCCGGCGTGGCGAAGCAGGTGCCGGGCAGCCGCATCTGGGGGCTGCTGGCCCACCACCAGGAGCACGTCGATTGGATCGGGTGCACCCTGCATGACCTGATCCAGCCGTCGTTCTCGTTCCTGGTCGGCACCGCGATGGCGCTGTCGCTGGCCAACCGGGCGAGCAAGGGGCAGTCGATCGCCCTGATGACGGCCCATGCGCTCTGGCGAGCGCTGGTGCTCGTCTTCCTGGGGATCTTCCTGCGTTCGATCGGGCACACGCAGACCCGGTACACCTTCGAGGACACGCTGACGCAGATCGGTCTGGGTTACCCGTTCCTGTTCCTGCTGGGCCTGCGGCCCCAGCGCGACCGCTGGATCGCGCTGGGAGCGATCCTGATCGGCTACTGGGCCCTGTTCGCGTTCTACCCGCTGCCAGGGGCGGACTTCGACTACCCCGCCGTGGGCGTGCCAGCCGACTGGCCACACCTCATGACCGGCTTCCCGGCGCACTGGAACAAGAACAGCAACCCCGCCTGGGCGTTCGACGTCTGGTTCCTGAACCTCTTCCCCCGCGAGGGGGGTGAACCCTTCCGCTTCAACGGCGGCGGCTATGCGACCCTGAGCTTCATCCCGACCCTGGCGACGATGCTGCTGGGGCTGATCGCCGGCGACTGGCTTCGCCGCGAACGGCCCCCGGCCCGGACGCTCGCCTGGCTCGTCGGGGCCGGCCTGGTCGGGCTGGGCGCCGGCTGGGCGTTGAACGCGACGGGGGTCTGCCCGCTGGTGAAGCGGATCTGGACGCCGAGCTGGGTGCTGTTCAGCGGCGGCTGGTGCTTTCTGTTCCTGGCGGCCTTCCATGCGGTCGTCGACCTGGGCGGGCTGCGATGGCTGACGGCGCCGCTGATCGTCGTCGGGATGAACTCGATCGCCGCCTACCTCATGACCTGGCTGTTCGAGAAGTTCATCGCCACCAACCTCCGCGTGCACCTGAGCGACTCGCTGTTCCGGGCGTTCGGCCCCCAGTACGATCCGGCCGTCCACGGCGCCCTGGTCGTGCTGACGATGTGGCTCTTGCTGTACTGGATGTACCGTCGCCGGATCTTCCTCCGCATCTGAGCGGTCGATCGGCGCGCGTCGGCACGCACCCCGCGCGGGCCTGGAGTGGGCGCAGGCCAGGAGATTGAGCCCCTGGCGCAGGGGTGTCAGAGGGCGGCGGCCGGGGACGTGGTGGCGTCGTGCGGCGTACCCGCGATCTCCGCCGGGTTCTCCAGGTAGGCGCCGATCCGGCGGTACTTGTCGTAGCGGCGGTCGAGCAGGGTGGCGGCCGGCTGCTCGGCGATCTCGCGGAGCGAGCGGATCAGGAACGCCTTGAGGTTGGCCGCCGCCTCGCGGTGGTCGCGGTGGGCGCCACCCAGGGGCTCGGGGATGACCTCGTCGATGATCCCGAAGCGGAGCAGGTCGCGGCCGGTGAACTTGAGGGCCTCGGCGGCGCGCGGGGCGTGCTCGGCGCCCTTCCAGAGGATGGTAGCGCAGCCCTCGGGGCTGATGACCGAGTAATACGCGTGCTCGAGCATCGCGACCCGGTCGCCGACGCCGATGCCGAGCGCGCCGCCCGAGCCGCCCTCGCCGATCACGACGCAGGCGATCGGCGTGTTGATCCGGCTCAT
>CAZUZD010000069.1:0-13834 GCA_964624465.1 uncultured Isosphaeraceae bacterium
GCGAAGTAGATCCACTCGAAGAAGCAGTGCGCGGTGCGTGGGGTGGGGGCGAATCGCTCGATGCGGATGCCTTGCTCGCCGACGATCGCCAGGGTGCCCGGGTCGAGCGAGCGCACGTCCCGGAAGCCCAGGTTCGTCAGCGGCACGCTCTCGCTGGCCGCGGCGAACAGCGGCCCCGGCCGCGTCCGGGTCTGGCCGTCGGTATCGACGTACTCCTCGACATCCTGCGCGATGCAGAGCGGCCGCAGCCCGAGCGGGTCGCGGGCCACGACGAGCTCCCCCTTGGCGGTCAGCAGGGCGATGGTGTACGAGCCGTCGAAGCGTTCGGCGAGGTTCCGGAAGACGCTCACCCAGTCGGTCTGCGGCCCCTGATGCTGCAGCTCGTAGCTGATCGAGTGCATGATCATCTCGGTGTCCGTATCCCGCTTCAGGTGGTAGTCACCCTGCCGGAGCAGGTCGGCCTTGAGCGCGGGATAGTTGGCGAGCTGACCATTGAAGGCGAAGGCGAACCACTTGGCCTTGCGGCCGTGGGCCCGCTCGAATGGCTGGGCGTAGCTGCGCTCGTCGGGGCCGCAGGTGGCGTAGCGGACGTGGCCGATGGCCGCCTGGCCGTCGTGCCGCTTCATCAGCGACTCGAACTTGGCCCGGTGGTTGAGCCGGAACGCCTCGACGACGGTGCCCAGCTCCTTGTGGGTCTCGAGGATCGCCTGGCGGCTGGGCTTGAAGCTGGTCATGCCGGCGGCGAGCTGGCCACGGTTCTGCATGTCCAGCAGCATGCGGGGGATCAGCCGGGCGATGCTGTCGAGGTCGCCCTTGATCGGGGCGAGGGGCGAGACGGGCCGGCCTGGGGCGTGGTAGACCGCAGCCACACCGCATTCGTGATGGATATCGTCCATGGGAAGCGGGGTCCTGGCCTGACGCCGGCACCCGGGCCCGCATCGTCGCGGTCCGGGCTCGGGCGGAGAGGTGGAATTCGGTGGGACGCCGCGCAGTCGGCCCTGGCCCGGGCCAGGCGATCGGTTCGCCTAGGCTTCGAGCGAGTCGTCATTATAATGTCGACCGATGGAGCGGACAACCTTCAGAGCCGCCCCCCGGCCGCCTCGGAGTTGGCGGTGGCCTCGGAGCCTTGAAGCAAAACTCCGCTCCTGGTCAAGATTTAGGCCCGCCAGCCCGACCCCGAGGGTCGCGGTCCGGCAGGCCCCTCTCCCCTGACCGCCTCCCCCTTCGAACGGAGTCGTCGATGCCGGGTGATCTGGTCCGCGATGAAGTGATGCACTCGGCCCGTACCTGGGTCGTGAAGGTGGGGACCAGCGTCCTGGCGGCCCCGGATGGGACTCTCGATCACGACCGGATCGGCCACCTGGCCGAGCAGATCAGCGCCGTGGCCGCCACCGGCCGGCGGGTGGCCCTGGTCAGTTCGGGGGCCGTGGGTGCGGGCATTGGCCAGCTCGGCCTGCCGGGCCGTCCGACCGACCTGTCCCACATCCAGGCGGCCGCCGCCGTGGGCCAGGCGTACCTGATCCGCGCCTACGACGATCAGTTCCGCAAGCATGGCCGCCATGCCGCCCAGCTCCTGCTGACGCACGAGGACTTCGACAGCCGCCCGCGATACCTGAACATGCGGAACACGCTGTCGGCACTCTTCGACTTCGACGCCGTGCCGATCATCAACGAGAACGACACGATCAGCGTCGACGAGATCAAGTTCGGCGACAACGATCGCCTGGCGGCCATGGTCGCCAACCTGCTCCAGGCCGAGCTGCTGGTGATCCTGAGCGTGGTCGACGGCCTCTGCCGCTCGGACCCGGGGCAGGCGGGGCTCGGCGAGGTGATCCCGCTCGTGCCACGGCTCGATGACAGCGTGGTGGGACTGGCCGGCGACAGCCGCAGCTCGCTGGGGACTGGCGGCATGCGCAGCAAGCTCATGGCGGCCCGTCAGGTCACGCATGCCGGGGGTTCGGTGATCATCGCCGGCGGTCGCAAGGAGCGGCCGCTCACGCGAATCCTGGCGGGCGAGCCGGTCGGGACCCTGTTCCTGGCCGGCGGCCAGTCGCAGGGGGCCCGCAAGCGCTGGATCGGCCTGACGGCCCGACCGCGCGGCCAGTTCGTCGTCGACGCTGGTGCCAAGCAGGCGCTCCAGTCGGGCGCCCGCAGCCTGCTGGCCATCGGCATCGTGGACGTCGTGGGCGAGTTCGGCAAGGGGGACGTCGTGGGCATCCAGGACCAGGAGGGCCATGAGTTCGCCCGAGGGCTCACGAACTACTCGACCCCGGAGGCCTTGCGGATTCGTGGCCTGCGCACCGAGCAGGTGCGCGAGCTGGCCGGCACGGTCTACGACGAGGTCGTCCATCGGGACAACCTGGTCCTCACCGGCTGATCAACGGCCGGGCCGGAGCGGGATCTCGGTCAGCTCGAAGCTCAGGTCGGCCTGCTCCCGGATCACGCCGTGGTAGCGGAGCCGGACGGGGGCCTGGGCCTCGGTCGGGAACTCAATCGAAACCAGGAAGCCCTCGGGGGTCATGCGGGCGGTGCGGCCAATCGCGGGGTTGAGCCGCTCGCCCTGCGCATCGATCAACTCGATGCTGCTCCACATCCGATCGAAGAGCGACGGGTCGAACTGCATCCGGCGCTGGCCGCCCATGCGCATGCCGGGACCGAACCGCTCGCGCCAGTCCTCGGGCTGAAGGGTCATGTCCAGCCGCCAGGTGTCCCGACCGGGCACGCGGGCCAGGTTCTGCACGATCAGGAACCCGTCACCGCACCAGACGGCACCCCGGGTGGCGGCGGCATCCCCGGTCAGCGGCAGTTCGATGGGCTCCGACTTCCGCCCCTCGATCTGCACCGGCACGCGTACCCGCAGGCGCTGGATGACCCTGGCGTCGGCCTCCGGCCGATTCAGGCTGAGCGTGAGCGGCAGGAATGGCGACGAGGTGCCGCTGGCCTCGAGCATGGCCTGCGGCCGGTCGGAACCGCCGGGACCAATCAGGTCGTTCCCGCGGTCGTCCCGAGCTTCGAGCACCTGCACGACCCCCGCCGGTCGGATTCGCAGGCGAGGCTCGGAGGACAGTTCCAGCCTGAGGTCGAACTCCTCAGGCTCCTCGGCTCGGTTCAGCCGCTTCGGGGCCGCCCGGTCGAGCCGCAGGACCTCGGGCTCGGGGCGGAGCGGGGCGGTGCGTTTGACCGCGAGCCGGAACGGCCCGGCGTTCGTGTGAATACCCGGAGGCACCGCGGCCCGGCCGAGTCGCATCGCCTGCACCGGAGTAGGGGCGCCGAACCGAGGCGCCTCCCGGGGGTTCCACTCCGGCTCCAGGCCCGCGCGATCGACAGCGTCCCAGAACGTGGGCTCGACCTCGGCGTCCGGCTGGGCCTCGACCAGGATCGATCGCGTCGCGTCGCCCCCCCGCGCGGGCTCGAGGTCGAAGCCGGTGCGGTCGGCGAACTGGCGGACCAGCAGGCCCAGTGATCGCTCGCCCGGGTCGAGCGGCAGGCGGGTCGGGAGGGTCAGCATCCGGCGATCGATGGAGTCCAGCAGCCAGGCGGCACGGGCCTGGACCTCGGCGTCCCCATCGACCCGCGCAGACTTCAGCGCCCGGACCGCGTCGCGACCCAGGTCGAGCAGGGCGGTGGTGGCCTCCTCGCGCTCGACGAACCGGGGCGAGCCCAGTCGCCGGACGAGGGTCTCGGGATCGGGGCGATCGGACGCGCCGCAGAGCAGGCCGAGCGTCAGACAGGCGAGCGGGGCCGGCCACATCGGTCGCGATCCTCCTGGGCCGATCGTCGGTGGGTGGGCGGCCCCCCCTGCCGGTCCGATCTCGGGGGCGGGGCAGGGACGGGTCAGGGCATCGGGATGTCGCGGAGCTCGAACGTCACGTCGGTCGTCGCGCGGGAGAGGTCGTAGTAGCGGATCGCCGTGGGAGGGCCCAGGTTCTCGTTGTTCATGACCCGCACGGTCATTCGCATGCCATCGTTGCCCGGCTGAGGCTGGATCGCGAACCAGTTCTGGAGCGGACGCCCCTCCTGGTTGACCAGTTCAACCTGGCTCTGAGGGTTGCCAGGGTTGTGGCGGAAGAGCATGAATTCGGGGCCGAAACCCACCCGCGCCGACGGCTCGGCCTCGCCCTTGTTCTTGACCGTCAGGTCGATCAGGCTGAACCCCTGGCCGGGCTCCTGCTTCACGCCGTGCACCGTGATCGCGATGCTGGCGTTCTCGATGGTCTTGTCCTTCTCGGCCAGCGGCACGATCAGCGGGTCGGGCTTGCGGGCAATCACCGCCACCGGCATCGTGCCCTTGAGCCGCTGGATCACCGTGCCGGGCCGCTTGGGCATGGCCAGCGGCAGCTGTGCGGCGATCAGGCTGCTGCCGGCATTCGCCAGGCCCTGAAACCCGTTCGGGACCGCTGGGCTCTGCGGCCCGCCCGGGAGCAGCAGCGACTGACCCAGGTCGTCGACGGCCTCGAGGAGCTTCACCGGCCCCTCCTGCGCCAGGGTCATGCGCGGCTCGGCCTGGACCTGAAGGCCGATCAGGAAACTCTCGCTCACCAGCCCCGCCACCGGGTTGGCGCCCGCAGGGCGGGCCGCCGGCTGTCCCGGGAGCGTGATCGCAACGTTCGGGTGCAGGAAGCTGCGACCCTTGTGGAATTCGAGGCTCGTGACCACCACCCGGAACGGGCCGCTCACAATCGCAGGCCCCGCCGGACCCTGGGCGGGTGCCAGCTCGGCCGCCAGGGGACGCTGGCCAGGGACCTGGGGGCCCATCATGGCGTTCACGGGGGTCACCCGGAGCTGCCCGGCCCGGCACAGGTCGTGGATCGCCTCCCAGAGCGGGACGCGGTCGGCCCGCACGAGCGTGATCCGGCGCTCGGTCCAGCCCGGCGAGGCGTCCGGTTGCAGGGAGATCAGGGAGCCCGACTGCTGGGTCAGGTCGCCAGCGACCTCGGCGATCGTCCGGTCGCGGTAATTCAGCTGGATCAGGGTCGGCTGGATCAGCAGCGCGGCCTCGATCTCCTCGACCAGTTCGGTCGAGCGGCTCCGGATCTCCGGGTCGGCCGAGGTCCGGGCGGGGCGCAGCGCGTCGAGCGCCTCCCGGCCCAGCGCCCGCAGCGCGGACCCGGCGGCCTCGCGCTCGGCATAGCGAACCGAGCCGAGCTGCTGGACCAGGGCGGCCGGTTCCTGGTCCGACGCCGTCCAGATCCAACCCAGCAATGCCAGCAGAGCGACGGACATCATCAGAGCCTCGGCGTGGCCTCGGATCGACCCCGGGCGGGCCGGACGGCGGTGGGCGGGGCGTCTGGGGCACCCGCCGGCGGGCCGGCCGGAATCTCTATCATAGCGAGCCGACCGGCTCCGGCCACTAGCTGGGCCAATTCGCCGGCGCCGATCCGGGTGCCGTTGTTCACACCCACACGCTCCGGTCCAGGGACCGGAAGCCGACCGCCTCGGCGATCTGGTGTGGCTGGATCTCGGCGGTGCCCTCCAGGTCGGCGATCGTGCGGGCGACGCGGAGGATCTTGTCGTGAGCCCTGGCGGAGAGGCCCAGCTCCTCCATCGCCCCCTTCAGGAGGCTGGCGGCCTCGGGCTTCAGCGGGCAGAACTTGCGGATCTGGCGCGGGGTCATCCGGCCGTTGACCTGCGGGCCCCGGGGGCCGAAGCGGCGCGACTGGCACTCGCGGGCCCGGAGCACGTCGCGGATCAGCTCGGCGGAGGTCGGGCCCGGCGGTGCCTCGGCCAGCTGGGTGATCGGCACCGCGGGCACCTCCACGTGCAGGTCGATCCGGTCCAGCAGCGGGCCGCTGATTCTGCCGAGATACCGTTCGACCTGCGGCGGGGCGCAGTGGCAGGTCCGCCTGGGATCGGTCCGGTACCCGCACGGGCACGGATTCATGGCGGCCACCAGGATGAAGTCCGCCGGGAAATTCGTGCTCCGCAGCGCCCGGCTGATCGTGACCGAGCCCTCCTCGAGCGGCTGTCGCAGCACCTCCAGCGTCTTGCGGTTGAACTCGGGCAGCTCGTCCAGGAACAGCACCCCCTTGTGCGCCAGCGAGATCTCCCCCGGCTGCGGGATGCTGCCGCCGCCGACGAGGCCGGCGTCGCTGACCGAGTGGTGCGGCGATCGGAACGGCCGCACGGCCATGAGCGTCTGGCCCGGCCGGAGCAGGCCCATCACGCTGTAGATCCGGGTCGTCTCCAGGCTCTCGGCCGGGCTCAGGGGGGGCATGATCGTCGGCAGCCGTCGGGCGAGGAGCGTCTTGCCGGTGCCGGGCGGGCCGATCATGAGCACGTTGTGGCCGCCGCTGGCGGCGATCACCAGCGCCCGCTTGGCGTAGTCCTGCCCCTTCACGTCGGAGAAGTCCTCCTCCGAGTGGCACTGGAGCTGGAAGACCTCCTCAAGCGCGACGGTGGTCGCCTCCAGGTCGAGCTGACCGCTGAGGAACCCGACGGCCTCGGTGAGGCTGCCGATCGGGTACACGGCGATACCGTCGACGACCGCGGCCTCGGAGGCGTTGGCCGTGGGCACGAGCAGGCCGTCGCAGCCCTCGGCCACCGCGGCCAGCGCCATGGCCAGGGCGCCCTTGATCGGCCGGGTCTCGCCGGTCAGGGCCAGCTCGCCCACGACCGCAAATCGGCCGGGACGCTCGAGGTGCACCTGCCCGCTGCCGGCCAGCGAGCCCAGGGCAATGGGGAGGTCGAACCCGCCGGCGTCCTTGCGGACGTCGGCGGGCGCCAGGTTGATGACCACCCGGTCCTGCGGCCGGCGGAACCCCGAGTTGACCAGGGCCCGCTCGACCCGGTGCGTGCTCTCCTTGACCGCCGCCTCGGCCAGCCCCACCAGGACCGTCTTCGGGACACCGGCGGCCGAGACGTCCACCTCCACGACGACCGGCGTCGCCTCGATGCCCATCAGCGTGTACGACGAGAGCTTGGCCAGCATGGAGGGCTCCGGGGCACGGGGGCGGGGCGGCCGGGCCGGGGTCCGCCCCCACGCCTCGGATCAACCGCCCATCGGAAGGCGGCTCGGGTCGAGCAGCAGCGGGAAGAACCGCCCGCTCATCGCCTGGCCGCGCGGGATGGCCGGCACCCCCTGGAGCACCGGCTCGTCCGAGTCGGACAGGGTGCCATCGCGGAAGGTGTTGATCACCACGGCGCGGCGGGGCCGATCGGTGCGGTTAGCGAACGAGCCGTGCACCAGCAGCGGATGATGGAACGAGGCGTAGCCCTTCGGGACCTCGATGGCCACCGGGTTCTGCAGCTGGTGCCACTGCTCGTCGTTGAGGACCTCGCGGATGGCGACCATGTCGCCGGCCAGTCCGGTGATCGGCAGCAGGTCCCAGCGGTGGCTACCCGGCACATACTGGAGGCAACCGTTGTCCTGCTGGCTGTCGTCCAGCGCGATCCAGCAGGTCAGGTGGTTCATCGGACGGGTGCGGGTCCAGTACGAGTAGTCCTGGTGCCACGCCACCACGCCGCCGTGCCGGGCCGGCTTGCAGAAGAGCTGGTCGTGCCAGAAGCGCACCGGGCCGTCGAGGAGCTGGCTGGCCGCCACGGTGAAGGCCGGATTCCAGAGCAGGTCATGGAACCCCGGCTTGATCCGCCACGAGCCCAGGGCATGGAACAGCACCGTGTCCGGGTCGTTCGACTCGTTGGTGTGGTACTCGTACCAGAGTTCGCGACCGGCATGATCGGGGTTGAACCACTCGGCCAGCTCAGCACGCAGGGCGTCGACCTGATCCTCCTCCAGCAGCTTGATGCCCGAGACGTAGCCGTGCTCGTGGTAATGCGCCACCTGCGCGTCGGTCAGCCGGAACTGGTTCCAGGCGGCTCGGTCCGGCGGCAGGTGGAACAGGTCCCCGACCAGCCTGTGTTCGAGGGAAAGGTCTGCGGCTGCCATGGCGAAGGATCTCCATCGCTGACTCTGGTCCGATCCTAGCGCACGAACCGATCGCTCGGTGCGGCGTTGCTCGGAATCCCCAACTTTGTCTCGCGCCGGCATCGTCACGCGACCCCGCGGTCAACACCGGTGCAACCCACCCCATTGTCGGCCATCCGGCCACCATCGGGCCAGTGGCCAAGGACCGCCAGCCGTGCGAGCCGGCGGGTTCGAGCGGCCCCTGGATTCACGGAACGTTCACCACACCCGTGCCGGCCAGGGTCTGCCTCGTAACCGATGCCACTGAGCCCGGACCCCGACGTCACGGAATGACGGGCGACCCGACGAGCCAGCCGAGGTGGTCACCGGATCGCCGTCCCGGTGGCCAGGCTCAGTTCCGCGAGTGGCCTCGGTCAGTTCAGCTCCCGCGAGTCACTGGTCCCGAACGCGCGGTTGAGGATCCAGGGTCCCAGGACCAGGGTATGAGCGGCCACGGAGCCGACGGCCAGGAGCAGTCCAGCACCGAGCACCCAGATGCTGTGGAAGACCAAGCTCCCTGAGAACGCGAACCAGGCCAGGCCGCCGGCAATCAGGAACATCCCGAGCCGTGACGCGAGCACCCTCAGCAATGGCGAGACCTGGCCCTGGTACCGCCGGTAGTAGTCGGAGATCTTCTCCCCGGTGTCGCTCCAGGCAAACTGGTCCATGGGGAAATGCTCCTCGCACTCCGCACAGTAGGTGCGCACCATGCGAGCCAGCGGGTCCGCGACGGCCCTGAGTTCCGGTCCGTCCAGTTCCGTTTCCGTCCGGCAGCGGAGGTGAATGTAGCTGCGCTCGGTCCGGCCGCGGACCAGTCCGCCACTGGATCGGGCTGGCTCATCGGGGCTGTCCTCGGGCTCCGCCATGGCGTATTCGTCGTCATCCGTCGGGACCTGGATCGGGCCCTGACACCTGGAGCAACGGACGGTCCGACCGGCATAATGGTCCCGGAGCCGGAAGACCTGGCCACAGCCGGGGCACGAAATCTCGATCGCCATGATGCGGGTGTCCCTTCGTGTCCGGAGTTCCGGCCCGCCTGGGTCGTGCGGGGGATTCCAGGTCGTTCGTTGCGTCGCAATCCCAGTTGACTCATTCCACAAACAATCACTGCTGCACGGAAGCCCCATGGCCCGCCAGTCTGAGAGTGGCGCGTCTCGCGCGGCCTCGGGCGGACCTTCGGCCGACCCGCGGCAGCTCAGAGACCGACCGGACACCTGGCGATGAGTCTCGAACCTCACCCCGATCGCCTCGACCTCGACGGCGACGCGCTCTTCGCCGAGCTGAGTGACCGGATCGAGAGACTCGCCGATCAGGCGGGCGACCTCCCGGCCGACGACTGGTTGTATGCCGCGTTCGATCGCTGGCAGGACACGGTCACGGATCGGGCCCCGGGCGGGGATGCCAGTGGTCCCGGTCTGACCGTCCTGGGCCTGGCCTGCGACCAGGGCTGTTCGCACTGCTGTCACCAGGTCGTGCAGCTCACCGTGCTGGAGGCCCGATTGCTCGCCTCCGGCTTGATTGAAGCCCTGGCCCCGGACGAGCTGGCCGAGCTCCACGACCGGCTTCGCCAGGGCTGGCAGACCCTCCAGAGGCAGGGTTTGGAGCGGCTCACGCTGGCCGAGCAGGTGGCCGCGCTCAATGCCGTTCGCCGGCCCTGTCCCCTCCTCGACCGGGAGGCTGGGCGCTGCCGGGCGTATGCCCTCCGACCGATCGCCTGCCGTCGTGAGCACTCACGCGACGCCGACGCCTGCCGTCGCTTCCTCGAGGATCCGTCCCTGGATCTGGCCGCCACCCGCGTTCCGGCGCTCGACGCGGCCTGGTCCGCAGTGCGACGGCTGATCCAGTCCTGGATCGAGGTCCCCGAGGGGGAACACGTGGGCACGCACGTCGTGCCGCTGGAGCTTGGCCTGCTCATCGCCCTGGAGGAATGCGACGAGCCCGACGGCGCCGAGGAGGCATCGTCGGGCTCAAGGTGAATCGGGCCGCTCCGGGGATCGCGGTCGCTGAGGGCCGGAGGTCACTCGGGGAACAGGGGCGTCGAGAGGTAGCGCTCGCCGAGGTCGGGCAGGATCACGACGATCCGCTTGCCGGCGCTGGCGGGCCGGGCAGCGACCTGCATGGCCCCGGCGGCGGCCGCGCCGCAGGAGATGCCGCAGAGCATCCCCTCCTCGCGGGCGAGGCGGCGGGCCATCTCGAACGCCTCCTCGTCCTTGACCTGCACGACCTCATCGATGACCGCGACGTTGAGCACGTCCGGGATGAAGCCGGCGCCGATGCCCTGGATCTTGTGCGGGCCCGGCTTGATCGGGTCGCCGGCCCGCTTCTGGGTCAGGATCGGCGAGTTGGCCGGCTCGACGGCGACGACCTGTAGTCCGGGGATCTTCGCCTTGAGCGCCTCGCCGCAGCCGGTGATCGTGCCGCCGGTGCCGACGCCGCAGACGAGGATGTCGAGCTTGCCGTCGGTGTCGCGGTAGATCTCCTCGGCGGTGGTGTGCCGGTGGATCTCCGGGTTGGCCGGGTTCTTGAACTGCTGGGGCATGAAGGCGTTGGCCGTGGTCCGCACGATCTCCTCGGCCCGACGGACCGCGCCCGGCATGCCCTCGGTGGCCGGGGTGAGTACGATCTCGGCGCCGAAGGCCTTGAGCAACCGGCGCCGCTCCAGGCTCATGCTCTCGGGCATGGTGACCATGAGCCGGTAGCCGCGGGCGGCGCAGGTGAAGGCCAGGCCGATGCCGGTGTTGCCGCTGGTCGGCTCGATGATCAGGGTGTCGGCCTTGATCTTGCCGTCGCGCTCGGCGGCGTCGATCATCGCCACGGCGATCCGGTCCTTGACCGACCAGAGCGGGTTGAAGTTCTCGAGCTTGGCGAGGACCTCGGCCGGGCTGCCGTCGGTGACCCGCCGCAGTCGGATCAGCGGGGTGTTGCCCACGCACTGGGTGATGTCGTCGTAGATGCGACCCCGGACCCGCGTGTGATCGACTTCGGCGGACGCCATGCGACCTTCCTCCTGGATGGGGCTGCGCCCCGACGAACGGTCGGCCGGGCGCCCCACCCGGGACGCCCGGCCGCACGGCCAGCTCAGTACGAGATCGGGTAGTAGAAGTTCACCGGCACGTGGTGGTACCGGACCGGCTGGGTCTGCAGCAGGGCCGAGACGGGCGAGTATCCCAGGCCCATGTCCGGCACGGTGTTGTAATTCGGCATGATCGGCGCCACCCGCACGTTGGTCGCAGGCTGGGCCACGGGAGCCGGGCCGCTGTAGATCGGGGCGCCGTAGACGACCTGGCCCGGGAAGCCGCCGTAGGACTCGGTGGCCGGGGCGTTGATGTAACTGATCGGGCCGGTGGCCACGACATGCCGGCCGCCGCGGCCGTGGCCCGCCTGGGCCGTCGTCGGCAGGGTCAGCACGACCATCAGGCTCCACCCGGCGAAAAGCGTCGCGATCGATCGCCGCTGCGTCATCATCGGTTCCGTCCCCCTTGCTGGATCGGAGCATGCGCTGAACGCTGTCGGCCCCCGGGACACCCGGGTCACCCGACGTTGCGGTCCGCAAGGCTTATTCCGATTTTAAGTCCCACTAAACCGCTGAACAAGGTGAAGATTGCGGCGGAGGGCCGCATCCCTCGCCATAGCCTACCTCAAGGCGGGCCGCCGGAGTGCGAATCCGACGGCGCCGCGGCGGATCTTTGGCGGTGGTGCGGAGTCGCCGAATTCGAGGGTGCGGGTCGGGACGGATGCCGCGAGCCGGAGGCCGTCGCCGCGATTGCCCGGCGGCGAGGCCAGGGGATCTCGGGTCGTCGGGTCCGCGGAGTGCCGGGCCGTCGCAGGGGTCCCGGCGGGTTTCTGGTCGGGCCGACGGGCCGCATTCTAGGGCCGGGGCGTGAGGGGTGCAATCGGCGGGCAGACGGCTTCCTTGCCGCTCGGCGCGGGGCGGTCGTACAATCGCGATCAGCCCCTTGTGCCGTGATCGCCAGGAGTTTTGCCCGATGTCCGAGGCCGCACCCGTCCCCCAACGACCCGCTCACCACCAGGCGCCCGACGCGGCCGAGGCCACGGAATCGGGCCCCGACCTGTTCGCCGCCTCGCCGGCGCCCGAGTCGGGCTGGCACTTCCTGCACCTGTTCTACCGGGTCGACCGCGGGGTGCTGGCCGGCATGGATGAGGCGCTGCGAGCCCGCGGTCGCGTCGAGCTCGTCCGGGCCCTGGACCCGAAGGCCGAGGGGGCGCCCACGCAGCTCCAGGCCTTCGTGATGGTCGGGCACAAGGCCGACTTCGGCGTGGTGATGGCCGGCCCCGACCTGGCGGCGCTCCAGAAGGTGCAGACCGACCTGAACGCCTCGGCCCTGGGCCCGGCCCTGGTGCCGACGTACTCCTTCTACTCGATCACCGAGGTCTCGGAGTACGTGCCCGATGTGGACGGCTACGGCAAGATCCTCCGCGAGCGCGAGGGGATGGACCCCGAGTCGAGCTCGTACCAGACCAAGGTCAAGCAGTACGCCGCCCGGCTCGGGGCGATGAACCAGCAGCGGCTGTACCCCGAATTCCCCGACTGGCCCATCGTCTGCTTCTACCCCATGAGCAAGACGCGGCTGGAAGGCCAGAACTGGTACATGCTCCCGTTCGAGGAGCGCAACGCCATGATGGCCGACCACGGCAAGAGCGGGATGAAGTTCGCCGGCAAGGTCACCCAGGTCATCACCGCCTCGACCGGCCTCGATGACTGGGAGTGGGGCGTGACCCTCTGGGCGAAGAACCCCAGCTTCCTGAAAGAGATCGTGTACACCATGCGGTTCGACCGCGCCTCGGCGCAATACGCGGCGTTCGGCCCGTTCTATCCGGGCACGATCGTCGCGGCCGAGGACCTGCTCCGGGTGGTCCGGATCTGACACACTGACCGTAGCTGCCCCGGCCACCCGGCCGCGCACCCCGTTCGAGGGACCAAGCGATGTGGACCTGCCCGAAGTGCAAGACCCAGGTGGATCCCGGGTTCGACCTCTGCTGGCGCTGCGGCACCACGGCGGAGGGTGTCGAGGACCCGACGTTCCAGACCGCCGACCAGGCGGGTCCGATCGAGGACCGGCAGTATGACCCGATCGCCGAGCCGGCTCGGGTCCGCTGGGCCGAGGCCGTCGGTGGCTCCGACGACGAGCTCGTCACCTGCTACCAGGCGTTCAGCCTGATGGAGGCGAAGTTCATCGCCGACCAGCTCAACGGCAACGGCATTCCCGCCATGTCCGACACGATCGACATGCAGGACGCCCTGGGCACCATGGACGGCAACCCCCGGATCTACTGCCGCGAGTCCGACCTGCCGAAGGCACACGCCTGGCTCAAGCTCTACGAGACGAACAAGCAGTCGGAGATCGGCCGCCGCCTCGAACCCTGAGACGCGGGACAATTCCGATTGCAGGATTCGCCTTCTGGCCCGGCTCGGGCCGTGCGCTCAGGGGTCGATCAGGACCTCGCGGACGACATCGGGCCGGGCCGGGTCGTGCGCCTCGGAGTTGAAGGCGATCGTCAGGCCGGCGGTCTTTCCGGTGTTGAGGATCGCGTGCGGGATGCCAGGCGGGAAGGTGAACCGGATTGCGACACCGGCAGGCACGTCGGTGTCGTAACGGTCCGATTCCTCCTGGATCCGCACCATCGCGGGGCCGAACACGGTGAGGACCTCGGTGCCACGGACGTGGTAGTGGTTGCCGCGAATGGCCCCCGGCTCGCTCCAGACCGCGTGGACGTTGCGCATCTCGGGCAGCTCCTCGGGGCGGAGCGGCTCGCAGACGCTGCCACGGGCGTCCTGGTGCTGGCGCAGGGTCTCGATCTGGACGCGGCGGGCCATCGCGGCTCCTGGTCGTCGTGACACAAAGACGAGGGCCGGCGCCGGCCACCCCACCGCCCACCACTGCGGTGAGCAAATCGGTGCTGGCCAGCCAG
>CAZUZD010000069.1:13844-22859 GCA_964624465.1 uncultured Isosphaeraceae bacterium
GGGCCGGCGCCGTCCTCCCGACGGCGCCGGCCCTGGCTGTTTCGGGGGAGGCCCGCCTGGCCTCAGGGCACGTTGAAAATATACGCCTTGTTGTCCGAGGCGGCCACCGCGATCTGCTTGCCGTCGGGGCTCCAGGCCACCCCGTAGCAGGGGGTGTTCGTGCCCACCTTCTGCTGGAAGACGGGCGTGCCGGCCTCGGGGTCCCAGACGATCAGGTTGCCGCCGTAGCCGATCGAGGCGAGCCGCTTGCCGTCCGGGCTCCAGGCCACTCCGTAGACGTCATCCGGGTGGCCGGAGAGCGTCTTGATCTCCTTGCCGTCGGCGACGTTCCAGAGCTTGATGGTCTTGTCGACCGAGCCACTGGCGATCTGGGCCGCCTCGGTCGGCCGGAACGCCAGGCAGTAGACGGCGGCGCCGTGGCCCTCGCTCTTGCGGAGCTCCTTGCCGTCGGCGGGGTTCCAGTACTTGATCAGCTTGTCGTCGCCGGCCGTGACGATGAGGTCCCCCTTGGGGGCCATGGCGACGGCATAGACGACGTTGGCGTGAGCGTTCTCGATGGCACGCTCCTGGGCGGCCTTCTCGACGTCCCAGATCCGCGCGGTCTTGTCGGCCGCGCCGGTCAGGGCCTTCTTGCCGTCGGGGCTCCAGGCCACGCTGTAGATCTGGCCGCCGTGACCACTCAGGGTCTTCGCCCCACCGGCCCCGGCCACCCGGAACAGCCGGACGGACTTGTCCTCGGAGCCGGCCGCCAGGGTCAGGTTGTCGGGCAGGAGGCCGACGGCGCCGACCGGGCCGGCGAACCCCTCGACCTTCTGGAGCTCGGCCTTCGCCGGGTCGGCCTGGGCCAGGTCGAGCACCTTCACCGTGTTGTCGGCCAGCCCGACGACGAGCGTCTTGCTGTCACCACCGACGGCCAGCGCCAGGACGGCGGCGGGCTGGGGCGGGTACGTGGCCACCGGGTTGCCGTTGCCGGCGTTCCAGGTTCGCACCGACTTGTCGGCCGAGCCGGTCACGAGCTTCTGGCCATCCTTGGTGAAGGCGACCGCCCGCACGGCGTCGGCGTGGCCGGTGAGGGTGCGGACCTCCTTGCCGGTCCCGACCTCGAAGACCTTCGCCGTCTTGTCGGCCGAGCCGGTCAGGACCTGGGCCCCGTCGGCCTTGAGCGCCACGGCATGCACCGGGCCCTGGTGGCCGGCGAAGACCCGCACGGCGGCCGGCTTCCAGACCCGCAGCTTCGCGTCGGCGCCCGCGGAGGCGACCTGGGCGTTGTCGGGGAGCACGACCACTCCGAGCACCGGGGCACCGTGGGCGCTCAGGGCCTGCAGCTCGCGGCCATCGGCGGCGTCCCAGAACCGGACGGTGTTGTCGGCGCCGCCGGTGGCGACCCGCTTGCCATCGTTGGCGATGGCGACCGAGTTGATCGGTGCGCCATGGCCGGCGAACTTGCTGAGCTCCTTGCCGTCACCCGTCTGGAACAGCCGGGCCACCTTGTCGGCCGAGCCGGTGGCGAGCGTCTGCCCGTCGCGGCTGAGGTTCAGCGCCAGCACGGCCTCGCCGTGCCCGCCGAAGTCGCGGACCGCCTTGCCCTCGCCGACGTTCCACTGCTTCGCCGTCTTGTCGGCCGAGGCCGAAAACAGCAGGTTACCGTCCGCCGGGTGGAAGGCCAGGGCATGGACGCGGCCGGCATGACCCGGCAGCGCCTTGACCTCGGCGCCGTCGGCCACGTTGTGCACGCGGATCAGGTTGTCCTCGGTGGCCGAGGCGATCCAGGCGCCATCGGCCCGCAGGGCCAGGGCGGTCACCGGGCCGGGCAGGCCCTCGATCTTCTTGACCTCGGCCCCGTCCGCCACGCTGTGGACGTGGAGCGACTTCGCGGCCGTGGCGAACGCCACCTGACCACCGTCGTCCTTGAACACGACGGCCGTGACTGCCTCGGGTGCGGTGATCTCGCGGACCAGGGCCCCGTCGGCGGTGTTCCAGACCCGGACGATCTTGTCCTCGCCAGCCGTGGCTGTCTTCTGGCCGTCGGGGGTGGCGGCGAACGCCTTCACGGGCGACTTCGTCTCGACGACCTTCGGCTCGACGAGCGGGACCTGCCAGAGCCGGGCCAGACCGTCGGAGCCGGCCGAGACGAGCTGGGCGTTGTCCGGCAGGTAGGCGAGGCCGAGCACGGTGTCGGCGGGCGTCTCGATGGCTCCCTGCGAGGCGCCATCGGCGGGGTTCCAGAACCGGATCGAGCGGGCCTTGTCGCCCGAGGCGACCTGCTGGCCGTCGGGCCGCCAGGCGATGGCCTCGACCTCGCCACCGTGGCCGTTGAGGTCCCTGGGGGCGGGGTTGGCCGGATCCCAGAGCTTGACGACGGGGCCGCTGGCGAAGGCGAGCAGCTTGCCGTCGGGGCTGGTGGCCAGCGCGTGGACCGCGGCCGGCAGGCCGGTCAACTGCTGCGAGGCGCCCGGCTTCGGGCGCGCCCAGAGTCTGGCGGTCTTGTCGAGGCCGGCGGAGAGGATGTGCGAGCCATCGGGGCTGGGGGCCACGGCCAGGACCAGGCCGGTGTGGCCGTCGAGCTTCTGGAGCTCCTTGCGGGTGGCGGCGTCCCAGACCCGCACGCTGTTGTCGAACCCGGCGGTGATCAGCGTCTGGCCGTCGGGCGACCAGGTGACGGCGTAGACTGGCTCGGTGTGGCCTTCGAGCGTGCCGGCGAGCTGGGCCTGCTGCGCGGCGAGGGCCAGGCCGGTGGTGGCGAGGGTGGACAGCGCCAGGGCCGGCCAGCGCCGGGGGCGCCGGGACGGGCGGTGGGGGTTCATGGGGCGGGCTCCTCGGGAGGGTCGACGGAGGCGGCGAGGCTGGCGGTCGGACCGCGTGGGCCCGGTCGTGGGACCGGGGCGCGACGGGTCGCGGGGAGTGTGCCGGTCGGGCGAGATTCCTCGCTGCCGAACATAGACGCCCCCCGGGCGGCACGCAACCATCTGGTCCGTCCCGCGATCCCGGGGAACCCGGGCCGATGGGGGCCACAGAGCGGGTGGGTCGGCTATGATAACGGCATCAAAACCCCGTCGCGCGGTGCGAGCCCGCCCGCGACGTCGACCCACCATCGTCGCGACGACCGGACGCCCCGACTCATGCCCGAGCGCTACTGGCTGGTCCTGCCCAATGGTGGCCGGCAACTGATCGACCCGACCCGGTTCGACCTGGCCAGCATCACCGAGCAGGCGCGTCGGCTGGGCGCGACCCTGATCGCCGAGAGTGCGCTGCGGGCGGCCGTCGAGGCCCGGCGAGGGCCCAGCTTCGAGCCGCCGATCTCCGCCGTCGGACCCCTGTTCCGGGCCCGGCTGGAGCGGATCCACGAGTGCCGGGTGGCGTACACCGTGGACATCAACACCCGGGCCACGACCCGGGTCCTGGGCGGCTACTACAAGCGGCGGCGGCTGATCCGCATCTACTCGCACGACACGGCCACCGGCCGCCGGCCGCTGGACGAGCTCTTCGACACGTTCCTGCACGAGATGGCGCACCACCTCGAGTACACCGAGCCCCAGTCGTTCGAGGCCGAGGCCTGCGCCCGCGTCCCCGGCCGGATGCACAGCCGGCTGTTTTACCACATCCTGGGCGAACTGAAGGGCCGGTGGGCCGAGCTGCACCGCGTCGGCTGAAGGCACGCGAACCCGGCCGCGTGGGCCGGGCCCGCGAGCGGCCAACCCTCGGTCACTTGGAGCCGAGCTTCAGCTCCTGCACCTTGGCGATCACGTCGGCGCCGGCCGTCTCGGTGCGGCTCTGCACGCCCTTGTCGATGTGGCGGATGACGCCCGCCTTGTCGATGTAGAACGTCCAGCGCTCGGGGACCTCGCGGCCCTCGTGCACCACGCCGTAGGCCTTCGCGACGCCCTTCTCGGGATCGCTGAGGATCGGGTAGTCGAGGTCGAGCGACTCGGCGAACTTGCCGTTGGTCTCGGCGTCGTCGGTGCTGGCCGTGAAGTAGGCCACGCCGCTGGCCTTCAGGCCGGCGCTGCTGGAGCGGAACGACTTGCACTCCTTGGTACAGCCGCCGGTGAACGCCTTCGGGAACCACGCGACCACGACGGCCTGCTTGCCGCGGTAGTCGGCCAGCTTGTACGTCTTGCCGTCGGAGGCCTTGAGGGAGAATTCGGGGGCCGGGTCGCCGACCTTGGGCTCGCCGGCGGTCGCCAGGCCGCTCATCAGGGTCAGGCCCAGCGCGGCCAGCGCGATCCGGGGCAGGAGGGTGCGGATCATGGTGCAGGGGTCTCCATCGGGAGGCGGTCGGGGCGGGGGAGTGGCCACCCGCGAGGCTAGCAGGCCGGGCGCCGGCAGACAACGCTGCTAGGGCACGGCGGCCGGCGCGTCCCTCGACCATCCTGGCGGCGTCCGGGTACGCTGGAGTTCCGGGTCGCCCCGGGGCCACGGCCGGCCCCCGACCCCGATCGGTCCCGCGTCTGAGGGCCTCCCGCGCCGATGAGCTCCGCACCCGAACCGGCCGCCGCGCCCCGTCCCCGATCGCGGCCCCGCCCGGGCGCCGCCGAGGTCGCGGCCAGCCACCTCCGGGCCATCCGGGCGCTCGATCTGGCGATCGTGGCCGCCCTGCTCGGGCTCACGTTCCTGCTCGGGATCTTCCCGCTCAACGACACCGACTTCTGGTGGCACCTCCGCACCGGCGAGTCGATGCTCGACGGCGCCCCGCCGCCGCAGGTCGATCCGTACCTTTATGGCCGACCGGCCGCCGCTCCCGCCGGCGCCGCGGGGCAGCCGGCACCGGGGATGCCCTGGATCGACCTGCACTGGGGCTTCGAGGTGCTCATCGCCTGGGGGTACCGGCGCGGCGGGGTGATCCTGCTCAACCTCGCCAAGTGCGTGATCACGACTCTCGCCGTCGGCCTCCTCTTCACCGCCAGGCGGCGGGAGTGGCCGGTGCCCGTCATGGCGCTGGCGTGGCTGCCGGCCCTGTTCGTGCTCGGCGGCCGCATGTATGTACGGCCCGAGACGCTCTCGCTGCTGTACCTGGCCATCGACCTGGCCATCCTGTTCCGCTGGAAGGAGCGGCCACGGCTGGCCTGGCTGCTGCCGGTCGTCCAGGTCCTCTGGGTCAACACGCAGGGCCTGTTCATCTTCGGGCCGGTCCTGATCGGCATGGCCCTCGTCGATGCCGCACTCGATCGGGGGGCCCTCGGACCCGAGCGCCGCGGGTGGTGGCGGACGATCCTGCCCGCCGTCGCGGCGGTCGGGCTGGCCTGCTTCGTGAATCCGTACGGCTGGCGCGGGGCCCTGTTCCCGCTCGAGCTGTTCTTCGGGACGATGAATAACCCGATCTTCGCCGAGTCGATCGCCGAGTTGCAGTCGCTCGCCTCGTTCCTGGTTCAGAACGGCTGGAGCAGCCTGCCGATCCGGATCTTGCTCGCGACGATGGCGCTGGGCGCGCTCAGCTTCGTGATCCCGGTCGTCTGGCGCGTGCTCACCCGGCTGGCCCGGGTCGTGACGCCGGCCGAGCCCGAGCCTGAGCCCGCCCGTCGGAAGGGAGCGAAGGCCCTCGCCGACGCCTCGAAACCCGCGAAGGCGAAGGCCCGCGGTGCGAAGCCCGCCGTCGCGACCGGCGACCCGACCCAGGGGTTCCGGCTGAGCCCGTTCCGGGTGCTGCTGTACCTGGCCTTCACGTGGATGGCCTGGAAGGCCAGCCGAAACAGCCACCAGTTCGCGGCCGTGGTCGGCACCGTCACCGCCTGGAACTTCGGCGAGTGGGCCGCCGCGGTGATCCGCCGCCGCGGCGCCCGATCCTCCGGGCCGGACACCGCGTCGGGCTTCGGAGTGCGGCTGGCGGTGCTCGGCGTTCTGGGCCTGGCGCTGGCCTGGGTGGGCTCGGGACTTTTCTATGTGCAGTCGGGCGAGGGCCGCACGGTGGCGCTCGGCGAGAAACCGCTCTGGTACCCGCACGAGGCGGTGAAGTTCGCCGGCGGACCGGGGATGCCCGAGCGTTTCCTCTGCATGCACAACGGCCTGGCCGGTCTGTTCGTCTACCACAACAGCCCCCGGCAGCAGGTCTATGCCGACGCTCGCCTGGAGGTGGTCGGCCCGGAGCTCTACGGCGCCTACCGGCAGCTCAGTGGCATGATCTCCGCCGACCAGGGCGACTGGCGGGCCGAGCTCCGGCGCCAGGGGGATCCTGGCATCGTGGCCGACCTGATCCAGAGCGGGTCGGAGCAAACCGTGGCGACCCTGCTGGCCGATCGCGGCCACGTCTGCGTCTGGTTCGATGCCATGGCCGCCGTCTTCGTCCCCCGCTCGGCCCCCGCCGCCCGGTCGGCCATCGACTTCCTGACCCGCCACTTCGAGCCCGATCTTGCGACCAGCCCCCGCGGGGTGGAGGCGCTCAATGCGAACGCCAGGGCCCTGCGCAACGTGGCTGCGGTCCTGTTGCAGCGCTCGGTCCCGGGCGGCGCAGGCCGGTCGATCCCTGTCAGCCCGACCCTGGCGAAGCCCCTGATCCTGCTCGGTCACGGCTACGCCCACCAGGCGGTGGCACTCGACCCCTCGGCGGCCGACGCCTGGAAGCTGCTGGGTCAGCTCGAGCTGCTCCGCGACCCGGTGTCGCCCGAGGTCTCCGCGGCCAGGGTCCGGCGCGCGTTCGATCCGCTGTTCGACCTCTCGCAGGCGCGGGCCACCTACGCCCTCAAGCGAGCCGTCGCGCTCCGGCCCGATGACTTCCCGACCCAGGTCTCGCTGCTCGGTCTGTACCAGGCCCGGGGGCTGCTCGAACCGACGCTGCCGGTCCTCGAGCAGATCGCCCGACTCACGCCGATCAACCGGATCCAGGAGCAGACCCAGACGCAGTGCGAGCAGGCCACCGCGGGTGTCCGGCAGCGCCTGGGGGACGGCCCGCCGGCCTCGTGGCGGAATCTGGGGGAGCTGGAGCGAACCGTGGCCCAGTTGCTCGAGCGCGGTCGGGTGGCCTCGGCCGCCGACCTGCTGGAACGCGCCTACGAGCCCCGGGAGCGCGGGTGGGACGTCGCCGATCGCCTGGCGGCCCTGCGGATGCACCTGGGAGAGCCCGATCGGGCGCGGGCGCTCTGGCAATCGGCCGTGCAGGTGCCCCGGCCCGCGCTCCAGCTGGCGCGGGTCGGGTTCACGCACCTCGTGGAGGAGGATTACGACGCCGCGCTGGCCCGCTTCGGGGAGGCCCTGACGGCCGAGCCCGACCTGTTCGAGGCCCAGTACGGACTGGCGGTCGCCCAGATCGATGCCGGCCACCGGTCCGAAGCGCAAGCGGCCGCGCGGGCTGCGGAGCGGACAGCGCCCACCGAAGCCGCCAGGGCCGCCGCCCGCCAGTTGCTGGGCCTGCTGGGACCCGAGTCGCCCCCGCCCGTCAGCCGATGAGGTCGCGGAGCGTCTTGAGGTGGCGGGGGACCGCCGTCATCGGATCCTCGGCGGCCTCGTACTCGAGCACGACATAGCCCGAGTACTTGGCGTCGCGGAGGATCTGGATGAACTTGCCCAGGTCGGCGTCTTCCTTCTTCTGCCCCCGGCGCGAGATCTCCGTCTTGACCTGCACGTTCACGGCATACGGGGCCAGCTCCGCCAGGTCGGCGTACGGGTCGTCGCCGTGGAAGTTGCCGGTGTCCAGGTTCACGCCGAAGCCACCCTGCGGGGCCTTCACGCCGCGCACCAGCCGCAGGAGCTGGGCCGGTGTGGCCGTGATGCCGCCGTGGTTCTCGAGCGCCAGGGTGACGCCCTTCTCGACGGCGTAGGGCAGCAGCGACTCGATCCCCGCGATCACGCGCTCGGCCGCGGCATCCTCGCTGTCGCCCTTGGCGACGGTGCCGCCGAAGATGCGGATGACCGGGGCGGTGAGCTCCGAGGCGCGGTCGATCCAGCCCCGCACCTGGGCGAGGTCCTCGTCCCGCTTGGGGCCGGCCGGCAGGCAGAAGTCGTTGCGGATCGCGGTGCCCGAGATATCGAGGCCGCGCACGAAGGCGTACTGCTGGAGCCGGCGCAGGTAGGGCGCCGAGACGTCCGGCGGCAGCCAGTAGGAGGTCGGCTCGACGCCGTCGAGGCCCTGGTCGGCGGCGAAGTCGACGAACCCGAACATGTCCATCTTCGGGTTCTGGAAGTCGAGGTACTGGCGGAACGAGTAAGCGGCCAGGCTCAGCTTCAGGTGGCTGGGACGGGTGCGGCCGATCGGATCGATGGCGCGGGCCGACCGGGGCACGGCCCCGGCGAGGGTGGCGGCGGACAGCGTGGCGAGGAACTGGCGGCGGCTGGCGCGCGGCATCGGCACGAACTCCTGCGGCGTGGGGAGAGGCGGGCATCCGACCCAGGGGGGCGCAACCGCCCACCCGGGCGGATCATAGACCGTGCCCGCCCGCCGTGCCACCCCGGGCTCTGCCGGCCCGATCAGTCGTCCAGGTCGGTGAGCAGGTCGTTGACCTCGCCGGCCAGGTCGAACCCGCTGTCGCCGGGGCCATAGCGGCCGCTGCTGGCGGTGCGGCTCTGCTCGGTTTCCTGCTCGCCCAGGTCGTAGTCGTCAGCCGCCTTCCGCTCGCCCGGCATGGCCTGCGACCGTGCCCGCAGGTACAGCTTGATCGGGATATCCCGGAACGGCAGCTTATCGCGGAAGACATTCATGAGGTAACGCTGGTAGGTCGCGTCGAACAGGCCGGGGCTGTTGACGAACAGGACGATCGTGGGAGGCTCGGTGCCGACCTGGGTGGCATAGTAGATCTTCGGGGTGCGGTTCTCGCGCATCGAGGGCGGGTGCGCGGCGACGGCCTCGCGGAGCACGCGGTTCAGGGTGCCGGTACTCACCCGCCGCGAGGCCTGCTTGAACATCGCCTGGGACAGGTTCAGGAGCGCCTTGACGTTCTTGCCCGTCTTGGCCGTGATGAACGCCAGCGGGGCGTAGGCCATGGTGCGGAACGAGTGCTGGACGGCGTAGGCGTACTTGCCCATGACATCCGGGGCGCCTTCGCTCTGCTCGAGCATCAGGTCCCACTTGTTCACGACGAAGATGCAGGG